>WFXD01000062.1 GCA_015490795.1 Gammaproteobacteria bacterium
CATGGCGGCAATCGTTAATGCCGGGGCCGTGTTGCGCCCTGCAGGCTCAAGCATAATTGAGGCGGGAGAGTGATCCAGCAACCGGAACTGCTCAGCAACCAAAAAGCGATGAGCCTCGTTACAGACCACAACGGTATCAGCAAGCATAATCCCTGACTCTGGGTGCTCCTGCTCAAGTGCTGTAAGCCTCAACAGTGTCGATTGAAATAGCGAATGAGGGCCTGAAAGAGGCAAGAACTGTTTGGGGTAGGCCCCTCGCGATAGCGGCCAAAGGCGGGTTCCGGATCCACCGGAAAGTACGACGGGCTGAAGATTCATGGCGCAATCCTGATCGACAAAGATTTTGCCAGATTAAATTAACTGTATAACTGCGTCAAATTCAGCCTTGGGATTAAAGCCATGCTGGAGGCATTGCTTACGCTATGGAAAACAGCTTGTCAAAATTTGCAATACGCAGGATTTCACGAATGCCATCGTTGCCATTAATGAGGCGAACATCCTTGTTGCTTTTGCTATACTCCCGAAGCTGTAACAGCATCCCCATTGCGGAGCTGTCTATATAATCAGCCCCTTTAAGATCCACGATAAAAGCGACCTCTCCTTTAGGGTACTCTTTGTATGCGCCAACGAAATCCCGGTGAGTGGAAAAATCAAAGCGCCCCGTCAGATGAATAGTTACTTCACTTTTGTCTGATGATACTGTGGTTTTAACACTCATACTGTCACCTTAGTTACTAAATTTAAAAAGCCTGTCCAAATGGGTGATATCCATAATCTGCTGTACAGATGGCCGGCATGATCTCAAAATGATTTTAGCACCATCACCGCCGGCACGCTCTCTCAGTACCAGCAGCATGCCTAGCGCAGCACTGTCAATATATTCAGTTTTTGCAAAGTCAATTGTAATCTCAAGTTGATCGGGGTCAAGCGAGCAGTATGTATCACGAAACTCGCTGTGGCATGAGAAATCAAACCGGTCACCCAATACGATTGTCAATTTTTTTTCATGTTCTATAAATTTTGAGCTGATGCCCATAGTACACTCCCAGCCAAGTGCTGCTTAAAAAAGCTCAACTTCACCCTCGCTCATATTTTTCTGTGAAACCGGGTTATGCAGCTTGACTCGTGTTGCCTCATCCAGTGCAGCAACCCGCTTGCATACATCTTCCAGTCCCTTGATATAAGCATCGATCCCATCATCTGAACTCAGGAGCAAATCCTTAATACCCTCATCAATGCTCTGAATCATGCTTTCTACGCACCCTAAATGGCCGCTGGTAAATTCGGTTAATTGCCCAACAATATCCTCAAATTGCAGCGAACGCACCGCATCCCCAACATGACTGTCAATGCAGCTGGTTATATCAGATATTTCAGCGATATGTGCCTCGGTTTTTTTATTTACCGTACTGATATGCTTCATCATTTCATCCACGCGGGATTTTGATTTAAGCGCAAAGTTCATGTCTTTTGATGCCAGCTCTCCAACTGTAGCACGTGCATCATTGACATTTTCCTGCGCGGCAGCCAGCACTGTGCGAATCTCTTCATTAAATCGGGCAGATCTTTGCGACAGCTTACGCACCTCGTCTGCAACCACCGCAAAGCCCCGACCTGAGTCGCCTGCTCTTGCCGCCTCAATTGCTGCATTTAACGCCAGAAGATTTGTCTGGTCTGCAATGGCTTTCACATCATCCAACAGGTTATCAACCTCATCCATACGGTCAGACATATCATCTATTTGCCCAACCATGTTCATGCTGCCTGCACTGAGGTTAACCACATAATCAATGAAATAGCGCAGTACTTCATCGGTATGCTCTGTAAATGCAGTAAATGAACCTTTGTTGCTCTGCCCATCTTCCGTGCCCTTCATTCCGCTAACCAGCTCATTCACAATGGCTTGTTGCATGTTAACCTGCTGGCTTAATCCTTCAAAACTCTGTTGCAATGTCTTTACTGCATCGGAAACCAGGTTTCGAATAGAGGTCAGCTCACCCCGCATTTGATGCGCTACGCCCGTAAATCCTGCATCCAAACCAAGAACCAGCCCGCGAACAGCATTATCCAAACTCTCCCGCTCCGCTTTGTTCTTAAAGCAAAGCTGTTTAAATGCAGCATCTGGCTGTTCTGAACGTATAGTCATAATAATCCAAAAACAGAGCACCAGCAGACCACTCAATGCAGCGGCAGGAGAAAGAATTAGTCCAGACACCAACAATACAGCAACACTGGCTATCAATGGAAGTCGATACTTCTTCAAATATGCTGCATTCAGAATTTTCATTTACAGCCTCTGCAATTGCTTTTTATAGGCTTATTATCGGAAAGTTGTTTAAAAACTTAAATCCACCACCTCTCGCCTCTACCGTCTGGCCAGTGACATCAACTTGCGCGCAATTTTATGCAGTGGCAATATTTCATCGGCAAACCCACGTTTGACAACCTCGCCAGGCATGCCCCAAACCACACTGCTTTTTTCATCTTGCACAACAATGGGTGCTCCAGCTTCTTTCATCTCACCCATCCCCTCTGCACCATCTGCTCCCATTCCTGTTAGCATAATACCTATCGCATTTGAACCTGCATTCTGTGCTAATGATCTAAACAGCACATCAACTGATGGTTTGTGCCGATTAACCGGCGGCCCATCATTGAGCGCACATACATACCGGGCGCCATCTCGTTTAACCAGCAGGTGTTGATCCCCCGGTGCTATATAGACATGTCCAGAAAGAATCTGCTGGCCGTCAACCGCCTCCGAGACAGCTACTTTACACATTGCGTTTACCCGGTTTGCAAATGGCTTGCTGAATGCAGCTGGAATATGTTGGCAGATAACGATGCCTGGCATATCTGGAGGCAATCCGACCAAAACACTTTTTATTGCCTCTGTTCCACCTGTGGAGGAGCCAATACCTATGATTTTATCCGTTGTACGAAAGTGCCTGCTCTTGGCCTGCTTTGACAATATGGCATCCGCCGAATGTCTCCCCTCTACCTTTTTGGGCAAACTTTGCATTGTACGCACACGGGCACCCGCTGCGGCCTTTACTTTTGCAACGATATCATCTGCATATTCATCCAGTCCCTGAGCAACATCCATCTTTGGTTTTGATACAAAATCAACCGCCCCTAGCTCCAGTGCCTGTAAAGTAACATCTGCACCCGCTTCAGTCAGGGTAGAGATCATGACGACGGGCATTGGGCGCAGACGCATTAAATTACCCAGGAAGGTAATGCCATCCATACGCGGCATTTCAATATCAAGCGTTAGCACATCAGGGCTTAATTTTTTGATTTTTTCACGCGCAGCATAAGGGTCAACAGCCGTACCAACCACTTTTATACCCGGCGCTTTATCAAGGATTTCAGTCAGCAGTTGCCGTACCAGTGCTGAATCATCAATTATCAGAACTTTAATCATATTTAATAGCTCAGATTTACGTTTGTTACCGCGTAACCATTCAGCTCATCCCTGAACACTTACAGGCATTTTTTCAGGGGTGGCGAAAGTTACGTTACCGTTTGATTTATATTAAAATAGCTCGATCTCACCCTCCACCGGTTTTTGGTCAAGTGTGTGCTGATATGCTTTTTCACGTTTAACAATAGTATCATTATGCAGATCCTTTAGTTTCTTCATCAAGACTCGTCCAGTTGCAGGAAAATATAATACCTTTCTTGGATAGATGTCACCCAAATCTTCTCCCGTGACCTTTAATCTTTCCTGTGCAAGATAATCCTGTACAAATTTAATATTTTTGTTTCCAACGTCCGTCATACTCGACATTATTTTGCCACCACCAAACACCTTTACCTCAAGGTTACAACGGAGTCCTCCATGAGTAAGGATATCATTAATCATATGCTCCATTGCATAGTTGCCATATCGTGTTGCGGTGCTGATAACACTGTCTGAACCACCCCAGTTTCCATCTTCCGATATAGGCAACATAAAGTGATTCATGCCGCCAATGCCTGTTCTTCTATCACGTACACATGCAGAGACACATGATCCAAGAACTGTGCAGATCATCTCGTTTTGATTTGTAACGTAGTATTCGCCAGGCAATATTTTAGCAGCGATAATTTTGCGCTGCTTATCCCAATAGCGGCTAATATCCTCAAACCCGTTAATAGGTGGTGGAAACTCCGTTTTTTTCAGAATTGTCATTACTTGACTCTACCTTACCTTTTGATAAATAGTATTGCCTATAAGCTCAAAACGGTCTGTTATTTTATATAACGATTCAGAATGTCCGATAAAAAGATAACCACCATCTTTCAGGTTGTCTGCATAACGGTTTACCAGCCTGGTTTTTGATTCACGATCAAAATAGATGACTACATTTCGGCAAAATATTACATCTTTTATATCACCAGCACTCCAGTTTTCCATTAGATTTAGTTGCCCAAAATTAATCAGTGACCTGACTTCTGGCTTTACTCTAACAGACCCTGCATTTGAACCTTTTCCTTTCATAAACCAGCTGCGTAATGTTTTGCTGTTCATGTCCTTTACTCTATCTTCTGTATAGATACCTTTGGATGCTTTCGCCAGAACATTTGAGTCAATATCTGTAGCTAGTATCTCTATATCCCAGTGCAGGTTTGCAGGTAAACTCTCTTTTAGCGTTATGGCCAGTGAGTATGGCTCTTCTCCTGTTGAGCACCCTGCAGACCATATCCGTATTTTTTTTTCATCTCTGTTTTCCTTTAACAGCTTTGGGAGCACTGTTTTACTTAGGAACTCAAAGTGGTGATTCTCTCTAAAAAAGGCAGTCAGGTTTGTTGTAACTGCGTTGATAAGCTCAAGTATCTCATCACCTGCTCTGTCGCTGGCAACAAAATCACAATACTGACTGAAGCTGCTAAAACCAAGTTTACGCACACGCCTGGACAGCCGCGCATAAAACATATCAAATTTATCATCAGTAACGACAATGCCTGTACGAGCATTTGAGATTTTACGCAAAAAATCAAAGTCTTTTTTCGTAAATGCGAATTCCCTATTTTGTGGCGCCACATTCATATCCTCTAAAACCGCTCAGAATTATTACAAACATTCCTTTTAAATTTTTTTGTTGGCAGATAATGCATTGTTCTCCATGCCCTATGCAGGGCCAGATTACGCAGTCTGGCATATATCATTTAGCTGCAATATTTCTGTTAATCCAAGTTGAGATGCAGCATTGCACAATGCTGATGAGGCACCACACCATTTAAACGCAACATGCGTTTTTTCAGCCTCCAGAATACAGGTTGCAAGCAGCTGCAGCCCTGCACCATCAATCTGCTCTATTTCAGCGCCATCGATAATAAGATCGCTACCACTTTGCAACGTCTCTAGCAAGGCACATCGGCTAGCCTCTACATCGCTAATAACAAGAGAGCACCCTAAATCAATGGCATTACTGCTTTGTTTGCTTGCTGCTGCTTCAGAAGTTTCTTCACTCTCACTAGTTGCAGACTCTGTTATTACGCCCCCCTCATTATGTGGCTCTTCCGACATTGAGAGTGGGTCATGTTTAATGACTTTTTTGGGCGTGCACTTTTTTTTGGTCGTTGCAGTTTTATTTTGTTTGGCCATTAGTGGGTTCTCCTTTCAACCAGATCCTGGGCAAGCTGCGTGAAGCCTTGTGCCGCGCTGCTTGTCCTTCGGAATTCAAAAATTGTTCTTCCAGCTGCCGGACACTCTGCCAGTGCTGCCGCCTCTTTGATTTCAGTCTTCAGCACCCTGTCTGGAAAATGGCCAATCAGTTTGCTGCGTACCTCTTTGGACAGCCGCCGCCGGGAATGAAACCGGCTCATAACGACCCATCGCTGAAGTGTGGCCAAGCGTAAGGTTTCAAATTTTTTCAATGTGGTCAGCAGATGCGCCACACCATTGAGTGAGAGGTAGTCACCACTTACAGGTATCAGCACCTCATCTGCCGCCATGATTGCATTTGCAGAGAGAAGGCCGGAGGCAGGTGGACAATCTATCAGTATAAAATCTTGCTGTGGATTTTGTTGCTGAAGTGCAGCATCCAGTAATGTAGCCCGGCTTACACCACCATTATTGAGGTGCTCTACCTCCATCAATTGACTCCCTGCTGGCACTAGCACTATATTCTCCCTTGTATGTATCTCTACTGTTTTCAGCAGCATTTGATCAAGCAATACCCTGTCAATCCCTTTTTTTGGCAGCCGGAATATGCCCAGGCTTGTCGTCAATTGCGCTTGGGGATCCATATCAATCAGCATGACTCGGTACCCTGCAATCTGAAGGGCATGGCCTAGATTTGCGGTAATTGTGGTTTTGCCGACCCCACCTTTTTGATTGATTACCGCAATTATTCTCATCGTCCCTTATCCGCTTTCTGTGCATTTACCCAGTGTTTCAGAGAGCCCCATCTCTTGCAGATTAAGCAATTTATTAACATCCAGCAGAATGACCATTCTATCCTCTATCGTTATCATTCCCCTGATGTAATACTGGCTTATTGCACCCCCTAGATTGGGCGCTTCACGTACGTTATTCGGCAATACATCAAGCACGTCAGAGACACCATCAACCACGACACCAACCACATGTTGCTGCTCTTCATGCTCTACTGATAATACGATGATGACCGTTGTCGGTGTATATTCACAGCTTGCCAACTGAAAACGAATACGAAGATCAACAATGGGCACAATGACGCCGCGCAGATCCAGCACGCCTTTTATGTAGTCGGGCATATCCGGTAACGGGCGCACCTCTTCCCAGCCTTTAATCTCACGCACCTTCAGGATATCAACACCATAGATTTCACCTGCAAGCTCGAAGCTCAGATATTGACTCGCCTGCTCTTCAAGGTTTGAAGCATCATCAACAGCCATTGCATCACTCATCTCCTGCCTCCTTCACACGCTGTGTTAACCATAACAATGGAAACACAACCACTTAAAATTCAGCCCATTCACCGCCATTATCATCGCTGCTCACCGAGGTTACGGTTGATGCGGCTTTTGATGCTGGCTTGGGTGCCTGAGCCGGACTGGTAACGGCCTTGGAGGGAGGGGGTTGCCGTCTGGCTGCCGGGGCAGCAACCCCGCCCGGCACACTAAAAAAGTTCATCATCTCATTCATCTCCCGCGCTTTATCCGTCATGGAGGCTGATGCCGCTGACGTCTCTTCCGCTAATGCTGCATTTTGCTGGGTCAGTTCATCCATGCTGGTCACTGCCTGATTGATCTGATCAATACCTGCTGACTGCTCCTGACTTGCTGCTGTGATCTCCGAAATGATGTCACCTACTTTTTTAACAGCACCCACAATCTCCTCAAGCGTATCACCAGAGCTATTTACCAGCTCAGCACCAACTCTTACCTTCTCTCCACTATCCTGGATGAGCTCTTTGATCTCTTTTGCTGCCGTTGCGCTCCGGCCAGCAAGGTTTCTAACCTCTGTCGCAACCACTGCAAATCCTCGGCCCTGCTCGCCTGCCCTTGCTGCTTCAACCGACGCATTCAATGCGAGCAGATTGGTCTGGAAGGCAATCTCATCAATAACCCCAATGATTTCTGCAATCTTGTTACTGGCTACATTGATATCTTCCATGGCGACTACGGCTTTGCCTACCACATCGCCCCCATGTTCAGCTGTCTGCCTGGCGGTTATTGCCACCTGGTTGGCCTGATGTGCATTATCGGCATTGTTCCTTACTGTACTTGTCAGCTGTTCCATGCTTGACGCAGTCTCTTCCAGTGCACTGGCTTGTTGTTCCGTGCGTTCTGAAAGACTGTTATTACCTGCTGAAATCTCTTCTGCTGCAGTATTGATCAGATCAGCAGATTCACGCAATTGCGAAATGATATCCGCCAGGTTTTCACGCGTTCCATTGACATCATTTTTAACCTCAGCAAACATGCCTTGGTATTCGCCCGTCATACTTTCTGTTAAATCCCCTTTGGCCAATGCAGCCATTACACCGGCAAGATCATTAAACACCAGGCTCAATGTTTCGGTCAGGTCATTAATGCCAACACTCAGTTCACGGAAAAACCCCTGCTTGTCATCTATATTTATCCGGCGATCTACATCACCTGCACGCACGCTGTTTACCATGGCCTGAATATCATTCTCAATCACCTCTCTGATCTTATTGATTGTGGCATTGGCATCTTGTTTAAGTTGATTGAAAGATCCATTGTAGTCGTTTGTAATTGACTCGCTTAAATCACCCTGCGCCAAGGCACCAAATACACGAACGGTATCATCAACTACACTCTCACTCACCTCCAGCAGGTCATTAACACCCCCACTCAGTTTTGCATAAAAACCCTCCTTCCCTTCGAGTGGAACACGCTGGCTTAGATCACCATTTCGCGCCGAATCTACAATGGACTGAATATCATTTTCAATCACATCCGCAAGCCTGCGTTGCATTTTTACCATTGCTGCATAAGCCCCTACGTGTTCTGCATTGCTGTCTATATCTAAACTCAGCTCACCATTTGCAATATTATTGGCAATTTCTGCAATCTCTCCCGGCTCGCCACCCATCTGTGCCCGGATGCCACGACCAATGGCCGTACCCAAGATAACTGCCACCAGGAAGCCAACTACCGCTAGAATGAGGCTGAGAATAAGATCACTTGTTGCACTCTTGTCTAGTGCTTCTGCCTTCTCAATCAACCCTGCGGCAAGGCCATCTTCAACCTTTTTCAATAGATTGATTTTGCCAGTTTGCTTTTTGAACCAGTAAACTGAATCAATACCAAAATCACCCGTTGTTGCATTTTCTATTGCAACCTTGCGCATCCTCTCAGTCTCATCAATATATTCACCTGCCATTGTCTGCCGATAAAGGTCAGTTGCTTCCTTGGTTGCCAGAGAGAGAAAAACATTGGTGTAAATTGTTTGTGTTGTGACAAGCGACATAAATCTATTGAACATATCACCAAAATCATCTTTGGCAAAAACGCTGGAGAGCACAGCACGCTCAATACCAGCACGTTCTTTACCTTGCAGATAATTTGCATAGGCTGCCGTCATTATTGCAAGCTCACCGTCAGGGCTGACCGTTGACAATTCTGATATCAGCCCAAGAAAGGATGCATTTATGCTTGTGTAGTAGCCCAATGCATCATTTAATTGAATGTTTTGTGTATCAACTGCATCACGCTTTAAATCAATTTGTTTTAGGAGGTCAAGCGCCTTATCCAGGCCGCTTTTAAAACTTTTGCTCATTGATGAGAGGTCAAAGCCGCCTAAATACTGATCCAATATTTCTGCTTTCTCATCTGTTGAACGGCGCTGCTCTTTTATTTCTGAGCTGAACTTGGCACCTTTACTGCCAAGAAATCCGGCCGTCATGCCGCGCTCTTTTTGTAGCTCATGCACAAGATTGCTGGTATGAACCCCTAGTGCTGTCATATCTTCCAGCTTTATAGCCGTCTGCCGCAATGACAGCGCAGATGTTGCCTGTACTGCTGCAAACCCCAGCATGACAACAACCGGAATCATTACCATTAACTGCAACTTCTGTGACAATTTCATATTGTTTAGAAAATTCATAACCTTTGCCTCAATAAAACATCAATCTATTTTGCTGCCGTCAGTTCCTGCTCACTCTCCTGATCCTGACCAAGCAATTTATCCACATCCAGAAGCATCACCATCTTGTCCCCGGCAGAGACAAGACCTGCGATAAATTCAGTAGCCACTCGACTACCGAAATCCGGGGCATTTGCAAGCCCGCTGCTATTGGCATTTAATACATCTGAAACAGCATCGACAATAATGCCCATTATGCGCCTGCCTGTCTCACCATTAACACGCAATACGATTACTACTGTATCTTTGGTGTACTCCTGGCTCGACAGATCAAAACGCTCACGCAGATCAAAAATGGGAACAATTGCACCACGCAGGTTTAATACTCCCTTTACATATGACGGGGTATTTGGAACCCGAGTCACTACATCCCACCCTCTTATCTCCTGCACCCGTAGAATATCGACACCATAATCCTCATCTGCAAGCTCAAAAGTAAGATACTGAGCATTTTGTTCATCAGCCAAACCTTCATTCTGTAGATTTTTCAGTTCTGCCACTTGTGGTTCAGCCATGACTCATACCTTGATTAATAGAACAACTGTTTATGCACTCTTTCTAGGAGCCTGATTAAAAGCTACGGACACATTACCTGCCATACGGATAAGCCCGGGAATATCAAGAATTAACGCGACGGAACCATCTCCTAAAATTGTTGCGCCTGATAGCCCGCTAATCTTTCTATAATTTGCTTCAAGCGATTTAATGACGACTTGTTGTTGCCCAAGCAGGTCATCTACAAAAAGGCCACACCGCCGTCCTTCACCCTCAACAACAACCAGCAGCCCTTCATTCAGCTCTTTTGCTTTGGCATCTTTAACGCCTAAAACTTCATGCAACCGCACAATAGGAAGATACTCTTCTCTTAGCTTGAAGGTTTCACCTTTACCTGCAAGCATATTTACCATGTTTTCTTTAACCTGAATGGATTCAATGATTGAAACCAGAGGCACAATGTAGGTCTCACTGCCGACCGATACTGTCTGTCCGTCCAGTATTGCCAGTGTTAATGGCAGACGAATAATAAATGACGATCCAACACCTGCTTCTGAATGTATTTCGATATTGCCACCCAGCTCATTGATGTTTCTTCGCACAACATCCATGCCAACACCGCGTCCGGAGACATCGCTAACCTCTTCTGCTGTTGAAAAGCCAGCTGTAAAAATCAACTCATAAATCTGTTGGTCACCCAGCATTGCATCAGGAGGCACCAGGCCTCGCTCAATTGCCTTGTCCAGTAAACGGTCTTTATCAAGCCCTTTGCCATCATCCTTGATTTCAATAATGATGTTGCCACCACGGTGATAGGCATTAAGCTCTACTGTTCCAGTTTCCGGCTTTCCTGCTGCAACCCTGTCTTCTGGCATTTCAATGCCATGATCCAAACTGTTGCGCACAAGGTGCACCAATGGATCACCTATTTTTTCAATGACTGTTTTATCAACCTCTGTCGTCTCTCCCGTCATTTTCAGTTCGATCTGTTTGCCCATTTTTGTGCTTAAATCATGCACTAGCCGGGGGAAACGGCTGAATGTAAAACTGATTGGGAGCATCCTGATCTGCATGACGCTCTCTTGCATCTCTCGCGTATGCCGCTCAAGTTGAGCCAGGCCCTCACGCAAACGCTCAATCTGGCTGATATCAAACTCATCACCCAGCATGCCCAGCATTGATTGGGTGATAACCAGTTCGCCGACCATGTTGATCAATACATCAATCTTGCTGATGTCTACCCGTATCGAGCTTGTTCCACCACTGGATGCTGTTTTTTTGGCGCTCCCTTTTTGACCTGATGCCCGACGATCAGTACCTACACGTCGTTCAGTGGGGGCGGGTACCGACTTGATCTCTGCTTTTGGCTCTGGCTTGCTGGTTATTTCGGATGCAACAGGCGGGGCTTTTTGTGCGGGACAGATCGGGTCAATCAAAAGATCACAGTCATCTTCAACCCAATCAAAAATATCATCAATTTGTTCTTTGGAGACATCGCCCATCAGGTGCAAGTCCCAACTAAGATATGAATCTTCTGGCTCATACTCTGATAGCGGGGGAAGTGATTCCACATCCACTTCTACTGTTAATTCACCCAGGCCTTGCAGCTCACGAACCAGACGCAATGGGTCATTGCCCGTACGCATCATATGGGAGTGGGGACGAAAAGTAATATGCCAGCCTGTTTGTTTATTTGCGGCTGGCGCCTCTTCTGCATTATCAGGTTCAGCAACCTCTGCTGCTGCAGTTTCACCTGCCAAAATCCGGTCAAGTTCTGCTTTTTGTGCCTTTACTCTTTCAGGATCAACCTCGGCATCTTCACTGGTTGCTGTCAGCATTTCGCGTAATACATCGACCGATGCAAGAAGAACGTTGACCGCCTCAGTGGTTACCTGGCGCCTGCCATCCCTCATTTCATCCAGCAGTGTCTCCATCACATGGGTGAAATCAGCTATGTTTGTAAACCCGAAAGTGCCACTCCCTCCCTTTATGGAGTGGGCTGCCCGGAATATTGAGTTGATCTGCTCAGGGTCGGCACTACCTGGATCCATCTCCAGCAGCCCCGATTCCATAATGTCTAGCCCTTCAAAGCTCTCATCAAAAAAAACCTGATGAAATTGCGCCATGTCTATGGTCATCATTCCTCTCCCCGGTCAGATCACGGATTCAGCCATTAACTCTTTAACCGAGCACTTTTTTTACTGTATTTAGTAACTGCTCTGGATTAAAAGGCTTAACAATCCAGCCTGTTGCCCCGGCTGCTCTTCCCTGTTGTTTCTTTTCAGGGCTTGATTCTGTGGTCAACATCAGCAGCGGTGTAAATTTATAATTTGGCAGCTTGCGCAGCTCCCCTATCAGGGTAATCCCATCCATCCTGGGCATATTTACATCCGTTATCACCAAGTCGACTCCACGTTTTTTTGCGATATCCAGTGCATACTGCCCATCTGTCGCCTCCACTACATCATAGCCAGCACCCTTCAAAGTAAATGCCACCATCTGGAGCATGGAAGCAGAGTCATCTACGGCTAATATGCTTGCCATTCTCATTTCTCCTGAAAATTTAGTAGGTTTTCTCCAACATTGGGCAACACTCAATCACCCAGCTTTCACGCATAAGGCCTTCTGCGGAGCAGATATGCAGGCTTATATAAACCCTGCCTTACCTCTGAACTCAGTACCCTTGCAGATATTTTAACGGCGGAGGAAGAACAATCTTTAGGAATTAAACTCGATAGCGAGGTTAACAGCTGGCATCATGTCATCTGCTGCCACTAAACGTTGGCAACCAGCTGATAATAAAATGATTTACCACTTTTGAAGATTGGCCAATCCCAGATCATCAATATGATCTAAATCATGTCTGTTTACAGCGATATATCCACAATTGAACAGGGGGCTTTCAAGCGTATTAAGCAGAGAAGTTTTACTGTGAGCAGTTGGGCACCGGGACGTTCGGTTTCATCAGGTATCCAGCTTTTTCAGATTGATCAGTTTACTGTTCTGATCCAACTCAAGCTCGAATCGGCCCACAATACCTTGTTGACTCACAAAAGAACGCAGGCTGTTGGCAGGGATTTGTACCCGGAGGCCATCATCTGCCTGCACGACAACCACTGAGGCCGCCCCCTGATAGTAGCGAAGAAATGCTTCAGGGGATATATTCAGTGAAAAGCGTATACGGTGCGCCATTTGAGAGACCAAACAACTGCTATGGCAGGCGCAGGTGTTTAACGTCAGCCCGCTGTGCTCGCTCTGGCAACCGCGGTTTTACAAGTTTGATCACCCGCTCACCTGTTGCCCGGTAGGCCGTTAGCTTTCCGCCATAGACCGTAACTACCTGGGGATTTGTGGCATCACTGTGAATCATGATATCCCTTGATCGGCTAAAGGCATCACCACCTGTCGGCAGGACACGCAATCCGGCAAAGGCTCGCTTAACATCCGAGCGGCAGATGGTATTTTGAAAATAGTGGTTGTAGACCTCAATCAAATACTCAATATCTGATTCTGGCGGCTCCACCTGATCCGGCGAACCATGAAACGCTGTCTCTGTTGTGCCAACCAAAATACCATCCGACCAGGAGAGAACAAAGACTGCTCTTTGGTCCTGTGGGGCTTCCATGTAATACATGCCATGCTCAAGTGATCCGGGAACAATAATGTGGGTTCCCAACACCAGATCCATGTCGACCTGCGGTGGCCTGGGGGTGATTCTTTGCAACACCAGATTAGCCCATGGCCCAGCTGCATTAATAATGATTTTTGCCGAAATCCGCTTTTGCTCATCACCCTGTCTATACAGTGCCTCACATAACTCTGCACCGCATTGTGCAGAGATCAGCTCCGCGCTGGATATAAATTCAGCCCCAAGCTGCTGCGCAGAGCACATGACTGATTCAGTCAGACGCTGGTCATCTGTCTGCCCATCATGGTATCTATAGACAACAAGCAGATCCTTTGTATTGAGGCCATCCAGTTCACCCCATTTTTTCCTTGGGATTTTGCTGAACCATTTTCTGCTGAGCAACGCATATAACGCAAGACCAAGCCAAATCATCCACGGTTTACGTTTACTGTCTTTATATACAGGTATATAAAAGGGTTCCAGTTTTACCAGATGGGGGGCATTGCGTAACAGCAAGCCACGTTCAGAGAGGCACTCATGCACCAATTTGATCTGTGCTGTCTCCAGGTAGCGCAACCCACCATGAATCAGCTTGCTGGATTTGCATGAGGTACCCAGGCCCGGGCGGTCATATTTTTCCAGCACTGCAACCCTGTACCCGGCAGCAGCAGCCGCTTGCGCACAGCCTGCACCCTGTATGCCTCCACCAATAATAAGGATGTCGTAGGGCACACTCATGGCTTTTGAGCAAACAGTGGATGTTTCAGCATGCTACAGATATCCCGTGTCTCTATTAGCGCGACATGATTTGCATATTCACAACAAAGTTTTGGATCTGTAATATCATACAGCATCCACTCCCAGTCACCTGCCCATGGCGCCTCATCTTTAATCAGTTTTGTATGATTCACAATCAAATAATCTGGCCTTAGCTGCTGCGCAAAACCATGGTGTTGCAGATCATATTTCTCCAGTACATAGCCGGTTTTTAATACGCTGTTATCTCTTACATATTGAATCGCCTCTTTGTGAAAAGAGATCACCACGGCCTGCTGCGCTATCGGCTCAATCTCCTTCAATAGTTGTTTACAGGTCGTATCAACACCAAACCGGTCAACACTCTCGTTCTTTATCTCTACAAAGGCCGTTGCATCGGGATAACGCAGCAACAGATTAACAACATTGTTTAGTGTTGGAACAGGCTCACTAAAAGCATTTTTTGGAAACCGGCCTGGTTCGCTCACACGGATGGTTTTAAGCACTTCGAACGGCATTTCAAAGAGGTTGCCTGCAACACCTGTTACACGCTCCAACTCAACATCATGAAACACAACCAATACGCCATCGGCCGTACTCTGTACATCAAATTCAACATTGTGCGCACCACATTGTAGTGCCGCCTCAAGAGCTGGCAGGCTGTTTTCCGGGTAGTTCTCCATCTGCCCTCTGTGGGCAACCAGTGCCGGCATTTTCATAACGGATCAGCCATCACAAAGCGCTTTGATTTCAGTGCTGAATCTCTCATATCTTTTTTGCAATGCGCTGTTTTTATCTGGTGTGAAATTTCTGTCTATCACCGGTTTCAACCATTTTTCAGGAGCGCCCATCGCCAGCCATGCCGCCCCTCTGGCCGTGCTCTCCAGCTCTTGAAATCTGACAACCTGTAAACCACTGAGATCAGCCAGCCGTTGGCAGAGTCCATCCAGCCGTGAGAGGCCACCTCCCAGATGCAGTGTGGTTAAGCAATTTATCTGCTGTAGCCGTTCCAGATTGCACTGCAGCAGAAAGACGATACTTTCAATTATAGACACGTAATAATTTTCGACAGATGCAGCTGCATGATCGACAAAACAGGGGGCGCAACCGGCCTTCCACCAGGGGGAACCCAACCCTCCCACTGTATTGATAAAAATTGGCGGTGATTGAATTTGCGCAAGCCAGTCATCCAGGCTGCCAAACAGGTTGTCCACCGGCCACTGCTGTTGTGCCCAGGTCAGGGCTGACCCCGCACCATTTACTGTGCCTTCTATTAGATAGAGGCAATTTTTTCCGTCACTTTTTGCTACCCCTTGCAGCAATCTCATTGGGTGATGCGTCATGGCATTGATCGGCATCAAAACAAAGGCACCAGTGCCGAGATTAACCACCGCTGTATTCCTGGGCACCTCACCCTGTGCAAACAGCGCAGCATTCTGGTCACCGCATACGGCTGTTAACGGGATAGCACGCCCATTGAGCCTACCCCATTCACCCTGCACAGGTTGTGGACGGGGCAGGCAGTCAGCCGGGATTTCAAACCGTTGAAGGAGCGATTTCGACCAGGCAAGCGCGGCAAGATCAAACAGCAGGGTTCGATGTGCATTGCTGTGATCCACCCGGTGCGGCGCACCTGAAAGCAGGTGGCACAGGATGTAGCTCACTAACGGCCCAAGACAGAGTGAGCCACGTTTAAGTGCATCCTGAACCGCTTCATGGTTGTGCAACAGCCAGCGCAGCTTGCCGGCACCGTAATGTGGCGAGAGGGGCAGTCCAGTAATACGGGTAATCTCCGCCTCTTCTGACTTAAACTGCGTCAGATCATCTGATGCGCGCCTGTCCTGCCAACTCAATGCCGGACTTAATGCTCGGCCACTGTTTTTGTCCCAGGCAAGAACCGTAGATCGCTGTGTTGCCAAAGCTGCCCGCCCGACAGGCATCCGGTTTCTCGCCAGAAGTGTAGCGGTGGCATGCTGGATTGATTCCAGGATCTGCCGGGGATCTTGTTCAACCCGCTCATGATCAATTCGAACAAGATCAATGGGCACCTCAACCTGATCAATCAGCTCTCCCGATGCAGCGTAGAGTATGGCTCGTGATGCATGGGAGCCTTGATCAATTACCAGAGTGGCCTGCATTGTCTCCTCCCCCATCGCATGGACTCCCCGGCACATCAACCAACCATTTTGGCTGCGGCAATTTGACGCAGGTCAAACGATGTAATAGGGTGCCGTATTAGCATGCATGCGTACCCACGCGAACTTGCATTAAGTGACTGTAGAGAGCCGGGAGTCCGGCAATTACCCAGAGAGACAGCAAGGGTATCCCAAGCTCTGGCACTAAGGCTGTTCGCACAACTTGAACAACATGCACAGCATAGCCATTAATGCAGGCCTTGGCACTGTTATTAATGATTTACCGATTGATTTATATCCAGCAAGTTACACTGCCGGGCACCCCTTTGAATGAATATTAACAAACCGAGGTTACCATGACCGAGAAAAAAGACGACCATAAGGACGAAATCAAAACCAGCGAAGCAGAGCCTTCACGCAGAGCATTTTTTAAGACCGCTGCAACCGGGCTGGCTGGAGCCGGTGCCGTTTCGATGGGCATCCTGCCCTTTGGCACAGCCACAGATGCACAAGCCAGCTCGAAGTCTGGCCCTAAAGAGCATGTTGGCCCGGGCGAGCTGGATGAGTACTACGGTTTCTGGTCTGGCGGTCAATCCGGTGAAGTCCGGATTATTGGTATACCTTCCGGTAGAGAGCTGAAGCGCATCCCCGTCTTCAACTGGGATGCAGCCTACGGCTGGGGCACAACCAACTTCAGCAAGAGCCTGATGAAAGGCCGGATCTCCGGTGACACCCACCATTTTCACCTCTCCTATAAAGATGGCACCTATGACGGCAAGTACGGCTTTGTAAACGACAAGTCCCAGGCTCGTCTGGCACGTATCCGCCTGGACATGATGGTAACCGACAGGATCATCGACATTCCGAACTCCGCAGGCACCCACGGAATCTTCCCTTCACGCCATAAAATCGATGCCGTCTACTGCAACTCTGAGTTCCGCATCCCGCTGCCCAATGATGGCCGTGACCTGGAAGACCCGACAAAATATGGCTGCCTGCACAGCTGCGTCGATGCCGAGAGCATGGAGGTGCGCTGGCAGATCATGGTCGATGGCAACCTCGATCTCTGCGCCACCGATTACGAAGGCAAGTACTCCATGGCTTGCTGCTACAACTCTGAAGAGGGGGTAACGCTGCCTGAAATGATGGCCAAGGATCGCGATTGGCTGGTCGTCTTCAACCTGGAGCGCATCGAGGCTGCAATCAAAGCAGGCAAAGGGATCAAGATTGGCGACTCCGATGTGCCTGTACTGGATGGCCGGGGTGACTCAGAGTACACCCTCTACATCCCTGTTCCCAAAAGCCCGCACGGCGTCAACGTTGATCCAACCGGCAAATATGCCGTCTGCTCCGGCAAGCTCTCACCCACCGTATCTGTTGTTGAGCTGAGTAAGGTGGATGATGCCTTCGCAGGCAAGATCAAACCACGCGACTGCGTCATTGCCGAGCCAGAGGTTGGCCTTGGCCCGCTGCATACCGCCTTCGATAACAGAGGCAATGCCTACACCTCCATCTTCCTCGACTCTGTCGTCACCAAGTGGAACATCGCCAAAGCGATTGCCGGTGAAAACCCGGTAATCGAAAAGGTTGACGTACACTATCAGATCGGCCACATCAACGCCTCCATGAGTGAGACCAAAGATGCCGACGGCAACTGGATGATTGCACTGTGCAAATTCTCCAAGGATCGCTTCCTGCCAGTTGGACCTTTCCGCGCAGAGAATGAGCAGCTGTTCAACATCTCTGGCAAAAAGATGAAGATGGTGCATGAAGGGGCTGCTCACGCAGAGCCACATGACGCACTCATTGTTACCCGCGACCTGATCCGCCCCAAAAAGGTGTGGTCACAGGATGACCCACGCTTTGAATTTGAGCGCGCACTGGCCAAAAAGCACGGCGTTACGCTACAAGCTGCCGCCAATGTTATTCACGATGGCAACCACACCTACGTCTTCATGGTAAGCATCGCGCCTGCATTCTCTCTCCCCAAGTTCAATGTGCCACTGGGTAATACCGTCACCGTTGTAGTAACCAACATGGACGGCGTAGAGGATCTCTCCCACGGCTTCTGCCTGACCCAGCACGACATCAATTTCGGGGTTTCACCCAAGGAGATCGCATCAGTCACCTTCAAGGCCGACAAGAAAGGGGTATTCTGGTACTACTGCCCCTGGTTCTGCCACGCCCTGCATCTTGAGATGCGCGGCAGAATGATTGTCTCCTGATACAATCCGTTAGCGCCTGAACTCCGCCCCTTCTTCTTCGGGAGAAGGGGCGGAGCCGCATTAGAATATCAGTAAATACTAAAATTGCTGGGTAGCAATTTTCGTCAAATTCCCTTAGTATTCTGCTTGGTTAATTTGGGACTTGGCTCCCAGGAGCCTCTCCAGCTCATCGCTCAGGCAGGCTTATAAGTTATTTGAGACAGATTTCTACCCACATGCCCAACAACAGACACCTTCAACCGCCCGCCTCTCTTTTCCCAGGCATCTCCAGCCTGTTCCGCAAACGCCAATACCTCCAGCTACTGTTGATCTTGCTGCTGTTCAGCAGCCCAGGCTGGGGCGCCAATGGGCTCACGCTAAAAGATGGAAAGCCCTTTTGTGAAGCCTATAAGTGTAGCCATATACTGCCGGAAGCCGATAGCTTCCAGCAATCAAAGACGATCTCCCTGCCTGTCATTGAGGCACTGAAAGGGGGCAAGGTCTTCGCCTATATTTTTCTCTCGACCGATCTGGTTGATATCCCCGCCTACTCTGGCAAGCCGATGGTGACACTCATCGCTATCAGCCCTGAAGGTACTATCCTGAACGCCGAAATTGTCCACCATAGCGAACCTATCCTGCTGGTCGGAATTCCGGAATCTGTACTTGGGATCTTTATGGGGCAATATATCGGCAAAAATATTGCCGATAAATTTGAGATTACCTCCGGTGGAACACTCAGCCAGGGGGCAGATAAAGCTGAAAGCGAACCGCAACATGGCAAGGCCTCAGGGGCCGGTGGAAATGTCCCCATCGACATGATCACGGGGGCCACTGTAACCGCTCAGGTGATGGATCAAACCCTGATCACCTCTGGCCGCATGGTCGCGCAGGCACTGGGCATTCTGCCACCCGACGAGACCCGCATCGTCACCTGGCATGCAGAGTATCAACCCAAGACCTGGGACGATCTGGTCAAAGAGGGGAGCATCGGTCATCTCTTTGTGCCCACGGCTGATCTGGTCTCAACCGCAGACAAAGACGAGGCCTGGGTCGACATCTATTTTGCCGACATCACACAGCCTGTCATCGGCATCAACATGCTGGGCGAATCAAACTACAACTGGGCAAAGGAGAATGCAGGAGAAGACGGCAAGATCTTTATTATCGTCTCCAACGGCAAGGACAGCTACAAGGGGTCGGGCTTTGTCCGCGGTGGCATATTCGAACGCTTCTATTTTCAGCAGGGGTTCAATAAATATGTTTTTCGCGACCTCAACTACGAGCACCTTTATGGAATAAAGATCGAAGGCGCCCCGGACTTTAAAGAGAGTGGCCTCTTTTTTCTGCACGATGCCAATTTCGATTCATCCGACCGCTGGCAGTTCTACTATATCGCCAGCCATCTGACCGGCGAGACCGCCACCTCGAAGGTATTTAAAACCTACAGCGTAGATTTTCAACTCCCCGAAAAGTATTTTGATCTCAAGATTATCGAGAAAGAGCATGAACCCACGCTGGTTGAAAAGATGTGGAAGATGAAGCTTGGAGAGGTGATACTGCTCACCATCTTCCTGGCGGTCACTCTCTTTCTGTTTGTCCGGCGTGACCTGATCAGAAGCTCTGCCAGACGGCTGGATGCGGTGCACATCACCATCCTGATACTCTCCGTGGTGATTGTGGGGCTGATACTGAAATCTCCCCCCTCCATGACCCATCTCTACCCGCTGCTGCACAGCTTTGAGAATGGCTTTCAGCTGGATCTCTATCTCTCCGATCCCGTCCAGTTCGTCTTTTGGATCGCTATTGCACTGAGCCTCATCTGGTTTGGGCGCGGCTGGTTTTGCGGCTGGATCTGCCCCTATGGCGCACTGCTTGAACTTACTCACCGCCTGTCACGGCGCATACTGCCCAAAAAGTATAACTACAACTTTCCACCCAGGGTGCATGAGGTGTTGAGGAGGCTGCGCTATGTGATCTTCTTTGCGCTGATCGGCATCTCTCTTTTCTCGGTTGAGATGGCCGAACGCCTCACTGAAGTGGAGCCTTTCAAGACCACCTGGCTGGTCGGCATCTTCTCCCGCGAGTGGTATCTGGTGCTCTACTGGTTTGCGCTGTTTGGCATTGGCATCTTTATCTACCGTTTTTTCTGTCGCTATCTCTGCCCATTGGGTGCCGCATTCTCCATCGCCAGCTACTTCCAGATCGACCGAATCAAGCGCTACGACTTCTGCAAAAGCTGCAACGTCTGCGAGGTCAACTGTGACTCCATGGCGATCAATCGCAAGGGGGAGATCAACCGCTATGAGTGCTACTCCTGCTTTGAATGCGAGCAGGCCTATCATGACGAAGAGGTCTGCCCTCCACTTGTCTATCTGAAGAAGGGCAAACTGGAAAAGATAAGCAAGGCGGATCTGAAAACCATTCAGGAGCGGTTGAAACACCAAGACAGTTGCGGGAAAGGCGCTCATTGATCACCCTGCCACTATTTCACCGCCCAACTTCAAGATTCAATGGCCGCGCACTGCCGCGCAGCAAACCGATATTGCTTTCGGAGATGGGGCCTGCCCCCGGTTTTTGGGCGCCCCTGTCCCGCTTCCGGTTTCTGCTTGACAAGAGACAGAGAGGCATTGCCTCATCTCTGTTGCTGCTCTTTGCCGCCACCACACCTGCGGCCGATCTTCAGGTTCCCAGCAGGCAGTTTCCCACCATCAGCAGCGCCATCAGCGCTGCCAATGATGGTGACAGCATCCATCTCGCCACTGGTGTTTTTCAAGAGAACATCACGCTTGATAAAGCGCTTACGCTACTTGGCAGCCCGGATAACAGATCCATTATCGACGGCTCAGGCAGCGGCACCGTTATTACCATAACCAGCCCAAATGCCCGTGTTTCCGGGGTGGCAGTGCGCAATAGCGGCGATATTATTGAAGATTCGGACGCCTGCATCTATGCCACGAAAGAGGCCACCAACATAAAGCTGGATGGCAACTCACTCACTCAGTGCGCCTTTGGCATCTGGATCAATGGCAGCCACAATCCGGTGGTGATCAACAACACGGTTACAGGGTATCAAAAGAGGCTCATCTCTGACCGTGGAAACGGCATCCATATCTGGAACATTCAGAACGGGCTGATCAAAGAGAACCGGGTGTTCGGGGTTCGCGATGGCATCTATCTCTCAAACACCAGCCGATCATCCATTGAAGACAATGTCATGGATTCAGTGCGCTTCGGCATCCACTATATGTATAACGACAACAACCGGGTTACCGGCAATACCACCTGCAACTCCACGGTTGGGCAGGCCATGATGTTCTCAAAACGGCTGGTCATCAGCCATAATGCCATGATCAATAACAGAGACCACGGTATGCTGCTGCGCGCCATCTATGACTCCAAAATCCATGGCAACATTGCCTATGGCAACAACAAGGGCATCTTCATCAACGACTCCGACTTCAATGAAATCACAGGCAACTGGGTTGAAGGAAACGCCGTTGGCGTCGCAGTGATGGCTGGCGCTGAAAATACCCAGGTGGTTGGCAACAATTTTGTCTCAAACCCGGTGCAGGTGCTCTTCTCCTGGCGCTTTTCACTCTATTGGAACAATGAAGAGAGGGGCAACTACTGGAGCGATTATCTTGGCTGGGACTACGATGGTGATGGGATAGGTGACAGGATATACTACGCCTCAAATCGAATGGATCATCTGATGCATCGCCACCCAAAAATGAGGCTGCTTGCATTGAGTCCGGTGATTCAGCTTCTACAGGCCCTTGAGACCCGCTTTCCCGTACTGCGTTCAGCCAGCGTTATTGATAAAAAACCTGCTATGCACCCGACAACACCCATACCAGACCAGGTCACGGCTCCGGAAAAGGCATGTCTGTAACCGCACCGTCACCCACCGTTATGACCAGCGCCGGAGCTACCAGCTCCGCGCAAGGGGCCGCGCCTATTCTCTCCCTCTCCGGGATAGGCAAGCATTTCCCCGGCAAAGAGGTGCTGAAATCCATTGACCTGCACATTGCACCCGGGCAGCTGATGGCGCTGGTTGGCAACAATGGTCAAGGCAAGACAACGCTGATGAAACTGATCCTTGGCCTGCTTGCACCCGATGCAGGCAAGATCCTGATCAACGGAGAGACCGCCGGCACCAGCCGGTCAACCGCTCAAAAGGCTATCTTTGGCTATCTACCCGAGACCACCGCTTTCTACCCCAACCTGACCGGTCAAGAGACATTACGCTACCTCTCATCACTCAAGCAGGGGGGAGAGACCAGAATCACCGAGGCGCTGGCAATTGTTGGCTTGGAACATGCTGCAAAACAGCGCATAAAGACCTACTCAAAAGGGATGAAACAGCGCCTTGGGCTGGCCCAGGCACTGCTTGGTGACCCAAAACTGCTGCTGCTCGATGAGCCTACAAACGGACTGGACCCTTCCGGTATTCATGAGTTCTATCAAATCCTAGGCCAGCTCAAAGCCCAAGGCGTTGCTATATTAATGTCCAGTCATCTGCTGGCGGAGATTGAACCCAGGTCAGACACCATCGCACTGCTTAAGGATGGCATCATCAGCGCGCATGGAACCGTTGATAAACTCATAAACGACGCTGAGCTGCCCAGCATTATTAAGTTTCAGAAAGGCCCCCGTTTTAACGAAGAAGCCCTGGACCAAATACTCCAGCAGCACACCACAGAGAAGAGATACCTTGAGCAGTCAGGGCTCTTTGTGCTTACATGCCACCCTGTCCACAAGCAGGCACTGCTATTGGCGCTGCTCTCTGCTGACAGGCTGGTTGGCAAACTTATCGTTAACGACCCTGGCCTTGAAGAGCTTTTTCTACAGCTAAACAGCGGCCTGAAAATAACCTGACAGCAGATCCTTAATGTCTACCTCCACCATCTTGTTTGCCATAGCACGAAAAGAGTTCATTGACCATCTGCGCAACGGCTGGATCATTGCTGTTGGCCTGGCCTTTGCGGTCTTCTCACTCCTTATCACCTTTGCCGGCTTTGGGTTTACCGGCTCTGTCGGGGTTGGGCAGGAACAGGGTACGCTCTTCAGCCTAATCAACCTGGTGATCTACCTCGTTCCACTGCTTGGCCTGCTGCTAAGCTATGACGGGATAGCCGGTGAACACGAGCGCGGCACCCTTGACCTGTTAAGAAGCTATCCATTCAATACCGCTCTTTTGCTCTATGGCAAATGGCTTGGACTGTTTATGGTGCTTACTGCAACCCTGATTGTCGGATTAACTGCACCAGCAGCTATCTCTATATACAGCGGACACACCCTGCAAGCCTGGACGCTGCTGCTTATAACCTCAGTATGGATTGGCGCCATCTTTATCTCCATCGCCATCATGTTTTCTGTTTTGATTCTGGATCGTGGAAAACTGATCGCCATCGCCATTGGCATCTGGCTGCTGTTTGTTGTGCTGTTTGATCTTGGCATTATCGGCATATTGGTCTCCACAGAGGGCAATGTTCCAATGAGCCTGGTTAATCTTCTCTTTTATCTGAACCCCACAGCACTCTATCGCCTTCTCTCTATTGACCTCATGATGGATGATGCGATGATCACGCAACTCGGGTTAATGGGGCAGATCCCTCCAACACCTGCACTTTTTGCTGCCATTACGACCTGGACTATCATACCCACAGCCATTGCCGGATGGCGCATCAGCGCCTTAGGCAAATAGAACTGGACCAAGAGATGAACAGATACCCTCATGTTTTATTTTTATTACTGACCATGACGCTCTCCAGCGGCTGTAGTGAAGACAGCAATAACAACGCCACAATCTCCCCCAAGAATCTGACACGGGATGCCGTATGCATGCTGGATGGCATGATACTGCTTGATCACCCCGGCCCCAAGGGGCAGGTCATCTTCAAAAACGGTGAGTCACACTTTTTTTGTGATACTAAAGGACTATTCTCTGCGCTCTACGATCCCAACTACAAAATGAAAATCAAGCAGGCCTTTGTTCAGGATTTTGGCAAACGCAAATGGGGCAGCTATAATGATCGCTGGATTACTGTAGAGCAGGCCTTTTTTGTACTGGGCAGCAGCAAGCTTGGCGCTATGGGACCTACCCTGGCCACGTTTAGCGTCCGCGCTGATGCCGATAACTTCGCAAAAGAGTTTGGCGGTTCAGTGCTGGCCTTTAACGAACTCGATGAAGAGAAGTTTGAAGCCTATCAGACACACATCCGCCAACAGCTGCGAGACACCATGAGCGATACTTCAGCCCCTGATAGCAGCGAGGCGGTGCATCAGCATCACTAGGGGGTGTTCTCAATTACCTAAGTGAGCGTGATTCTGAGGTATTTTTTGTGCTGGCACCAACAGTAGGCGCTTTGGGCGAGGTGCGGTGAGGCGTACGTAATAGCTACTCTATTGCAACGAACCGCAACGCCGCCAGCGTGAAAAAGGGCCAGAATCTCGCCACGAACGGTGATTGAGAACACCCCCTAGTTACTGATTATGGATCATGAGGCGCATTCTCTTTGGGCGGCTCATGATTTCCGCTACGCCACTCCCATGGCATCACAAATTTAGCACGCCATAATCCAAGCCTCAGGGTGCGTGCAACACCCTGAACGCGCTTATATCTATCACTTTGCGCCGGATCATACACCGCCCAACCACCCAGCACTGCCTGCTGATTAATGTCAATCCGCTGAGGCGGATCACCAACCCAGCAAGTCGCCATCAGACGACCTTTGTCATCGGTTTTGGTGCCCTCACAGCTCAATGGGTTATGGGCAATCAATTTTGCAAGTTTCTCTGCGGCAACCACACCACAGCGAAACTTGTAATACTCCTTTTTAGTGAAACAGATCTGATCCAGGTCTGGGGCATCCATCTCCTGCATCACAACCTGCTGACCATTGATCTCAACCGTTCTGCCATCAATAACTTTGGCATCCCCTTTGACAATCCAGGTGACCTCCGCAAACACCATACAAGGAGCAAGCAGCAACACCGCTACACCAACTCGCATCACACGCAATGATTGAACCATACTATTTGAACCCCTGGAAAGATTTTAAAGATAAGCAACTGGCTACTCACCATTTGCCTGGGCCTTGGAAGCCATCGTCAGCTGTTGCAATACAAAGAGCGCCGCAGTGAAGAGCAAAAGCCCCCCTCCCTGATGAGCTGAGGCCAAAGGTATAGGGACGTGCAGCAACAGAGTCGAAATACCCAGTGTAACCTGAAGCAGCAGCGCCCCAAGCAGGAGGTTCATCCCCAGACGCACCCTCGAACTTAGTTCAAATTGTCTTGAGCGCCACCAGAGTATCGGAATCAGAAAAAACAGCAGCGTTGCCAAAACGCGATGATCGAACTGGACTGTTGCAATATTTTCAAAAAAATTCCTCCATAGCGGAGCAAGCCGAAAAATGCCCTCCGGTATAATCTGGCCATTCATCAACGGAAAGGTATTATAGGCAAACCCGGCCTTTAATCCTGCAACAAAGCCGCCTGACAGCAGCGTAATAAAAATCAAGCCGGTAACGATACGGGAGAACCCCAAAACCTGTCTGGCATCGCCGAAAGAGCGCTCCGGTTCGCGCTTGAAGAAGAGTCCCAGCGCCACCCAGAATATATAGCCATAAACCAGCACCGCCAGCCCAAAATGCGCAGTTAAACGATATTGGCTTACCTGCGGGTTATCAACCAGTCCGCTTTTCACCATGTACCACCCCAGCAGCCCTTGCAACCCACCCAGCACAAACATTGCAACCAGTTTGGGCGTGAGCTTGCGGCTGACCTGGCGTGTGGCGATAAAAAAGAGCATGGGAAGGAGGAAGAGTATACCAATAAGCCGCCCCAGGATACGATGCAGATACTCAAACCAGAAAATGGACTTGAACTCCTCCAGATTGAAATGGGAGTTTACCTTCTTATACTGCGGCGAATGCTGATACAGCTCAAAGACCGCATTCCACTCCACCTGGTTCATTGGCGGAAGCACGCCCGTAATCGGCTCCCACTTCACCATAGAAAGCCCGGAGCCTGTCAGGCGCGTGACGCCTCCGAGTATAACCATGGCAAAGATTGTGACACAACAGACAAATAACCAGATCGCAACAGGTCGCTGGTTTGTGGTAGATTTCATGGCTTCTGCTCTGCCCTCGAGACCGGGCTTAAATAACAAAGACCGGCGATATTACCAAATAGATCCCCAATGGCAAACAGCCACCTGAAAAGTTGACATAAAAAGCGGGTTAAAATCTGCGACAAATTGACACAGATCAAAAGCAAACCGTGCGACCGATGCTCTAATGCCGAGGAACCTGAAAATGGGTCGCTGTGACGTTAATCCCCCTTCACTTTTTAGGGGCTTTTCAGGCACTTACCAAAGCATGACTGGCTCCAGCCGTATATTGACCGAGTGGGAATAGAGGGCAGGAGAGAGTACTGTTTTTCTTCTGGGCCAAGCGATTAAGCAGGCCTGGGGCAGGTAGGCTCTGAAAAATATATGAAAAATGTCTGCATTTTTCTGTTACGCAGGATGGTGCAGGGGCATCGCAGCGAAAATAAATTGCCGGTTTACACCATTTTACAACAACAGCATAGGAGACAGCCCATGGCTGACGAAAACAACACTGATGAGAGAGAAGAAGAAAAGATCTCTCCGTGGCAACAAATGATCGACAATCCGTTTCTACTGCTTTTTATCGGCGTAGCAATGCCTACTGTGTTCTACACGCTGTGGGGAGTCATGGAAATTGCTTCACTTCCTGTCGCTCCATACTAGGCCACACAGCTTAGTCACAGTATTTACTTGAATTTATAAGAGGGGAGTAACGCATGACTTCATTTTTGCCTCCAGCCCAGAAGAACTGGTGGGCCGTGCCGGTGGGTCGCCAGGAGATCATCTGGATTGCAATTGCGCTGGTTTGGTGCCTGATTATGTTTTTCATGATGCCTCTATGGCATGTGTATGGTAACCAGAACATCGCTAACGAAGCGTACAAGGTCACACCGGCCAAGTACCAAGCAAAAGTTAACGAGATGATCGAAAAGTACAAGGTTCGCGAAGAGACCGCCATGAAAATACCCGTGGTCGCACCGCCTGATGGCGCCGATGTCTACCTGCTGGCGCGCCTTTGGCAGTGGTACCCAATGCTGGAACTCAAAAAAGACGTAACCTATCGTCTTCACCTGAACTCCATCGACTGGAACCATGGCTTTTCCTTGCAGCCTGTCAATATCAATATTCAGGTCGTCCCGGGCTACGAAATGGTCCTGAACATAACGCCTAACAAAGCAGGTGAGTACACGATTGTCTGTAATGAATATTGCGGCATCATGCACCACAGCATGCTGGGCAAGATCTGGGTGAAGGAGTAATTAAAAATGGCACAATTTAGACAATGTCCTGATACCGGACTGTTTTTCCACAAAGAAGCAGAAAACCTGATGAAGGCTAACGCCGTCGCAGGTGTTGTATGCCTGCTGATTGCCGGCATCCTCGCTCTGCTGGTTGTTCTGACTCGCTGGCCTGCTGTCCACCTGCTGCCGGCTGACACCTTCTACATGGTACTGACTGCCCACGGTGTTTGCGCACTGATTTTCTGGGTAATCTTCTTCGAGATAGCCATCCTCTACTTTGCGGGCTCTACCCTGCTGCGCAGCAGGCTGGCAACGCCCCGCTGGGCATGGGCTGGCTTTGTACTGATGATTGTCGGCGCTGTCATGACAATGGCCGCAATCTTCGCCGGCAAGTCCAGCGTGATGATGACCTCGTACGTGCCTATGCGTGCAGAACCGCACTTCTATCTGGGTCTGGTTATCTTCGCTGTTGGCGCACTGATCGGCTGCTTTGTATATCTTGGCACCCTGGTTGTTGCAAAGAACGAGAAGACCTATGAAGGCTCTGTACCACTGGTCACCTTTGGTGCCACGGTAGCCTGCATCATCGCTATCTTTACCATAGCCTCTGGTGCTGAGATCCTGATCCCGACCTATCTGTGGTCTATTGGCTACATCAGCCATATTGATCCAGCCATGTACCGGCTCATCTGGTGGGCACTGGGTCACTCTTCACAACAGATCAACGTCTCTGCTCACGTAGCCGTCTGGTATCTTATCGCTGGTGTTATTTTTGGCGCTCGCCCAATGTCGGAGAAGGTCAGCCGAGCAGCATATCTGCTCTACATCTTCTTCCTGCAGTTGGCCTCTGCCCACCACCTGTTAACAGATCCAGGCCTCAGCGTCGAATGGAAACTCTTCAACACCTCATACGCCATGTATCTGGCTGTGCTGGCTTCCATGATCCACGGCCTGACCGTTCCTGGTGCCATCGAGGTGGCTCAACGCAAGAAAGGGCTGACCAATGGCGCTTTTGAATGGCTGCGTAAAGCCCCCTGGGATAACCCGGTCTTCTCCAGTATGTTTATCTCCCTGGTAGGCTTTGGCTTCCTTGGCGGTATCTCTGGTGTGGTCATGGGTACCGAGCAGATCAGCATCATCATCCACAACACCATCTATGTGCCAGGCCACTTCCACGCTACAGTGGTAATCGGCACTACCATGGCATGGATGGGGTTGACCTACTTGTTGATCCCAGTGCTGTTCCGCCGCAAGATGATCATGCCGCAGGCAGCTAAACTACAGCCGTACGTCTTCGCACTGGGCATGTCTCTGGTCGCCATTTTCCACATGGCAGCCGGCACCCTGGGTGTTGCACGTCGCCACTGGGACATGGGCTTTGCAGGCAATCCGCTGGGCTTTGAATACCCGGCTACGGCCTACCTGCTGATGGGCATTGCCGGTGTTGGTGGTGTCATCGCTGTGGTTGGTGGCGCCATGTTCATCGTCATCGCCGTTGGCTCACTGGTGTTCGGTGAAAAGCTGCAGAAAGAGGCAGGGCTTTTGCAGAGCTTTGGATTTCCTCTTGCTGATTCAGCCTACACGGATGAAAAACCTGCACGCCTGCCTATGGCTCCATCCGAGGCTGTAGAGGCACACCACGATGAATCCAGCTTTGAGGCTCCGGGAACCTTTATCCTGGCTATGGTCTTGCTGGTAAGCTTCGTGATCTACTACTTCATCAACTGGAAGTATCTGTCTGAAGTTTGGGGCCTCTCTTAAGCGTCCCTGTAAACGGGGCGGATCCAGCCTGGATTCGCCTCGTTTTTTTCAGATAAAGTAGTATAATTATCTGCTCTGCACAGAAGCATTAAATCAATCCTTGTAAACGGCAGCATTTCAGATTCCAGATGGTCAAGCAACTTATTAACCTACTAAAACTACGTATCGGCATTGTTATGTCCGTTACTGCCGTTGTTGCAATGACCGTTACCCCAGGCCAGCCTGTGACAGGCTGGGAAGTAGTGATCCTCGCTTTGACGGTTCTTATTGCTGCTGGTGGGGCAGGCGCATTCAATCAGTATTATGAGATTGATCTCGATATTAAAATGAAGCGGACGCAAGGGCGCCCATTCATAAACGGGTATTTTCAACACAACCGCACCTGGCTATTTTTTATCTCTGGCCTGGTGCTGGCCGGAGTAGCTGGTGCCGGTTTTGCACTAAACGGGTTGACCGCCCTGTTCATATTCCTTGGCGCCTTTTTCTACGCCATTGTATATACTGTCTTACTCAAGCGCCGGACATGGCTCAACATCGTTATCGGTGGGGCGTCCGGAAGCTTTGCTGTACTGGCTGGAGCAGCCGTAGCCGACCCAAGTGGTATCGGCCCCATCCCGGCGCTGCTCGCCGTTGTCCTTTTCCTTTGGACTCCTTCACATTTTTGGAGTTTGGCCATTGCCCAGCATGATGATTATGCCGCTGCTGGTGTGCCTATGCTCCCTGTTGTCGTTGGCGACCAAACCGCTGCCAAAGCCGTGCTTTTCAATACACTCGCCTTGGTAACTGTATCCATACTGCCATTCTTCTTTGGGCTGAGCTGGATCTATCTTTTTGGTGCCGTGGCTGGTGGCGGCTATTTCATCTATCGCAATATTCAGCTTGTAAATGACCCATCACGCAAAGTGGCAATGAGCAGCTTCTTTGCATCGCTTGTGCAGCTTGGCCTCTTGTTGGTTTGCGCCACTATTGATGTCAGCCTGCTAGGCTGAACTTGATCGGTGGTGGCTATGGCCCTCCACAGCGCCGGGCTGGCCTTTGATTTCTGCCTCTTCTCTAAAACCAGGGGATTCCACAGATTATGCGCAGCATCGTTTATTTGTTGATTTTACAGGGGGTATTCCCTCAGTCACCCGTAGTTGCCAATACGAGGCTCATTCAAAATTTCCCCTGTGAGAACCTCATATTCTGCATGATGGCGCACATGGATGCCCTAATGCACGAAAGCAGGATCTGAGAGCGCCCTTTGTACACATCTATGAAATTTCCGGGCTAAATTTACGCACTCATGCAATCTATAAAATTTTTCACTGGTGCGCTTTTTCTTGCGCTGACTCTTTTGGCCTCAGCCCAGGCAGAGCCACCAACAATCACCCCACAGCCCGGCACCTCAACCCAGGATGCTTCCGGGTTTGACTACAAAGAGGCATTGAAAACCAGCCAGCAGGCCATTGGTAACAGGCTCAGTAACCACCGGTTCATGTCCAGCACGGGCGGCGTGCTGTTCATGGAAGAGCTAAAAGGCAAACCGCTCGTCATCAGCCTGATCTACACCAGTTGCTTTCACACCTGTCCGATGACCACCCGCAATCTCGCCAAGGTTGTCGCAAAAGCCAAAGATGCTTTGGGAGATCAATCCTTTAACGTTGCCCTCATTGGTTTTGATGTCGAGAATGATACACCTAGTGCAATGCGCTACTTTGGGCGCCAAAATGATATTGATGGTAATGACTGGAAATTACTCAGCACAGACCAGGCGACCAGGGATCTACTCATAAAAGAGCTGGGGTTCATCTATTTCCCCTCAATACGCGGGTTCGACCATCTGGTGCAATCCACAGTGGTTGACGCTGACGGTACTGTTTACCGGCAGGTATATGGAGAGGTAATCGATACGCCGCTCCTCGTAGAACCCCTAAAAGACCTCGTATTTGGGCGCCCCTCATCTGCGCAAACATTCATTGGTGATATGGTGAACAGGGTAAAGCTCTTTTGCACCACTTATGACCCGGTTCGAGACACTTATATTTTTGACTACTCTCTGTTTATTGGAATTTTCGCTGGTTTGTCCGTAATCATCTTCGTGCTGATCTTCATCATACGTGAATGGAAGCGCACCGGGCGGCAGCGGTAAAACAATGCTCTGCAGCAAATTAAAAGAGCATCGACTCATCCCTAACAGCTGCCATTTATGCCCATATTTTGGGCATTTCAGCATCATGAAACGGTAACTCACCAACATCCTTTTCGATAGCCACGTAAAGAATCCGAGCTAAAACCCAAGCAATGCTTTCCAATTTCAAGGCATGGAGCACTGGAGACCGTGCAGGCCTGATGGAAATCAATGACGAATCCGTCAGCGGATGGTAGTATGGCTAGCGTTAAACCCAACTGAATTAGTCAACATTAATTTAACTGCATATTTGCCCTCTAAATTCGTGCCGATACCGCGAGGATCAGACAATTGAAATTAAGTGCTAACCCCATTAAACGCGGCTACCTCTATCTGGAAGAGTGGTTTAACCTCTCCTTTGGGAAAGAGTGGAACCCCCTCTACCACCTTGGGCCACTCACCTTCTTTTTCTTTTGGATAGCGCTCATTTCCGGCCTCTATCTCTATATCTTCTTCAATACTACAGTTGACCAGGCTCATGCATCGCTTGAAGCCATTGTTCATGGGCATGTGCTTGGAATTGGCAGCCTTATGCGCAGTCTGCATCGATATGCCTCTGATGCGGCTATTATAACCATCATGCTGCATGTATTTAGAGAGTTCTCACTGGATCGCTACCGAGGTACACGCTGGTACTCCTGGTTTACCGGCATCCCCACTCTCTGGATGGTTGTGCTTCTTGGTATAACAGGTTACTGGATGGTATGGGATGAGCTGGCGCTGTATGTATCAATGGGCGCTTCTCACCTGCTGGATGCCCTGCCTATCTTCTCTGACTCAATGGCTCGAAACTTTTTGCCTGGCAATCTGAGCGACCGCTTCTCTACGCTTCTGGCCTTTTTGCACCTGCTTGGGCAGCCCATGTTTTTAATCTTTATGCTCTGGTTCCATGTTAGACGCCTGACTCACGTTGAAGTCACTGCACCAAAAGGGCTGGCCATAGGTTGCCTTATTGCATTGACGGCACTCTCCATCTATATGCCTGCTCTCAGCCATCCCCCGGTCAACCTTTCAAAGGTGCCCACGGAGATCCACCTGGATTGGTTTTACCTGAATATCTTTCCTCTATTGCAGTATTGGTCCCCTGGTGAGATCTGGCTGCTGGTCGCTGGTGTTACTACCTTTATGCTATTCATGCCATGGCTGCCTAAAAAGAATGAGGGCATCCCGGCAATCGTTGATTTGGAGCACTGTAATGGCTGTGCCCAATGCGTTGTCGACTGTCCCTTTGATGCGATCAGCCTGCAGGCCCGTACCGATGGTGCCAAATGGGAAAATGAGGTCATCGTGCAGCCCGAGCTATGTGCTGCCTGCGGTATCTGCACCGGCTCATGCCCATCTTCCAGCCCATTCCGCAAAATGACCGAAGATGGCAGCCTGAAGACCGGCATCGACATGCCGGAGCTGCCTCTGGATAAATTTAAGCAACAGACCGATGATGCTCTGGCTAAACTGGCTGGCGACAACAGGATCATAGTCTTTGGCTGCGGGCATGGTTACGATATTGATGCTTTCAGTGCGCCCAATGTGGCCACTGTGCATCTCTTTTGCACCGGCATGATGCCCGCCTCCCTTGCTGAGTATGCCCTCAAAAACGGGGCCGACGGGGTCGTTGTTTCCGGCTGCCGCTCTGGCGACTGTTACTACCGGTTCGGCAACCACTGGCTGGATCTCAGAATACAGGGCAAGCGAATGCCGGCGATTCGATCCAGAGTGGACAAGGAGCGGATCAAGATCCTTGGAGGTGCAGAGATTGACGGCAAAAAACTGCACAAGCAGCTTGACCTCTTTCGCCAGTCTCTTGTGCAAAAAACAGCCACACCCTCCGTGACTACAGCCAAGGAGGTGAACCATGACTAGCCGTCCAGCAGTTCGCTATCTTTTACAGGCCTTTAACCTGACTATTTTTATGGCACTGATTGCTGCATTTTCCGCTGGCCCTACCGTCAAACAGCTTGAAGATGGCCTGGCTGTTGTTACGCTGGCTTTTGGGCATGCCGGTGAACCTGTGCGTGCCTGCCATGTACGAACCGCTGAGGAGCTGGCAGCATTGGCGCCCAATATGCGGGCACCACTGGACTGCCCCAGGGAACGCTCTGTCATTAAGGTTGAGCTTTTAATGGATGGCAAAACCATCCTTGATCTCACCATCCCTCCCCCAGGGACATTCAAGGATCAAGGTGTGGATGTTTACCAGAATGTCGAGGTGCCCGTGGGTCGGCATGAGTTCACGGTGCGAATGAATGATAATGCATTGGTAGATGGCTATACCTACACCAATAGCTATACGGCAGATCTGGCACCTGCCCAGCTTCTTTTTATTGATTTCAATCAGCGGATTGGCGGATTTACCTTTAATTAAATGGCTGAATATTTTTCTCTTGACGTGTCGGCGGATCGCACGATCCGTCGGCAAACCACCGCATGGCTTATCCTGGCCCTTGCCTCATTGGTCATTGGCGGCCTGTTTGTCGTCCTCATCGTGCTCTCCCGAACGCCAGGCATTCAAGATATCATTCCCTGGGTAGACTTCTTCAAGACCGCCCTCGTGATACATGTCGATATGACTGTACTGGTCTGGTTTCTCGCCTTTGCAGGCCTCTTTTGGAGCCTGAACAATAATGGCAACTGCGTTGCCTGCGGTTGGCCGGCAATCTTTCTGGCAGCTCTGGGCATGCTTGGAATTGCTGCATCACCATTCCTTGGGGCCGGAAAACCGCTGATGAACAACTATGTTCCGGTGCTGCAAGACCCTATATTTTTTACGGCTCTGGGCATCTTTGGGCTGGGCTTTACACTGCAGATTTTGAATGGACTGATCCACTCCAGAGCTGTGGGCAGGTTCATGGATGGCAATGCCGCACTCCGCTTCGGACTCTACACCGCACTGGTTGCTGCACTTATCGCCATGATGTCAATCGGCTGGTCATACAGCATGATGCCAGCAGAGATAGAGGGGCAGCGCTACTATGAGCTGCTGTTCTGGGGCGGCGGCCACGTCATCCAGTTTACACATACCCAGCTAATGCTTGCAGTCTGGTTGTGGTTGGCAAGCGTCTCTGGCATTGCCATCAAAGCCAACCCGCGCTTGATTCTCATACTCTTTGCATTGGGCGCAATGCCTGTCCTGTTTGCACCTCTCATCTATCTTGCCTACCCGGTAGATAACCCAGGTTACGCCATTAGCTTTACCTGGCTCATGAAATACGGCGGCGGCCTCGCCGCACTGCCCCTTGGACTTATACTTATCACCTCCATTTTCAGCAGTGACAAACCCGCTGACCTGTACCGTGCCGAGCGCTCGGCATTGATCTTCTCCATACTGCTGTTTGGCACAGGCGGGATCATCGGGTTTATGATTACAGGCAGTAATGTACGCGTCCCCGCCCACTACCATGGCTCGATCATTGGCGTCACCATGGCATTTATGGGCATCACCTATTATCTCTTGCCGCGCCTGGGTTTTCGCAAGCCTATGGGGAAATGGGCGCTACGGCAGCCCGCTATTTATGGCACGGGACAGATGATCTGGGTACTCGCCATGGCCTATACCGGCGGGCACGGCGTTCAGCGCAAGACAGCAGGCGCCGCTCAAGGGCTGAAGTCCATGGGCGAACATATCGCCATGGCGCTAATGGGGATCGGCGGGATCATCGCCATCACTGGCGGAATAATCTATCTGGTTGTGGTCTATAAGGCCATGCGCCCTGAGAAGAGGCTGACTACTTAAAGCCATTCTCTCTTCACAAATTCAGGGCCATGTAGAGGTGCATGGCCCTTTTTCATGCTAATCAACCGGAGGCAGTGCGGGTGACCGCAGGGGCTCTGGCATTGGTGACCCGGGTATTGGCTCAACCATTGATTCAGACTGTTCCATCGCAGCAGGCCCACTGGGCAGAACATCAGTAAAAAAGTGCTGAATAGCTTCAAATGTTGTCACAGAAAGTATCATAATAATCATAAAAAAGACGATACTCCTGCTGACAAAAGGCTTTCCCCGCCATTTCTCCAGTCCAATCAATATCCGGTCTGAGACCACATAAAGCACAATCGCAGTCACTGTATACATAAGCATTTGCTGCATAATCTATTTTCACCTCTTTATTTCGAATCTGTAGGGCACGGGTTTGAACCTGCAACCATTAATTAAACACGTATGGCATAACTACCGGCTATCTTACGACAGACCGACCTGGGGTGGATAGAGATGAAAAGCCATGAGATAGATAACAACACCGCTCACGCAAACATAGATCCAGAGTGGAAAGGTCCACCTGGCAATGCGCCTGTGGCGTTCATAGCGGCCTCTCAATGCGAGAAATGCCGTGCCGATCACCATTGGCACAATGAGTGCGGCAAGGATGATATGAGAGGCAAGAATTGTAAAATAGAAGGGACGCACCCCGCCAACTCCCGCAAATTTCACATTACCCACCTGGCTGTGATAGGTCAGATATGAAACCATGAACAGCGCCGACACCACCAATGCTGCCACCATAAACTGTCGATGCACCCTGTGGTTTTCCCGACGAATATTGTAGTAGGCGATACTGATCAGGCAAACTGTTGTGATATTCAGCCCCGCCTGTAGATGAGGCAATACCGGGATAATCTCCACTAGCTGCTCTCGCTTTTGCCATCCAAAGTCGGCTTGGGAGCCACCTTATGTTTCTTCCACTCTTTCCACAGCAGCGCAAAAAATACCGTTATCAAGGTCAGGTTTACTACAATGCCGCCAATTACAATCCCCGTCATCTCTCGTGGGTTATCAAAAGATAACAGCCACTTTTTCTCTTCCACCTTTACATCACTCGCTGGCGCACCTGCCAGCCCGGGTTGCTCTGCGCTGCCGGCGATACTGGGCAGATCCGCCTCCCCCCACGCCGGTGAGCAGGCCGCTAAAAGGATGATAGCAAAGAGCAGTTGCTGGCAAAGTGATTTAAAAGGCAAGTCGATAACACGATGCATGGGGTTTACCTGAGATCATATTTGGCAGGGAATTGTATCAAAAATCTGGTACCTCTTTTGGGGCGAGCAGAGACCCCGGCGCAGGCTAGTACACCGTCAAGGTTATATTGACGGTGTACTAGGCTCTTATTTTGCTCTTTGCCATAAAGACCAAGCACCAGGGCGAGGATCAACCCCGCAATTTTAGAATCCCCAAATACTGCTCGGTAATCACTTTGGGGTTGTGAGGCGGAGAAAATGCACCGTGCACGCGCTGTTTGGGACCGATCAGGTAGATCGAGCCTGTATGACTGACCTGATAACTGCCACCCTCTTCAGGCTCCTCTCTGATATAACCTGCGCTCATCTGTTTGGCCAGCCCATCAACTGCCTTAACCGGGCCAGTCACGCCAATAAAATTCTTGTCAAAATAGGCTGCATATTCAGCTACATGCTCTGGTGAGTCACGCTCTGGATCGACAGAGACAAATACCACCTGGGTTTTTGCCTGGATCTGTGGATATTCAGCCAGGTCATCATAGACCGCTTTCATAACAGAAAGCGCCATTGGGCAGACATCCGGGCAGCTGGTATAGCCAAAAAATAGCAGAGTCCATCTATCTTCCAGGCGTGACAGATCTAACGCCTTCCCTCCCGCCTCAGGCAATTCGAAAGATGTCAGTTGCCGAGGTTCAGGCCAAAGCACCGCCTGCAACTCTGCTGGCACTACCTCTTTTGGCGGTGCCTTTAATAAAAAAACGGATGCAAACAGCAGCGCTATAATGCCAATGCCAATCAAGGCCTTCATTGGGCTGTTTTTAGATTCAGAACTCATATTCAGGGGGTCTCACTGTAGGTTAACCAACAACTTCGTTGGCAATCATCCATACACTGGATCGTTTGTAGCGAAAATAGTTCAAGCCTAACCATGTGTTCTCGCAACATCTGCCGTTATTAAAACCAAAGCAGTAAACATCAAGACATTTTGCATAAAGGATTTAATCAATATGGATTTAATATTGCTGTCCAGCTCTTTAGTGGCAGTAAGCCGCTCTGATTCCGGTAACTCCTCAACTTCCCGATATTTGTCCTTTTTTATTCTTATCTGATCCACACCCTGCGTTAAGCAGACCACCAGAATGGCCATGCTTATCCCTTCAGGGGTATACGTAAAATAGTATGGGCCAAAAAACCCTATCAACGCATGCATCGCAAAGTTCCACAACATAGTCGTTCCCGATTTAGCTTTATTTGTTGTTTAATTCTAACCTGTTTGATTATCTCAAGGCGAAAAAAAGCCCGCCTGGAGGCGGGCTTTTTCATGGTTACATAACCATTAACGGCAAACTTGCCCCCTTGTGCGAACAACCTGGTAAGCACGACCGAGGTAGCTGATAGGAACACTCCAGACATGTACCATACGCGTGAATGGAAACACCAGAACCAGTGTCATGCCAAAGAACATGTGCAGCTTATACACAAAGCTCACATCCTTCAGCAGGGTTGGATCTACGCTCAGTGTCACTACGCTCTTCAGATACTCGGACAATGCAAGCATTGTTGAAGCATCCTGGTGACTGGCATGATACATGGAGGCTGGAACTGTCATTAGACCAAGAAAAGCTGTCGCAGCAATCCAGAGAATAACAAAGTTGTCCCGGCCACGGCTAACCGCCTTGATCCGCTCATTTGTCAGGCGACGCCTGGCCAGCAGGCCAGCACCAACCAGTGCAGCGATACCAAATGCCGAACCCGCATAGATAGCAATATTCTGGTGGGCCAGATCACTGATCCCAAGCGCCAGAAACCAGCTATGAGGGGTCAGCAGGCCTACGAAATGGCCCAGAAAAATGCCTATCACGCCAACATGAAACAGATTGCTGTACAAACGCATATTGGTGTTGTCAAGTAGCTGACTTGAGTCAGCCTTCCAGGTGTATTGCTCACGATCAAATCGAATCCAGCATCCAACCGCGAAGATGGTACCCGCCAGATACGGGTAGGCTCCAAAGATAAAATCAGACATCATTATGCTCCTCAAGCTGCCTGGGCTAAGCGCCCACGGTTTTCAATGATTCGAAGCACCCTTGCATAAGGGCTTTCGATTTTCTCTAGATTTTCAGCAATAACAGCGACGACTTTGCCGGCATCTCCCAAAAAGACACGCGCCTGCATATCATCCAGAGTCGATACATACTCCAGAATCAGTGGCAGGTAGTCAGGGATCTCTTTTGCATCAACAGCCAGACCATTGGCCTTGTAGTGCTCGTTAAGATCGATCAATGCAGGGCCACGCCCCCGGTCATCACCAAACAGGTGATGCGTCAGATGCAGATCATGCTCAGGCGTCATGTCGAACGTCTGCACATAATTTTGCTGCAGGCCGATCAAATCATGCACCTGCATCCATGCAATGAGATCCATCATCCCTTTGCGCTCTCCCTCGGTGATGCCCTGATCCGTTTTGACCGTATCGATTATTGCCGGGAAGTTCTCAACGAGCTCTTCCGTCGGATAATCCAGCAAGCGCGACAATATTGTGTATATACGCATTTATATACCCCTGTATTTACGCTTTGGATTTAGGCCGTTTCTGTATGCCCATCGGAGTTACCGTGCGCTTACGTGGAGCAGGAAAGAGAGTATAGTCATCCTGACCCGCTTTTTCGCCATGAGAGCTGGTATTGCCACCAGAGAAGCCATTCTGACCCTGGAAGCCGTAAGGATCATCATTGCGGATCTCTTCATGGCTGGTTGGGATCACAAAACGGTCCTCATAGTTGGCGATACCCAGGTAGCGGTACATCTCTTGTGCCTCCTCTTCGGTAAGACCCGCAGAACTCAGTACGTCAAGATCCGCCTCTTGCTCAACATTAACCGAGCGCTGGTAGCTGCGCATGGCCAGCATGCGATTGATTGCACTCAGAATTGGCGCTTCATCACCTGCCGTCAGCAGATTTGCCAGATACCGTACCGGGAAGCGCAGTGCCTCAGACTTGGGAATAACACCATCTGCCTCAGTGGGTAGCGTGCCCTGGTCAATCTGGGACTGCACAGGGGACAGCGGTGGCACATACCACATCATGGGCAGGGTGCGGTACTCAGGGTGGATTGGAAAGGCAATCTTCCAGTCAATGGCCATCTTGTAGACAGGTGAGTTCTGTGCGGCATCGATCCAGCTCTGCGGCACACCATCCTCCAATGCCTGTTCAACAATCAGCGGATCATTTGGATTCAGGAAGATATCAGTTTGTGCCTGATAGAGATCCTTATCATTTTTAGTTGTTGCCGCTTCACTGATACGGTCTGCATCGTACAGTACAACACCCACATAACGAATGCGGCCCACACAGGACTCGGCGCAGGCGGGAGGCATTCCAGACTCAATACGTGGAAAACAGAGGATACACTTCTCTGACTTGCCTGACTCCCAGTTGTAATAGACCTTTTTGTAGGGGCATGCGGTGACGCACATACGCCAGCCACGGCAGCGATCCTGATCGATCAGAACGATGCCATCCTCTTCACGCTTATAGATCGCGCCGGATGGACAGGAGGCCACACAGGCAGGGTTCAGACAGTGGTTACAGAGGCGGGGCAGATACAGGTGAAAGGTCTTTTCAAACTCTTTGTAGATCTGCTTTTGCATACCGTCAAAGTTCTGATCCACTGAGCGGTGCTCGAATTCACCTGCCAAATCATCTTCCCAGTTCGGTGCCCAATGGATCTTCTCCATATGCTTCCCGGTAATCTGAGAGACAGGGCGCGCGGTTGGGCAGGCCTCTGAAAGCGGCTTATTCTGCAACTTGGCATAGTCGTAATCAAACGGCTCATAGTAGTCATCAATCTGCGGCATATCCGGGTTGGCAAAGATGTTGAGCAGTTTGCTCAAACGATTGCCCGCCTTCAGCTCCAGCTTGCCGTCAGAGAGTGTCCAGCCACCTCTCCATTTGTCCTGATTCTCCCACTCCTTTGGAAAACCGATGCCTGGCTTGCTTTCAACGTTGTTAAACCAAGCGTACTCAACACCCTTTCTGTTAGTCCAGATGTTCTTGCAGGTCACCGAACAGGTGTGGCAACCAATGCACTTGTCCAGGTTAAGGACCATTGCAATTTGTGCACGTATTTTCATTTTATGTTCCTCGAAGTTCTTTCACCACCGGGGCGGGTTGCGAGGTGTTCGTATCTCGCAACCCGCACGTTGATATTTAATCGATAACCTTAGTTATTGATCCCCGGAGGATTAAGTTGGGCTTCACGCTCAGGTGTCAGCGGACGTTCTAACCAATCGATATCTGCATCTTCGATCTTATGCACGATAACGTGTTCATCTCGCTGACAGCCTACCGTACCGTAATAGTTGAAAGCATATGAGAGCTGCGCATAGCCTCCAATCATATTGGTCGGTTTGATGATCACCTTGGTCACACTATTCAGAATACCGCCACGCTTGCCGGTAGTATTTGAACCCGGCACGTTGACGTTCTTCTCCTGGGCGTGATACATCAATGCCATACCGCGTGGCACACGCTGGCTGACAACAACACGCGCCACGGTTGCACCGTTGGCGTTTACCGCCTCTACCCAGTCATTATCTTTCAGACCGATAGATTTGGCATCGTCCTCAGCTACCCAGAAGTAAGGGCCGCCACGGAACAGTGTCAACATACGCAGATTATCCTGATAGGTGGAGTGAATGCCCCACTTGGAGTGCGGAGTAATCCAGTTCAGAACCAGCGTCTTCTTGCCTTGCAGCTTGCTTGCCAGCTCTTTAGGCAGATTCTTGTGTGCCTTCAGATCCTGTGGCGGACGGAAGCAGCAGAGACCTTCACCGAAATCCAGCATCCACTCGTGATCGAGATAGAATGAAGCACGCCCGGTTAGCGTACGGAACGGGATGTGCTCATGGATATTGGTGTAACCCGCATTGTAGCTGACCTCTTCAGACTCGATGCCTGACCAGGTAGGCGCGGTGATGATCTTGCGTGGTTGCGCCACAATGTCATCATAGGTGATCTTGTCTTCATGACGGCCCTCGTAAAGATGGCTGTGGTCGATGCCCGTCTTCTTGGAGAGTGCGGTCCATGACTTGTGGGCAACTTCCCCACAGGTCTCAGGCGCCATACGAAGAACGGTGTCACATACAGCAATGTCCTTCTCAAGCGAAGGCCTGCCTTTGGATACGCCCTCTTCCTTGATCACTCCATTTAATGATGCAAGCTGCTCAATCTCAAGGTCGGTATTCCAGTCAATGCCTTTTATGTTATTGCCCAACTTATTCATCAAAGGGCCAAGAGCCGAGTACTTTTTATAGGTGTTTGGATAATCACGCTCAATCACCTTCAGAACTGGCAGCGTCTTACCAGGCACTGGTTCACATTCACCGCGCTTCCAGTCTTTGACCTGGCCCAGAGGTGTTGCCAACGCCATTGGGCTATCGTGCTGCATAGGCATCGCAACGACATCTTTACGGGTACCAAGATGGGTCTCTGACAGTTCAGAGAATTTCTTGGCGATAGAGCGGAAAATCTGCCAGTCTGATTTGGCCTCCCATGCTGGATCTACAGCCTTACCCAGGGGATGGATAAAAGGATGCATATCTGTGGTGTTAAGATCAGCCTTCTCATACCAGGTAGCTGTTGGCAGAATGATATCTGAGTAAGCCCCTGTTGAGTTAAGGCGGAAGTTGATATCAACCATCAGATCCAGCTTGCCAACTGGAGCCTTTTCGTGCCATTTGATCTCTTTTGAGCGCTGGCCATCAACACCTTCCTGCATAACGCCATTTTGGGCACCAACCAGATGCTTCAGGAAGTACTCATGGCCTTTTGCTGAGCAACCCAGCAGGTTCGCACGCCATACAAACAGGTTACGCGGATGATTCTCTTCCGCATCAATGTCTTCAGAGGCAAAGGCCAGATCACCGCTCTTAAGGCGGTCAATCATATTAGCAACTACTCCCGCTTCATCAGTTGCGCCATCCTTCTCAGCCGCTTCAACGATTGCAAGCGGGTTCTGGTTGAAGTGCGGAGCAGAAGGCAACCAGCCCAGACGTTGAGAGACCACGTTGTAGTCGCCCAGCTGATACCCTTTGTAGTTACCTTTAGCGGTAGCACCCATGACATCATCCGCTTCGACCTTCTCATAGCGCCACTGATCGGTATGAAAGTACCAATAGGTGGTACTGTTCATGTGGCGCGGCGGACGATGCCAGTCAAGCGCAAAGGCAACAGGCGCCCAACCGGCTTGCGGGCGCAGCTTTTCCTGTCCAACATAGTGAGCCCAACCGCCACCTGACTGACCGACACAGCCACAGATATGCAGCATGTTCATAATGCTGCGGTAGCCCATGTCATTGTGGTACCAGTGGTTGATAGCTGCGCCCATGATAACCATGGATTTGCCGCGCGTCTTGGAGGCATTATCAGCAAACTCGCGACCTGTACGCTCAAGCAGATCAGCTCTAACGCCGGTAATCTTTTCGCCCCAGGCTGGCGTGTAGGCAATGGAGGCGTCATCGTAGCTGGTAGCAAGGTTATCACCAAGGCCACGGTCAATACCGTACTGGCCAATCAACATATCGTAGACAGAAGTCACTAATGTCTCTTCACCATCGATAGTGAGTTTGCGCACAGGCACATTGCGCTGGATCGTATTCTCTTCACCTGGCGCAAAATGTGGAAAAGTGACAGTTACCACATCATCACTGTTGCCAATGCCAGTCAGTTCAGCCTCAATCTCTGACTGATCGGCTGCATTCTTTGGCAGCAGATTCCATTTACCCTCTTCGCCCCAGCGGAATCCAACCGAACCATTAGGCACCACAAATGCCTTGGTTTTGGAATCGTAAACGACTGTCTTCCACTCTGGGTTATTCGTTTCACCCATGTTTTTATCGAAATCAGAGGCGCGGAGGAAACGATCTGAAACGTAGCGATCCCCATCTTTACGCAACATGACCTGCATCGGCATATCGGTGTAGGTTCGCGCATATTCCAGAAAGTATGGATCCTGCTTCTGAACATGGAACTCCTTGAGTGCAACATGAGCCATACACATGAAGGCAGCAGAGTCAGTACCCTGCTTGACTGGCATCCACAGATCAGCAAACTTCACAAACTCCGCATAATCCGGCGCCATGGATACGATCTTGGTGCCGTTATAGCGTGACTCAATGGCAAAGTGCGCATCAGGCGTGCGGGTCATCGGCAGGTTAGCACCGCAGATGATCAGGTACTTAGAGTTATACCAGTCCGCCGCTTCTGGCACGTCAGTCTGCTCACCCCAAACCTGCGGTGAGCCAGCAGGCAGATCGCAGTACCAATCATAGAAAGAACCGCATGCGCCACCAATCAGTGAGAGGTAGCGAGAACCCGCCGCATAACTGATCATGGACATCGCAGGAATCGGCGAAAAGCCATAGATGCGATCCGGCCCCCACTTCTTGATGGTATAGACGTTAGCAGCTGCAATCACCTCAGTGACCTCATCCCAGTCACTGCGAACAAAACCACCCAGACCGCGAACAGCCGTATATTTTTTACGCTTTGCAGGGTCTGCCTGGATGGCAGCCCAGGCATCGACTGGATCTTGCCCGGCAGCGCGTTCAGCGCGATAAAGCTCCATCAAACGGCCACGCATCAGCGGGTATTTAATACGGTGCGGACTGTAGAGATACCATGAGAAGCTGGCGCCGCGCTGGCAACCACGAGGCTCGTGGTTAGGCAGATCATCACGGGTACGCGGGTAATCTGTCTGCTGCATTTCATAAGCAACCAGACCATTTTTGACAAAAATCTTCCAGGAGCAACCACCGGTGCAATTTACACCGTGAGTGGAACGAACAACCTTGTCGTGACGCCAACGATTGCGATAGGTATCCTCCCATGCCCTATCATCGTTGGTCACTATGCCGTGCCCCTTGGAAAAGGTTTCTGGCGTCTTCGAAAAGAATCGTAGACGGTCAATGAAGTGACTCATAATTTGTAACCTCTCATTTGACTATGCGCTTGTAGAAACATATTTTTCATGTGTGTTTTTCAGACTTCTAAGCCGCGAAAAGCGGCAGCAATCGAAATTGCTGCCGCTCTCTTCAGCAGGTAATACTAAGGGTTATCGTACTCCCGCTTAGGTCCAAGGTAATACCACCAGTTCAGAACCAAGCAAATAAAGTAGAAAATGGCAAAACCGTACAAAGCATTCTCGGGTGTGGTTGCCTTGATCTGCTCACCAAACACCTTGGGAATAATGAAGGCACCATAAGCCGCAACCGCTGAGGTCCAACCCAGCACAGGGCCTGCCTGCTCCTTATCAAACACCATTGCAATGGTGCGGAAAGTCGATCCATTGCCGATACCGGTTGCTGCAAACAACAACAGGAAGAGCAGGAAGAAGGGCCAGAAATACTCTTCTGGTGTTGCAGAGGCGTAAGCCGCTTTCATAAAGTAAGCAACACCCAGAGCGCTGCCGATCATGGTGATCGCCACATAATGGGTCACTTTGGCTCCACCGACCTTATCAGAAATCCAGCCCCCAAGCGGCCGAATGAAAGCGCCAATGAATGGCCCCATCCAGGCATACCTCAGTGCAGAGGGGCCATTTGGGTTTTTCTGCGAATGATCCATCACTCCCGTTACCGCATCTGCAATATGCTGAAAGCCGAAGACCACTTTGATTGAGAGCGGAAAGCCTGCTGCATAACCGATAAAGCTACCGAAGGTCATGATGTAGATAATACTCATGATCCAGGTGTGCTTATGGTGGAAAATCTTGAACTGGCGCGCAAGGTTCGGCTTGATATCGCCAGGAACCATCTTCATCATCATAACCACGAAGAAGAGCACAAAGATAATCACCGGCCACTTGGCCCAGTTTGGCGCACCCAGCCCAACTGGGTCTGGCAGAATGATGAAGAGCCCGGAAGCAGCACCGATAAAACCGATCAGCAGCAAGCCTGTGATCTTGCCAAAGGCACTGATTGGCGAGCCGATATGCGGTGAAACATGCTCAGTACGGATATTATTCATCCCAAACCAGCCAGCGACAGCCAGTGGAATCAGAAAAACCAGCCAGATAAAACCGGCATTATGAAGGTAGGTTTCTGTGCCAGCAGGAATCTTGCCAATCAGCGTGCCAGAGGTGCTCTGCAAAATCATGGGGTCACCGCCAAAAATCCCCATGGTCATCGCCAATGGCACCAGAATCTGCATGGTGGTCACACCCGCATTACCCAGGCCAGCATTCAGCCCAAGCGCAAGGCCCTGCTTGCTCTTCGGAAAAAAGAAGCTGATATTGGACATTGATGAAGCAAAGTTGCCGCCACCAAAACCAGAAAGAAAGGCCAGACACTGGAACACCCAAAGCGGGGTATTTGCATCCTGCAATGCGATGCCCGTGCCAGCAGCAGGAATCATCAACAGCGCCGTAGTGAAGAAGATGGTATTGCGCCCACCTGCTATACGGATAAAAAAGCTACTGGGGACACGCAGTGTTGCGCCGGTAAAACCCGCAATCGCCATCAGTGTAAAAAGTTCGGATTTCTCAAATGGAAACCCGAGGTTAAGCATTTGTACCGTAATAATGCCCCAGTAGAGCCATACCGCAAACCCGCAAAGCAGGCTTGGCACAGATATCCAAAGGTTACGGTTGGCAACCTTCTTTCCTTCTCGTTCCCAGAATGCCTCATCCTCCACATTCCATTCTTTAATATCAGCCATCTCTTCAGCCTCGTAAATGTTATAGGTCTCCACCCGGTTTTGGTGGATTAAAAATTATCAATTATCAAATTGATACACATTGCACTAGCAGGGGCTCGCCATATCGATGAACGCTAGAGAGCCTCACCAAACCGGGGATCCAACTGCATATAATGGTACCGATAAAATAAACTATTCAACATGACTCTTGCCTGGTCACTTGTAACAGTGCAGATAGCTTAAACCCACCTCCACCTTACAGCCCATGATCTACATCAAAAAATGATCTAGATCATAAAATTTAACTTAAGCAAAAAAAAACCTGAATAGTCCAAAACGCTCTCGGTACCGATCTACCCAGAAGATCTTACTTAGGAGTTGCGCATAAAACAGCCTACTCCAACAACACTGAAAACTATTTCATTACTGCTTGCAAGCAACAAATAGCTCTTATTTTTAAGTGAATCAACAGCTTGTTCTTTACGATTCTCGTCGCAGTCATCTTCTAGGATGAAAAATATTTTAGGTACTCCCTTACCAAATTGAGCAACGGCTCCGAGTAGTCCGAGAGCAGGATCAAACTGGTTACCAAACCAACCAACCCCACTCCCGCAACCATCGGAATATACCGCTCAACCTTTACTGAATCCTTATCTGACATGGGACTCAGCTTACGAACATTACAGGGCAAGGCGCTTCGCTAACCAGGGTGCGCACAGTTATTCTCTGCTGGCCTTTACCAAAAAAGCCGCCCAAACGCTTCACTCTGCCACCCAATGACATCACGATAAGATCAGCGCCTATCTCATTAGCCAGCTCGACCACCTCAGCGGTAATATCGCCTTCCCGAATCTCAAGCCTGATCTCCAGGCCGCGCTCCTTCGCCATAGCCTCAAGATCGGCAAGCGTGCTCTTTGCCTTCTCCTGAAGATCTTCTCTGATCGCCTCCCACAGATTGTCTGAGGGAACTATTGTCTCAAAGGAAAATGAAATAACCTTTAAGCCCGTCAGTTCTGCACCACTCTCTTCGGCCAGTTCCATTGCCTTTTCGGCTGCCCTCTTGCAAGCCTGCGACCCATAGTAAGGGATTAGAATCTTTTTGAACGTCGCCATAGTTTTAGGTCTCTTTTCCACATCAAATTGATTTCAGTGCTACTTGTTCGATGCTGCCGCCTTCAAGCACTCCTCTTGCAGATGCTTTTCAAGCGCTTGACAGCGCTGCTCTACAGGTGTTTGCGCCTCTTGCGCCTGCTCTGCTTTTGGTTTTTCATGCACCATCTTCTTTTTGAACTGCACCGTCTGCCCGGAGAAGCTCATTGAAAGCGAGTAGATAGTTACACCAATAGCAATAGCCGCTTCAAAGAACAGGAAGTAGATCCCGTATTTGTACCAGGGTTCATATACATATGACTCATCAGGTTGTACGTGGCCACCCATAATATTTACCTCTATTTATTCTTCAACAATTGTTAACGTTGATTACGGCAATCAATGACTCAGGCCTTTTCGCCCAACCATTTCTCTTTGCTGCCAAAGCCATGATCCTCCGGGTGAACATCCCAATGCATTGCCCAGACGTAGTAGATGATAAACGGGATGAACATAAAGATTGCAACAATCGCATAACCCATGTGGATGCCACCCTCTGGAAACCAGCCGGCAGCCTGGCCATAAATCAGTGGGTAGATGATGCCTCCTGAACAGGATACGCCACCAATAAAGCCAGTAGCAGTGCCTGGTCGTTCTCTAAACATCAGCGGAACGATAGCGAATGTTCCACCCGTACCAAAACTCACTGTTATGCCGAACACAGCCAGGAAGAGCACGGACCAGATCAGGTTGCCTGACAGGCCTGCGACTGTCAGCAGGATCATGGTGACGGTAATAGAGAGCAGTGCAAACATCAGGAAGTGAATGCGTGGTGCATACTCAAGTTTCTTGGAGAGTATCGGGAACGGCGTCCAGCCGTTTCTCTGCCAGATATCCGAAATCCAGCCCGAGAACGGTCGAAAGAGCGATGCATTGAATGATTGAACCGCAGCAAACGAACCCGCAGCAATCTGCACATCGACCAGCGTCTCAAAACCGAGCCCTTTGATGGCCTCGGCAAAGCCCATCTTGTAATAACCCGGCAACCAGGCATTCATGCCGATCTCAAGACCAAAGCACATGGCATACGCAAACATCAGTGCAATTGCGGCATGGCGCGTCCAGACAAAGCAGGTATCCTTGAAGGTCGCCGTCTTCTTGGCCATTGCAGCCTGCTCCAGGTTCTTGGCTGGCACGCCCCGGAAAAAGATCCAGGCTGCGATAATAAAGGCCACGATTCCAAGATGGATAAAGGCCGTATGGTAATCCAGTCCATAGAGCCTGGGCAGCATCAGCGCACCCACTCCCGCCCCCACATTGCCTGTACCCGCATAGAGCCCCTCGGCAGCCCCCATCTCCTCCGACTCGAACCACTGCGCAACATGCTGGATACCCACAACAAATGCGATACCAGCAGTTGCCACAATGACGCGTGACCAGAACAGAAACTGATACTCAGTCATGCCAATTGCCGGCCCCAGCGTCTTGGAATAGGCAGAGAGGATACTGAACCCGCCCGTGACAACCAGGATAAGCACAAAGGCCTTTGGCGCACCGAACTTATCTGCCGCCCAGCCTGCCAGCGGCCTGGCAATGGGAGCTGTCCAGATAGCAGAGCTGGCAAGCAGCGCCACACCCTTGACACCCAGACCAAACTCCGAGGCGATTGTAGGGACGAATGCCGCACTGGCAAACCACAACAGGAAGCACCAGAAGAAGCCTACTGCAGCCATGACCAACTGTTCTACTTTATGCGTTTTTACATTTGACATTTTCTTTCTACCCTAAGGGAATAAGGGATGGGATCTTTTATTATGTTATTGAAGGTGATTATCAGCACTTAAACTCCTGTAACAATCCGCCATATTTGCAATTTAAAGCCGACTATCACAATTACAATTAAGTACCGCAATCAAATTCAAAACAGACGGTAGCACCGGGGGGTAAAACGGAAAAATGATGTAGGTCAATTTCCACCGTTTTGTAGGTGAATTATTGCACTATTTTATCGACGGGGCGGATTTTGTAATTACTTGATTATTATACTTATATATTTACTTGACTGCTGCGCTTGTGTATATACTTGAGTGTTTTTGTAATGTAATAAACCAACCATTTTACTTGTGTATTTTTTGCTTTTTTATGGCCACTTTTTGTCTGCTGTTTCGAGGTAAACTGCCTGTATATTTTTCCAGTTTCCATGGTTTTTATATACGTCAAGCGCCCATGATCGCCGGCGCCCCTTGTTGCCTCCAGCACATTAAATGGCAGCAAACAACGGTAGCTCTCCAGCCATGCAGGGGGGCACAGCAGTCAATCATTTTCTGCTGTGTTAATGCCAAACAGGCCATAAATTGGGCAGTGCGACACAACGCCCGACATTAGACCAAGCCAGCCGACAAGAACCAGCCAGAACTCCTGATCCCGTGTGACAAAGTCCATGAAAGAGGCCGCAATCAAAACCACTCCACACACTATGCGCACTGTTCGCTCTGATTTTCCAACATTAGAGGGGAAGGTTTTTTTGAGATATTTCACTATTACATCAATCATGACTTGCTCTCTTCGGCCTTTGGCAATCTTTGGGTTAAATCCCTTTTCTGATCCTGTCCAGCTCTCTGGACCTCAGGATTTTTATATCTTTATTGATGATTTGTATAACACCGCTTCTATCAAAGTCATTCAAAACACGCACAACAGACTCATAGGTTGCTCCAATCATGCTGGAAAAATCCTTCCGGCTTAATGCATGGCTTAATACTTTTTTTCTTTTCCTGCTGTATCCAAATGTTTTCAGATTATAGATGAGCGCCTCTGCCATGCGCTGCCGCACATCCAGATTCGCAAAACTCTTCAGATGCGCCTCGGAAGCACGCAGCTCTTCAGCAAAAAACATCATAAAACGATAACAAAACAGATTATTTGCCATTAAGGCCTCTTGAAAAAGCTCCAGCGGGATATGTGCTACCGTAGTGTCCACCAGCGCCTTGCAACTTACTGAATACTGTTGATCGCCGCCAAACCCTCTGTGTCCGACTATTTGACCATTGGTCGCCAGGCGAACGATCTGCTCTCTTCCGGTTTTATAGGTGAGAAATACCTTCGCTTTCCCTTTTATAATGATTTTAGTCCGTTTAGCTGCCTCTCCCTCCCTGAAGATATAGCTACCTTTTGCATACCGCATTACATCCCTGTTCTCTTCCAGAATCGTCCTCCATTGCGAAGAACAACACTCTGCAATCAGTTCATCAACCTGCTGAATGCTTGCCATCTCATTCATTTAATACACCAACTCTAAATTAAAAGATTCAACACCCTTTTTACACCAAGCATATTGACTGCCGGTTTTGCTCAGCCATATTCATGTTAGCTATTATGATTATTTGCGCCTGTTATCCATGCGCGCAGCAAGGGCATGCGATTGATCAACAATCTTTAAAGATCAGATACATCTGACTGCATGGGAGGTAATCTATTATTTCTTTACCGCTAATACAACATTGAAATGCTATTTTATCGCGCTGGATGCAGAGGGCATTGCAAACACTGCCAAACCGGCGGCTCGCCTTGGCGAATAAAAAAAAAGAGGGGGGTGACAGCAGGAGCAACCCCACCTGACCCATAGCAGGCAGCACTGCTCCTGCAACCTGTAGTTTAACTACTTTTTATTGCGACTGGCCTGCATGCTGCGACAAGACATGCGCGCACGTTTCAGCCAGGCATCGGTCTCTTCCATTAGTTTGGGGTAGATCAGCTCATCCAGATCAGCCGACCATGCTGCAAATGCGGCATAGCGCTCGGCATAGGCCTCTGCTGTAGCCTGATCATCCGGCAAGGCCGCTGCAACTGCCGCTACCATCTGATCCTCTGCCGGACTCTCCTCTTCGGCGCCTGAGGCAATCAGCAGCGCACGTCCAATCAGGGAGAATACATTCTCCATACTCTCCGCTGCCTCTTTGAATTTACGCTTGGCTGCAAAGGCATCCCGCAGGTTGCGCTCATAGGCAATGTCCAGCAGCAGCTTATCGACAGGATCAATGGATGCGCCGGCACACTCACCAACCCCGGTCGATTGCACCTTGAACACAGTGCTGTTGCCATGATCCCGCTGTAGCATCGGCAGCTCAAACTCACGCACCTGAACCAGATCTTCCAGCAGTGTGTCAAAAAAGGCCGGCCCGACCCGGCGGCTCCAACTGGAGAATTTCTCACCCTCCTCACGCTGTTCTGCAAAGGTATCGGTGATCCGCTTGGTGGCCACCGGGACACGCACCGCAGGAACCTCCGGCCCACTGAAGGCAAGGTTGCCACCCGCCATTCCACTGCCACCAAGGCGTATCGCGTAAGTGGGTATTAACTGACCAAAGTGGCGGCGCCCCTTCCCATAAAAACCAATATCGGCAATATCGGAATGGGCGCAGTTGTTCTGGCAGCCATTCACACGTACCGTCAGGTCATTGGAACCACCGTTCAGCAGCCGGGCAACCACGCGGGATGAGGTGATACCCAACTGGCAAGTCGTTGTGCCGGGGCAGGCAACCACATTGGAGCCTGGCTCCACCAGCCCAAGATCCAGTGCCTTCAGCCCCTCAGCCAGCGCAGGGACACCCTGTTCCGGGACATTGAATACAATCAGCTCCTGGTCCTGGGTTGCACGCAGGTGGGAGTAGCCCAGCTCTGTCAACAGCTTATACAGCCCTCGAAGCTGAGCCGCCGTCAGGTCGCCGCCCGGCACATGCACCGGCACTGCAAACAGGCCGGGTTGATGCTGCGCCGTTATCTGGCGCGGCGCCCCGTGGCCACAGGCTGCCGCATCCTCCTGCGCCTGCCGCCATTGGCCCTTGGGGGCCAAATCCGCATCAAAGGCGGCAGCGGTGCGCTTCAGCTCTTCACGGTACTTTTCAATGAAGCCCTCCTGGCCAAAGCGCTCAACCAGGAACTTGATACGCGAGCGGGATTTCCGCTTGCGGTCTGAGTATTTATCATGCATCGCCAGCACGGCCTGTGATGCGGGCAGCAGCATCTCCTCAGGCAAAAACTCTTCGATAACAATGGCCTGGCGCGATTGAGGCCCCAAGCCACCACCGGCAAGCACCTTAAACCCAGGCTCTCCCTCTTTGTTGCGCGTTGCGACAAAGCCAAGATCCTGGATGGCGCCCTGGGCGCAATCGGCCTCGCAGCCAGAGAAGGTGATCTTGAATTTACGCGGCAGCGACTGGGTCAGCGGGTTACGCACCAGATAGGCGGCCGTCGACTCGATGTAGGGCATGATATCCACATGCTCACGCTGGCAGGCACCCGCCATCGGGCAGCCAGAGACATTTCGGACTGTATTGCCACAGGCCTCGCGCGTGGTGATGTTATGCGTTGCCAGCAGCCGCAGCAGCTTTGGCGTCTGGTCCAGTGGCACATCGTTGTACTGGATATCCTGCCGGGTCGTGATATGCACCGTCTCCATGCATTCAACGGCATCCAGCCCCTCTGCATAACCCAGGAGATAGGGGAGTGGCAGATCACCACCCGGCAGCTTGGAGCGCACCATGCAGAGATTCTCCTGCCACTGCCCATACACCCCAAGCATCAGACGCTCACCAACCAGCTGGTTGTGATCAATCTTCTCGTCCAAATAATCTTGCAGGGCCACCTCTAACTGATCAAAATCCTCCTGCCTGATATATTTTTCCGCTTCAATCACATTGCATTCCTCTATAAAACCAAAATAAAAAACCCGGCTGAACAACCGGGTATAGTGCGCCATTTTACATGATGCCGCTTATCCCCAGAATGGGGTATTCGCTCTATTGCTAGCACTTATTGGAATAAGGAAGAGGGAGCCTCCTCCACGTTAATCTTCTGTGCAGCAGGCACAACCGGGGGCAAGGTGCATCCTGTGCTGACCCTGGCCTGCCTCGATCATCGGGTAGACATTCTCTTCCGGATCGATCACCACCTCAACCAGCACCAGCCGATCCTTTATCGCGAACGCCTTGCGCAACACGGCCTCCAGTTCATCAGGCTTTTCCACCCGCATGCCCAGGTGGCCATAGGCCTCGGCCACTTTGACAAAGTCTGGTGACCCTTCCAGCGCCACTGCGGTATAGCGCGCATCAAAGAAAAACTCCTGCAGCTGGCGCACCATGCCTAAATGGTTGTTATTGAGCAGGACGATCTTCAGCGGCAGATTGTACTGCTTGCAGGTCGCCAGCTCCTGAATATTCATCTGCAGACTGCCATCGCCCGTTATACAGACCACCTCCGACGCAGGATGCGCCAGCTTGGCACCCATGGCCGCTGGCAGGCCAAAGCCCATAGTGCCAAAGCCCCCAGAGTTGAGCCAGCGCCCAGGCTGGTCAAACCTGAAATATTGCGCCGCCCACATCTGATGCTGCCCCACATCCGAGGCCATATAGAGATCATCACCGGCCACCTTTTGCAGGGTTTCAAGCGCAAACTGGGGCTTTATCAACTCATCCCCTTGCTCATATTGCAGGCACCCTCTCTCTCGCCACTCATTGATCTGTAACCACCAGGATTTAAGCGCTTCTGCATCCGGTTGGCTTTCATGCCCTTTCACCATCCTGACCATCTCGGCCAGCACCTCCTGCACCAACCCGACAATGGGGATATGCACCCGCACATTCTTGGAGATGGATGCCGGGTCGATGTCGATATGGATAATCCTGGCATCCGGGCAAAACTCTTTAATCTTGCCGGTGACACGATCATCAAAACGGGCGCCAATGGCTACCAGCACATCACAGCCATGCATGGCCATGTTGGCCTCATAGGTGCCGTGCATCCCCAACATGCCGAGAAACTGCTCATCTCGACCAGGGTAAGCCCCCAGCCCCATCAGGGTGCTGGTAATAGGGAAACCCAATATTTTCACCAGCTCGCGCAGCTCCTTGACGCCATTGCCAATCACCACGCCTCCACCGGAATAGATCATCGGCCGCCTGGCTGACAGCATCAGATCCACCGCCTTTTTGATCTGCCTCTTGTGCCCCTTCTTTACCGGGTTGTAGGAGCGCAGCCTGACCTGTCTGGAGTAGTGGTACGGAATCTTGACCGATGGGTCAGTCACATCCTTTGGCACATCAATAACAACCGGCCCAGGCCGCCCAGAGGTGGCGATATAGAATGCCTTTTTGATCGTCTCCGCCAGATCCCGCACATCCTTGACCAGAAAACTGTGTTTTACGCAGGGGCGCGTGATGCCGATAGCGTCCACCTCCTGAAAGGCATCGCTGCCAATAAACGGCGTGGGTACCTGGCCGGTAAAGACCACCAGCGGGATCGAGTCCATAAAAGCGGTGGCGATACCTGTCAACGCATTGGTTGCACCAGGGCCAGAGGTGACCAGCGCAACACCGGGCTTTCCGGTTGCGCGGGCATAGCCATCCGCTGCATGGAGAGCCGCCTGCTCATGCCGCACCAGAACGTGCTGAACCTGCTGCTGCTGGAAGATTGCATCATAGATATGCAACACAGCTCCGCCCGGGTAGCCAAACAGATACTCTACGCCCTCTTTTTTCAGGCTCTGAACCAGAATTTTAGCACCGCTTAATTCCACACTATCACTCCCAAACCAACTCATTTAACTCAACAATACCACCAGAGAATGGAGATTATCTACCCCCCAGGGAGGAGGCGCAGGGGTGCGCCAAACAAAAAAAGCCCCGCGAAATCCAGCGGGGCTTTTTGGACTACCGTTGTTACAGACAGCCTACATCATGCCGCCCATTCCACCCATGCCGCCCATTCCACCCATGCCGCCCATATCAGGCATGGCAGCAGCTTCCTCTTTAGGCTCTTCTGCCACCATCGCTTCGGTGGTGATCATCAGGCCGGCGACAGATGCTGCATTTTGCAGCGCAGCGCGGGTTACCTTGGTTGGGTCAAGGATGCCCATCGCGATCATATCGCCATATTCGCCGGTTGCAGCATTGTAGCCATAGTTACCTTCACTGTCCGTAACCTTGTTGAGCACTACAGAGGCCTCTTCACCGCAGTTGGAAACGATCTGACGCAGAGGCTCCTCCATGGCGCGACGCGCCAGGGTGATGCCCACATTCTGATCATGGTTGTCACCTTCAAGCTCCTTGATGGCCTGCAGGGCGCGAACCAGCGCTACACCACCGCCAGGCACGACACCCTCTTCGACCGCAGCGCGGGTGGCATGCAGCGCATCTTCAACGCGGGCCTTCTTCTCTTTCATCTCAACTTCAGTGGCGGCACCGACCTTGATCACCGCAACACCGCCGGCCAGTTTGGCAACGCGCTCTTGCAGCTTCTCTTTATCGTAATCAGAGGTGGCCTCTTCGATCTGGGCGCGAATCTGCTCAACACGGCCCTTGATCTCATTTTCGCTGCCAGCACCGTCAATAATGGTGGTGTTCTCTTTGGTGATCTGAATCTTCTTGGCGGTACCCAGCTCTTCGATGGTTGCCTTCTCCAGAGATAGCCCCACCTCTTCAGCAATTACGGTGGCACCGGTCAGGATGGCAATATCCTGCAGCATGGCCTTGCGGCGATCACCAAAACCCGGCGCCTTGACGGCGCAGACCTTAACGACGCCACGGATGCTGTTGACCACCAGGGTCGCCAGCGCTTCGCCTTCGATATCTTCAGCGATAATCAGCAGCGGCTTGCCGGCTTTGGCAACCGCTTCCAGGGTTGGCAGCAGATCGCGGATGTTGGAGATCTTCTTCTCAACCAGCAGGATGTAAGGGGACTCCAGCTCGGCGCTCATGTTCTGCTGGTTGTTGATGAAGTAAGGGGAGAGGTAGCCACGGTCAAACTGCATGCCCTCTACCACGTCCAGCTCCATCTCAAAGGTTGAACCCTCTTCGACGGTGATCACCCCCTCTTTGCCCACCTTCTGCATCGCTTCGGCAATCTTCTCGCCGATAGCTGCATCAGCGTTGGCAGAGATGGTGCCGACCTGAGTGATGGCTTTATCATCGGCGCAAGGGTTGGAGAGGCCTTTCAGATGCTCGACCGCAGCGCCAACGGCCTTATCCACACCACGCTTCAGATCCATCGGATTCATACCGGCGGCAACCGCCTTCAGACCTTCGCGCAACATCGCCTGAGCCAGTACGGTTGCGGTGGTGGTACCATCGCCAGCGACATCAGAGGTTTGGGAAGCCACCTCCTTAACCATCTGCGCGCCCATGTTTTCGAACTTGTCAGACAGCTCGATCTCTTTGGCCACGGAGACGCCATCTTTGGTTACGGTCGGTGCACCAAAGCTCTTCTCCAAAACCACGTTACGCCCCTTGGGGCCAAGAGTAACCTTTACCGCATTGGCCAGCACATTGACGCCGGCCAGCATACGGGAGCGGGATTCATCACTAAATTTCACTTCTTTTGCCATGATATGTTCCTTGATAGATTAGGTATTTGTCAGTCTGCCAAAGCCGGGATTGCAGCGATTTATCGCGCAGAATGGCTCGGCGGTTACTTGATGAGAGGGATTAAGACTCCACCACGCCCATAATATCTTCTTCACGCATAACGAGAAGATCCTGGCCTCCAACCTTTACCTCTGTACCGGAGTACTTACCAAAGAGCACGGTGTCACCAACCTGTACATCCAGAGGGCGCACATCGCCGTTTTCCAGGATCTTGCCTTTGCCAGCAGCCATAATCTCACCCAGAACAGGTTTCTCTGTAGCGGCATCTGGAAGAATGATGCCACCTGCGGTGGTGCGCTCCTCTTCTTTACGACGAACGATCACGCGATCGTGCAGCGGACGAATATTCATTGATTGCTATCTCCGTAGTAGTAGCTGGATAAATTATTTCTAACACATTTCCAAAGCAGCAAGCGCTTAGCACTCGCCGCAAGTGAGTGCTAATAATAGGGGCGAAAAGTGCAGAGTCAAGGGTCGGGCACAAAAAAAGATTATTATTCACCCTGCCCGCCCATTCCAACGCTGTCACACGGCATGAACAGGCCAGCTATAATCAAATCAAATAAGCAAAACAGATACAGCAGATATGACCCAGCAAATTGACAGCATCACAAAAGGCCTCGTTGCGCAGAAAAGCATCCTTCAGGATCTGGAGCGTGGCGAGACCGACTCCCTGAAAAAGCTGATCCAAAGCAATGAGGCGCTGCTTAATGAGGCAAAGGCAACGCTACAGCAAAGAAGCGTCTATCTGGACAACATCCTTAGCTCTTCGATTGATAGCGCCATTGTTGCAACCGACCCCGGCTTCCGCATCACCTACTTTAACCCCAAGGCCGAGAAACTGTTCGAGTGCGAAGCCGGGGATGTCATTGGCCGCACAGTGATGGAGATCCATAAAGACAGGGGCATAAAATCACAGCGCCTTGAGGATGCCATAGAGAAGGTCGCCAAAGAGGGAGAGCACTGCTTTTCATTCAGCACCCTGTCGAGCGAGGGAGAGAGACTGCTCGAAGCGAGGATCTCAGCTGTTCAGGATAGAGAGAACAACACCGTAGGCTACGCCTTTATATCCCGTGATATCACAGAGCAGCGGCAGGTCGAGCAGGCCATCCACACCCTGATGGAGACAACCGCCGGCGCTATTGGCGACAAGTTCTTCGAAACGATCGTACACCGCCTCTCTGCCTGGCTCCATATAGATATTGCACTGGTTGGCCTGCTCGAAGGGCCGGGGCGCGTCACAACCCTCTCCATGCAGATTGACGGCAAACCTGTCGCCAATACCACCTATGAGCTGGAAAATACCCCTTGCAATAAAGCCACATGCAGTGGTTATTGCTTTTATCCAAAAAACCTTACCCAACTCTTCCCAAACAACAAAACGCTCGATATGCTCAAGGCTGAAGGCTATGTTGGCGTCCCGCTGAAAAACAAAGACAACCAGACCATTGGCATTCTCTGCGGCATCTCACGCAAGGAGCTTACCCTGCCCAAAAATGCCAAGGAGGTTCTGAACATCATCGCCGCAAGGGCAGGCGCAGAGCTGGAGCGAAAGCTCTCTGAAGAGAAGCTGATGCTCGCCTCCCATGTATACGAAAACACCATTGAAGGCATTATGGTGACCGATACAAAGGGGCGCATCCTCTCTGTAAACCCCGCCTTTACAGCCATCACAGGCTATAGCGCAGAGGAGGCCATCGGCAACACCCCCCGGCTGCTGAAATCGAACAGGCATGAGCGGCCGTTCTACAAGCAGATGTGGAAATCCATCATCACACAAGGCTCCTGGAAAGGGGAGATATGGAACCGGCGCAAAAGCGGAGAGGTCTATCCAGAGCGCCTGGCCATCTCGACCATCAGAGACTCAGCCGGCAACGCCATCCGCTACACCGCCATCTTCTATGACATTACCGACATCAAGGAGAGCGAAGACAAAATCAGACACCGCGCCTTTCATGATCCACTCACCGAACTGCCCAACCGGCTGCTGTTCCAGGATCGCCTGCTGCAGGCCATTGCCCACGCCAAAAGAGGCAACGATCAGCTGGCCATCATGTTTATGGACGTTGACCACTTTAAAAACCTCAACGACAGCCTTGGACACCACATGGGGGATATCTTTCTGCACCGGCTGGCCACCCAGCTCACCCAGATCATTCGGATAGAGGATACCGTCTCGCGCATGGGGGGTGACGAGTTCACCATCCTGCTGACCCAGCTATCCAGCGAGGCCGATGCCGCCTCAATCGCCAACAAGATACTGGCGCTGTTCAAAACCCCATTCGATCTGGGTGGACACAACATCCACCTGGGCGCCAGCATTGGCATTGCACTCTACCCCAACGATGGTGACAACACCGACACACTGATCAGAAATGCGGATACCGCCATGTACCATGCCAAGGAGCGGGGAAGAAACAACTACCAGTTCTTTACCGCAGAGATGGAGAGCCGCGTCAGGGAGCGCGTCATCCTGGAGGCCGACCTGAGGAAAGGGCTGGAGCGGGATGAATTCAACCTCTACTACCAGCCCATCTACCACCTTAGCACCGAAACCGTCATGGGTTTCGAGGCACTGATCCGATGGCAGCACCCGGAATCCGGCTTCGTATCACCGGCAAAGTTTATCCCCATAGCAGAAGAGCGCGGCCTCATCATCCCGATCGGGGAGTGGGTGCTCAAAAAGGCCTGCCAGCAGCTGGATCACTGGAGCGACCAGCTCAACAGCTCACTCTACATGTCCATCAACATCTCTGCCCACCAATTCACCAAAAAGGATTTCATGCACACCGTAAACAGGATATTGAGCAACAGCAGATTCAGACCTGAACAGCTCATCTTTGAGATCACAGAGACCGCCATGATGGATAATGTAGGCCATACCATCCAGACCCTGAAGCAGCTGCGGGCAATAGGCATCCAGATTGCAATGGATGACTTTGGCACCGGCTACTCATCCTTCACCTATCTGAGGCAGCTGCCCATTGATATTCTGAAACTGGATCACACCTTCATGCGGGATGTGATGCACGACCCCGACTCTGCCGAGATTGCAGCAAGCATCATCGATCTCGCCAAGAAGCTGCAACTCAATGTAATTGCAGAGGGCATTGAGACGGCAGAACAGCTGGAATTTCTTAAAAAGCACCAGTGCGCAAGAGGCCAGGGCTTTCTCTTCAGCAAACCCGTGCCCCAGGAGGAGGCGGGCAAGCTACTCGCGTGAGTCATCCTCACGCCGATACTCCGCATCAATAATACGGGGATCAGGCCGGGAGTGCGGCTGCGTCGGCGGCGCAGCAGGCCGGATCATGCTGCTGCGCTGGAGAAACCACAGCACCATGTTGCGGCGGACGGCAGGGATCAGGCAGATAAAACCGAGGGCATCGGTAATAAACCCCGGCAGCAGCAGCGACAGGCCGGCCACCAGCAACACCGCCCCCTCCATCATCTCAACCGCCGGGATCTCACCCCGCCCCATGCTCTCTCTGACCCGCATGGCAGTAGCAAACCCCTGCAACCGCACCAATACCCCGCCCAGGGCAGCCGTAAACAGCACCAGCATCACGGTAGAAAAGGCACCGATCTGGGCACCCACCTGTATCATGAAATAGAGCTCAACAACCGGAGCGCCGACAAAGATCAGTAAAAATACAAAACCAGGGTTCATGGCAAAAATGGATTAAGAGCGGAGCGAACACCATACCCTGACCCCTGCCTCCTGACAACTGCCCGCTTTTTTCACATCCAACGGGTTTACAGGCAATAACTGACAACCACCCGCATTATCCTGTATCTTTGCGCGATGCCAACATCCACCCTGATAACACTCTGCACCTGTCCAAACCAGACCGTAGCGGAAGAGATTGCCAATGCACTGATCGAACAGCGGGTTGCCGCCTGCATCAACATCATCCCAACCATCACCTCCATCTATAAGTGGCAAGGCAAGCTGGAGAGCGAGCGTGAGGCACTCATGCTGATCAAAACAGACCAGTCACGCTACCCGGATCTCGAACAGGCGCTCGCCAGGCTGCACCCCTATGAACTTCCCGAAATCATCGCTGTCCCTGTAGAGCAGGGCCTGGCCGGGTACCTGAACTGGGTTACGCAATGCACAAAAAACTAGCAAAAAAACTTCTTCTCCTTCTTCTGCCACTGCTGATCTCACTCTCTGCACAGGCAGAGGGCTTTCTCTCCAGCCTGAAATTTGGCAGCAGCGACGAACCCCTGCGGGTAGAGGAGGCCTACCAGTTCAGCGCCGAGGTGGCCGGGCCGGAACAGCTGCGCCTGCTGTGGCAGATCGCAGATGAAACCTACCTCTATCACGACAAGATCCAGCTGCGGCTCATCGATGCCGAAGGGGTCAGCATCGGCGACTACGGCCTGCCAGAACCCATCGTCAAACAGGATGCCCTGCGCATCGATGGCACCATTGGCGAACTGCCCGTCTACTACGACGGTATCGAGCTGCTGGTGCCACTCATACGCAGCGACACCGCAGCAACCACCATTGAGCTGGAGGTGAAATATCAGGGCTGCGCCGACCTTGGCATCTGCTACCCGCCCGTCACGCAGCGAACCACACTTGAGCTGCCGGCACTGGCGGCACCCACAGCCAGCAGCGCCACACCCAGTCCACCCCCCCCTGCCGCAGCCAAAGAGGAGGTCGTTGCCGAACAGGATCGCCTGGCCAACATCCTGGCCAACCAGAGCATCTGGCTGGTATTGGCCGTATTTTTTGGCGCCGGGCTGGCGCTGGCGCTTACACCCTGCGTCTTCCCCATGATCCCCATCCTCTCCGGCATCATCGCCGGGCAGGGCGAAAAGATCACCCAAAGCAGGGGCTTCATCCTCTCGCTGGTCTATGTACTGGCCATGGCCGTCACCTATACCACCATTGGCATTGCCGCAGGTCTGCTGGGCGGCAACCTGCAGGTGACATTTCAAGACCCCTGGGTCTTAAGCTCCTTTGTGGCTGTTTTTATCTTTCTGGCGCTCTCCATGTTTGGCTTCTACGAACTGCAACTGCCACACAGACTACAGACCAAACTGACTGAAGTAAGCAACAGACAGCGCCGCGGAAGCCTGATTGGCGTTGCCATTATGGGGTTTCTCTCTGCCCTGATCGTAGGTCCCTGCGTAGCACCGCCACTGGCCGCAGCACTGATCGTAATTGGCCAGACCGGCGACTGGGTGCGCGGCGGCATCAGCCTGTTTGCACTCAGCATGGGCATGGGCACACCGCTGCTGATACTCGGCGCCTCTGCCGGAAAGCTGCTGCCCAAAGTCGGCCCCTGGATGAACACCGTCAAGGCGGTATTCGGCGTAGGCCTGCTGGCCGTTGCCATTGTGATGCTGGAACGCATCATCCCCGCCTCGATCGCCATGGCGCTGTGGGGCACCCTGCTGGTGGTCAGCGCCATCTACATGGGCGCGCTGCGCAACCTGCCGATCGAGGCCAGCGGCTGGGATCACCTCTGGAAAGGGCTGGGCGTGGTTTTGATGATCTATGGCGCACTGATGCTGGTAGGCACCGCCGCCGGTGGCAAGGATACCGTACAACCCCTGCGCGGGCTGAGCACAATGGCCGGCGCGGCAACTCCGGCACATGCCGAGTTCAAGCGGATCAAAAGCGTGGCCGATCTTGACCGCGAACTCGCCGCTGCCAGCGCCCAGGGCAGACCCGTCATGCTCGATTTCTATGCCGACTGGTGCGTTTCGTGCAAAGAGATGGAGCGCTACACCTTTTCAGATCCCGAGGTGCTCCGTATACTCTCCAGCTACCAGCTGCTACAGGCCGATGTCACCGCCTATGACGATACCGATAAGGCACTGATCGAAGGGCGCTTCGGCCTGCCCGGCCCACCCGGCATCATCTTTTATGACCGCAACGGGCAGGAGCGCCGCAACCACCGGCTTGTCGGCTTCATGGCAGCCGATGAGTTTGCCGCCCATGCACAACGGGCGCTCCGCTGAACCGGGCAAAAAAATGCACGATCTGACTCTATCTTTCAACAAAACTGGACAAACTTCCAGATATTCTGCAAAATCCGCGCAACAGAGAACGGCAGCAGAAGCGCCGGATTCAGCATCCAAAACCTGAGTCGACAGCCATGTCCACCATCCTAGTCATCAATGGCCCGAACCTGAACCTGCTGGGCAGCCGCGAGCCAGCACTGTATGGCCGCGACACCCTGGACTCAATCCAGGCACGGATGGAGAGCCTTGCGCAGCAGGCTGGCCACCGGCTCCACTTCATGCAGAGCAATGCCGAACATGAACTGGTGGAGCAGATCCACCAGGCGCAACGCAACCAGGTTGCCTACATCATCATCAATCCCGCCGCGTTCACCCATACCAGTATCGCGTTGCGGGATGCACTACTGGGTACTGGCATCCCATTCATTGAGCTGCACCTCTCCAACGTGCACGCCCGGGAAGAATTTCGCCACCACTCCTATTTCTCCGACATCGCTCAAGGGACAATCTGCGGCCTTGGTGCCCAAGGCTATGAGCTTGCCCTGCAGGCCGCTATCCAGCGGCTAGAAGATGCGGACAGAGACAAAACATAGAGACAGGCCATATCAATGGATATCAGAAAAGTTAAAAAACTTATCGAGCTGCTGGAAGAGTCCGATATTGCGGAGATCGAAATCCACGAAGGTGAGGAGTCCGTCCGCATCAGCAGAGCCAGCGCCTTCCCCGCTCAAACCACCCAGGTTGCTGCTGCCGCTGCGCCCGGTGCTGTGGCCGCTGCCCCCGCAGCTGCCGCCGCCGAACCGGAATCTGAGCAGCAAGAGGAGGAGATCAGCGGCCATCAGATCACCTCGCCCATGGTCGGCACCTTCTATCGCGCCCCCAGCCCTGGCAGCAAATCCTTTGTCGAAGAGGGGCAGCATGTCTCCCAGGGCGATACCCTCTGCATTATCGAGGCGATGAAGATCCTCAACCAGATCGAGTCCGACATCTCCGGCGTAGTGAAAAAGATACTGGCAGAGAACGGCCAGCCCATTGAGTACAACCAGCCACTGTTCATCATCGAATGAAAGAGAAAATCGTCATCGCCAACCGGGGCGAGATCGCACTCCGGATTCTACGCGCCTGCCGCGAGCTTGGTATCGGCACCGTCGCCGTCCACTCCGAGGCCGACCGCGACCTGAAACATGTACGCCTGGCCGACGAGTCGGTCTGCATCGGCCCCGCCCCCTCTGTTGACAGCTACCTGCAAATACCCGCCATCATCAGCGCCGCCGAGGTGACCGACGCCGTTGCCATTCACCCCGGCTACGGCTTTCTCTCGGAAAATGCCGACTTCGCCGAGCGGGTCGAAAACAGCGGTTTCACCTTCATCGGCCCCAAGCCTGAAACCATCCGCATCATGGGCGACAAGATCAAGGCGATTGAGGAGATGAAGCGGGCCGGCGTACCCTGCGTACCCGGGTCCGATGGCCCGCTGGGCAGCAGCAATGCACGCACCCTGAAACTGGCTCGCAAAATCGGCTACCCGGTTATCATCAAGGCCTCTGGCGGCGGCGGCGGCCGCGGCATGCGGGTGGTCTACTCCGAAGCCACGCTGCTGAACGCCATCTCCCTGACCAAAACCGAGGCGAATGCCGCCTTTGGCAACGATGAAGTCTATATGGAGAAGTTCCTGGAGACGCCGCGTCACGTTGAATTTCAGGTATTGGCAGATACACACGGCAACGCCATCCATCTGGGCGAGCGCGACTGCTCCATGCAGCGCCGCCACCAGAAGGTGGTTGAAGAGGCGCCCGCCCCCGGCATCACCGAAGCAGTGCGCCAACAGATCGGCGAACGCTGCGCCGAGGCCTGCCGCACCATCGGCTATCGCGGCGCCGGCACCTTCGAATTTCTGTATGAGAATGGTGAATTCTACTTTATCGAGATGAACACCCGCATACAGGTAGAGCACCCGGTCACGGAGATGATAACGGGCGTGGATATCGTCAAAGAGCAGATCCTCATCTCAGCCGGTGAAAAACTGCGTTACCAGCAGGAGGATATCCAGATCCGGGGGCATGCCATCGAGTGCCGTATCAACGCCGAAGACCCTGACAACTTCATGCCCTGTCCCGGCACCATCACCCAGTTCCACCCCGCCGGTGGCCCCGGCATCCGTCTGGACACCCACATCTACAACGGCTACACCGTGCCACAGTATTATGACTCCATGATCGGCAAGCTGATTGCCTACGGCTCAGACCGCGAGGCAGCGCTGGCGCGCATGAACACCGCCCTGAGCGAGATGGTGATCGACGGCATCAAAACCAACATCCCGCTACAGCGCGACATCATCAGCGACGAGGGCTTCAAGGCGGGTGGCGCCAACATCCACTATCTGGAAAAGAAGCTGGGAATATAAGATCGAAGGCGGCCAGCATACATGTGGCTCCAACTTTCACTAACCACCACAAAAGAGCAGGCGCCACTGGTCGAGGCGCTGTTTGAAAACATGGGAGCACTCTCCACTACACTGGTCGATGCCGGAGATGAGCCCATCCTGGAGCCCGGCCTGGGAGAGACCCCGCTGTGGCAGGCCACCACCATCACCGCGCTGTTTGAGGGTGAGCGTGACCCGAATGAACTGCGCAGCCTCATCCATCAGAGTCTGAACGCCGACTGCTCCCGCCAGCTGAAGATAGCACCGCTGAAGGATCAGCCCTGGGAGCGCGCCTGGCTGGCCGACTTTCACCCCATGCTCTTCGGGGAGCGCCTCTGGGTCTGCCCGGCGGGTCAGCGCCCCGAAGCGGCCAATGCCACCATTTTGGAGCTGGACCCCGGACTCGCCTTTGGCACCGGCACCCACCCGACAACCGCGCTCTGCCTGAGATGGCTCGACAGCATCGACCTGAAGAACCAAACCGTTATCGACTTTGGCTGCGGCTCCGGGATACTGGCCATCGCCGCACTGCTGTTGGGCGCCAGACAGGCCATCGCTACAGACCACGACCCACAGGCGCTACAGGCCACCCTGGATAACGCCAGAAAGAACCAGGTCGAATCCAGGCTGGAGATCAAAGCGCCAAACCAGCTGCCCGCCATTCAGGCCGACATCCTGCTGGCCAATATCCTGGCGGGCACGCTGGTTCAGCTCGAACCCCTGCTGACATCACTGGTGACACCGGGGGGGCGCATCATCCTCTCTGGCATTTTGGTCGAACAGGCCGATGAAGTCAGCCAGACCTTCAGCAGCCATTTCAAGATGCAGCCCCCCATCACCCAGGGAGAGTGGGCAGCACTGGAGGGAACCCGCGCTTCGTCAAGGCTGTTGGTGCCATGAGCACCGGCAGATCAACTGAACCCATCAAAACAGCCTTGACGGAGCACTGATATGCTGACCCGCTGCCCCAACTGCCAAACCATCTTTCGCATTCGGGAGGATCAACTCAAGATGGCAGATGGCCTGGCCCACTGCTATCGCTGTGAACAGGTATTCGATGCCCGTGAAAACCTCTCTGAAACAGCCACAGCAGCAAGGCCGCCCACCCAGGCGCCAACGCCTTTACCACCAAATCCTGAAGCCGACAGCACAGCTGGCATGCTCCAGTCAACCCAGGTTGAGTCGGCAATAGAGGGCATTCAAAGAGAGATCAACCCTGCACCCCTGGCGC
>WFXD01000063.1 GCA_015490795.1 Gammaproteobacteria bacterium
CCGCCAGGATCAGCATACCGCCAATCAGCAGCAGATCATGTCCCAGCAACTGCCGGGAGGGCAGCCTGGCCGCTTTATCCAAGCAGCGAACTCACAATCAACCCTATGGCGATGAACAGCGTGGCTTCAATAGAAGCCACGCCGATATTCTGCTGTTCATCCACCTCTTCAACCACATTGATATTATGTAATACAGCACGGCGGGCAAGTGCTGCAAGCCCACTGATAACAGCGGTGATCACCAGTGCAACAAACAGCCAGTTGAAGATCAACCCTGTCAACCCAAAGGATTGATAGGCAAGCAGGCCAGAGGCGGCCTTAACACCAAAGGCAGCACTCAGAAGGTGTCCCATGTAACGGATAGCCAGTGCGCTGTTACCCTTCTCAAGCGCAATTTGCAGCCTTTCGCCTTTGTGCCGTTTTTCATATATCCGTCCACGCAGCCAGGTGACAGCCAACAAAACAACTTGCGCTGCAAAGAAGATCAGAATCACCGAAAATGTACCCAGCCACGAGTCAGACTCAACCCAGTACGTAGCGGTATTAATGATCAAGCCCAATGCAATCAGGTTAGCCGCCTGCACGATGCCGGCTGCAATGTTGTTTTCATGCACCTGTTGTTTCAGTGAAAACTGGTGAAAGATCACCTGATCATTAATGACTGTCCCCACCTTCAACAGCACAATGCCAACGATGGCATAGGCGGCAACATTCCAGGCTTCCGCCAGCAGCCCGTCAGATGCCTCTCCGCTTACCGCACCCGCCAAAACCAAGGCCAACGCCAGGGTTCCACCCGCTATCGAGATACCAAAGGCGTAGTTGTCCCGTGCTGCCAGTTCCGTTGTTGTATCCACGCCTGCCAGCAGGCCCTGGAGATAACGCAACGCACAGATGGCACCAACAGCGATGAGCAGATCTACCGAGAGGATGCCGATTGTCGCCCATAGTGAAAAATCATCATTCATTTTACTTCTCCGATACTAAGGAACCTATAAATAACATGCGAAACCGGTTTCTCTTTTTGCCCTGTTTCTGCGTTAGGAAAATCGTTGCATAGCCTGCTATGAGCCAACATCCTGCCTTGATATGGAGCAAACCCCCTGCGCCATTTTTGCAGCTCGATTTATTTCCCGCCACTAAAGCTGCGGCTGGTGCGTGAATATGAGCTGCGTGCAGTGGATTGATTGAAACGGCTGCTTTTTCTAGCAAATTTGCTCGGCGCTTTAAAGCTGCCCCGCTTGCTCTTACTTGAAAACTTGTTTGCAGATTTAACAGAACTTCGCTTGGCCGTAGCCGATGCCCCAGCCCTGGTTTTGGCATAAGGGCTTTTGAACGACTTGCCGCTTTTTTGAAATTTCTGCTTTGTTTTGGCTGCCTGGGCCTGCTGGCTCTTGCGCTGTGATGGCGAGGTGTAGTAGTTGCGCCCATAGTCGCTGTAGTAGCTGTATCCACGGTTACCCGCCCAGTTGCTGTAATAGACAGGGGAGTGAAACAAACTACTGAACATGGCATACATGCCATACCACTCCCAGAAGGAGCGCCCCTGGCTATCTTCCTTCCACTGGCCATAATTCGGGTTGCCGACCAACTGGCTGCCAGCGCCATAATCACCACCCTGGTTGGCCCGAAGGGTGGCCTCTTTACTCATCGCCTCCACCCGCGCCAGCTTCCCATTGGACATGTCAGCCAGCACATTGATGGGATCGGTAAGCATCATGCCAAACAGCGCAGGGTCAGCGGCCACCTGAATGGCATTAAACTCCTGTTGCAGCTGAGCCACAGCTTGCTCACCCTTTTTAATCGCTTGGGGAATCGCTTTGTTTGCACTCTCCAGCCGCTCTTTCAGCCCTTTGACAATGGGGCCATTTATGGTTGCATCCATTGCCAATGCATCAATAATCTCTGCTAAATCCGGTGAATCCCTCTTCACCGTCTCTGCATAAGATTTCAGTAATTTAACATTTCGAATGGATTGGTTATTGATTTTAGTGGTAAGCCGCTTTAGTTCGGCAGCCGCTTCAGATGCACTTGCCTGAAGTGACTTTTGCCACAGCTCTTTATCCGAAGTACACCCGCTTAGCCCCAACTGGACAAGCAAGAGGATGCCAATCATCGAGATAATTCTCATAGCTCTCCCGTAGATCATCATGAGTTCTGTTTCACCCTTACACCAAATGTTGTATCAGAGTAAGCGCAAGCAACCGGGGGATTTGCAGCCACATCCCCCACATTAAAAGGCAGACCACGGTCAATGCTCCTTACCGAAGTCACTGCATCCGGGCAGGCTGCGGTGATTAGCTCTGCAGCCTGTAGTGGCTTGCAGTCACCGCACATGAAAATATCGAAGGCCGCATAATCATGTTCGGGCCAGGTGTGCACCGTAATGTGTGATTCAGCCAACAGCACCACCCCGGTTATCCCCTTTCCTGCACCAAAGGGGTGGAAATGAGCCTGTAATACAGAGGCGCCGCCCGCTTCGGCAGCGCTCACAAGCAGCCTCTCCAACCCATGCTCATTGAGGTGGGCGTGCCGACCCTGGCACTCAATAATCAGATGACAGCCAATATTCAACAGTTACCTCTCTTTAAAACTACAAGCACACCATAATCCTGGAATCAGCAGCTGGACGAGGTAGAGTGCGCGCCTGTGAGGATGCATGGCAAGGTGCTACGACGCAGAGTAGTTGTTCAAAATATGCCACAGGGTATAGCGAACCAGATGTTTGTCAATCAATAAACTTTACTCTTTATGACCCAAAAGCACCACAGCATAGCTGGCAATACCCTCTCCTCGCCCGGCAAAACCCATGCCCTCGGTGGTTGTGGCCTTAATATTGAGGTGAGACTCGGCAATCTGAAGATCAGCGGCGAGATGCTTCTGCATAGCGGGGATATGCGGCGCAAGCTTGGGAGCCTGCGCCACAATGGTGCTGTCTGCATTGTGCACCTGCAACCCCATCCCGTGCAGCAGATCTACCACTCTGCGCAGCAGAACGCGGCTATCAATATCTTTGAAATCTTCGCTGCTATCCGGGAAATGGCGCCCAATATCACCTTGCCCCGCAGCACCCAGCAGGGCATCACACAGGGCGTGAACCAGCACATCACCGTCAGAGTGTGCGGCAAGTCCCAGATCATGCGCTATCTCAACCCCGCCCAACACCAACCGCCGATTGGCGGCAAAACGGTGTGCGTCATAACCCTGGCCAATGCGCATATCTTTTTACCTGTATTTAAAATGCAGGGATGGATTATCCTTAAAAATACGCGAGGTTGCATCACTGTTGTTCGTTGAACCTTCAGCTGGTGGCTGTTAAGTAAGAGGTCATCTAATGAATAGAATGGCACTAAGTTAAGCCCCAGAGATACGAGCGCGATGGTCTAATTTATTGAAATCAAAGAAGAAGGTTGGCTCAGGATTGGTTAAGATGTTTGGTCTAGGCATCCACCCACCAACTCCGAGGCCAACCTTCATGGGATATAACTTTAACCGTCGATCTGCGCAACAGCAACGTCACTTTGCCAAACAGGCTCAAAAAGTCGATGCCAACCATTTTTTCAATCTGCTCACCGACCCGCGGATCCTGGAAACGGTTGAGGCGCAGCTGCCGGAACATCGGGAACGCCAGTTTCCCCCGACGCAGACTCTGGCGATGTTTTTGGGGCAGGTCATGAGTGCGGATGGATCCTGTCAGAACGCAGTGAATGAAGTGACCGTAGGTCGC
>WFXD01000064.1 GCA_015490795.1 Gammaproteobacteria bacterium
TCAAGGGATGCAACGCGGCATTGGCCGGTTTGGGGCGCTCCCTTCGGGCCGGCCAGGAAGCGGTCATCTGCGGTGTTGCGCTCCCTTGAATTAGCTATGGCTAGTCCTGCGGTCGCGCGCCTGGCAGCTAACCGCTTCCTGACCGGCTGCACCCCAAATTATTACCTTGATGGAGTACTAGGAGGCTGTCCGAGAATAGAAAAACCCACTGTAAAAGCAATAATAATCGGTAGCTAATAATGAATATTTATCACTTGCAACACATGTTATTCATATAAATATCATAGGCTTATGGTATAATGCGAGGTAACAAATCATAAAGATCAACTAAAGTTAAACCATGACGATCCCTTTCAAAAAAAGCCCAACGGAATTCAACCAGCACCTACTGTTTCCGAGCAATATATTTGATCTCCTCCCAAAAGATCATGAATGCTACCTCTACATGGATCTGTTTAAACAACTGGATACATCGGCCCTGGAAAGCAAATTCAGTATCAGAGGCCAGAATGCATACCATCCAAAGCTGATGGTATCCATACTCATCTATGCCTACAGCCGTGGGGTGTTTAGCTCCCGACAAATTGAAAGACGCTGCAATGAAGACCTTTCCTTTATGTTTGTCGCTCAGATGAATTGCCCCAACTTTCGTGTACTCAGTGACTTCAGAAAAGATAACCCTGAATTTTTCCATGATTGTTTTAAGCAAACGGTTAAGCTCGCTATAGAGCTTGAGCTTGCCTCATTAGGGCACATCAGCCTTGATGGCTCAAAATTCAAAGCAGACAGCTCCAAACACAAAGCAATGACCTATAAACGCTTAAAGGAAAAAGAGTTGGCGTTGACCAAAGAGATTGATGAGTTAATTGAAAAAGCCAACAACTGCGATGAGGAAGAAGATCAATCATATAAGGAGCAGACGGGCTATGAAATCCCTGAAGATCTAAAATTTAAAGAAGGTCGTTTAGCGCGCATTAAAGAGGCTAAAGAAGCACTGGAGAAGCGAGAGCAAATCCTAAACCCAGGCAAGGAGATTGAAGATAAAAAGCAGATTAGCTTTGCTGATACGGATGCGCGCATCATGGGAAAGAATGGAAATTTTGACTATCAATATAATGGCCAGATCAGTGTGGATGAAGATCATCAAATCATTGTCGGACAGCACCTCAGTCAAAATGCGAATGATAAAAACGAAGTTGCACCTGCACTGCAAAGTATTCAAGATGCAACAGGTAGACTGCCGGATAATATGAGTGCCGATAACGGTTATATGTCTGGAAGCAACCTTGAAGCATTTGAAGCCATTTCAGTTGATGTCTATATCGCAACAGATAAAGGTGAAAAGAGAAGTAAGATTCCTTTAGATGAATCAGATCGAAAACTTGTCAAAGCAGATTTTGGCTATGATGAAGCAAAAGATTGCTTTACTTGCCCGGGGGAACAGGCGCTGGTGCTGAAGCGCCAATCAAAGGACGGTAAAAAAACCTATCAAGGTGATTCAGTAATGTGTGCAGGTTGTGCCTATAAAAGTAGATGTTGCCAGTCCAGTAAAGGAGAGGCACGGACAATCCAAGCCGATGACAAAGAACCGTTACGGCAACAGATGAATGCCAAGATGGAAAAAGACGAATCAAAAGCACGCTATAAAAAACGCAAAGTCATTGTGGAGCCTGTATTTGGCCATATCAAAAATAGTGGGTTTCGTAGTTTCAGCGTTAGGGGAAAAGAGAAGGTAGCGGGTGAGTTTTCATTGGTGTGCGCCACACACAATCTGAAAAAAATAGCCCGATCAATGCTCGATGGATTAATCCGCCCAGGTTTTGGGAATGTAAGCAAAATGAGCCACTAAAGGGGGATATGAACCCAAATAACGTAAAAAAAGGGGGATATTGAGGCTGCGCATGTTTGCCAAAGCGTAATGAGAGCCATTACCGTTTATGGGTGGCAATTGCCCTCCATTAGGGTGGCTATTAGCTCTCATATCTCTCTATTCTCGGACAGGCTCCTAGGAGGCTGTCGGGCTTAGGTGGATTGTAGCGAGGGCGGTGTACTGGTCCCCGTTAAGATTATATTGATAGCTGCCAAAGCCCGGCTATGCCTTCAGGATACCCTCTTCGCCATTAACCCGCGCAATAATCACGGCGCCACAGGAGTCACTGAATACATTTACAGCCGTACGGCACATATCCAGCACCCGATCCACGGCCAGGATCAGCCCAATCGCCTCGACAGGCAACCCAATGGCTACCAGGATAATGGAGATCGCCACCAGGCTCGCTGCGGGAATTCCCGCCACACCGATAGAGGTCAGCAGCGCAACCAGCACTATGGTGAACTGTGTTGCCAGCCCCAGCTCTATGCCGTAGGCCTGCGCAATAAACATCGCCGCAACACACTCGTACAGTGCTGTGCCATCCATGTTTACGGTTGCCCCCAGCGGCAGTACAAAACTGGTGGTGCGGTTGGAGACTCCGGCATTCTTCTCTACGCACTCCATTGTAAGCGGCAAGGTTGCCGAAGATGAGCTGGTCGAAAAGGCGGTCAGCAAGGCTGGCGCCATCGCCTTGAAGTGTCTAAGCGGATGGACGCGCCCAACAAACGAAAGCAGCAGCGGCATGGCAATAAACATGTGCAGTGCCAATGCGATCAGAACCGAGAGGAAAAACCACAGCAGTGGCACAAAGGCCGCCAGCCCGGTGCCCGCCACCACCTTGGCCACAAGACCAAACACGCCGATGGGGGCAAACTTCATAACCCAGTCGGTGATCTTCATCATCACGCTGAAGACCCCTTGCCAGAAGTTGTACATCGTCTCGGCGTAGGCCTCTTCAATCTTTGTCATAAAGAAGCCGAACAGCAGGCCAAAGAAGATCAACCCCAGCATCTGTCCATTTGCCGCTGCTGCTATGACGTTGGTTGGCACCATACGCAGGAAGATATCAACCACATCGCCCGCACTTTTACCTTCCACCTTGGCGACAACGGTGCTCGCCGCCTCTTCTGACAGCCCGATGACCTCCTTCGCTGGCTCTCCATCAATAACACCCGGCGTGATGGCATTAACCACCAGCAGGCCGATCATGATTGCAATCAGGCTGGTGGTGGCATAGTAGAGCAACGTCTTGCCCCCCAGCTTGCTCAGGGCACTGCCTGAGCCAATGCCGCTGATGCCGACGATAATGGATGAGAGTATCAGGGGCACAATCAACATCTTCAGTGCATTCAGGAACAGCTGTCCAATAAAGGCATAGACATCGTAGAAGAGGATGCCAAACAACGCCCCCTCTTTACCCGTTATCAAGCCTGCAGCTACTGCCAGTACAAGCGCAATAGCGATTTGCCAGTGGAGTTTTAATTTTGTCATGCGCTGCTGATCCTGTTGGCTGCTGTCAGCCATAAAAACAGAGACAGGCCGTTTCAGAGGCCTCTTTTACACTGAAATTGGCTATCTGCCGACACCTCAAGAGATTCATCTGCACCAAATCACTGGGCAGATCGGCCTGGCAACATGAGTCAGGCCGGGGGATGCCCGGCCTGATCAGCGCTGATGCCTATATAAAAGGGTTAATCTTCGCGAGAGGTCACTTCCAGCAGGTGATAGCCAAACTGGGTTTTTACTGGCCCCTGCACAGTGCCGACCTCTGCGCTGAATACCACTTTATCAAACTCTGGCACCATCATTCCTGGCCCAAATGAGCCCAGATCACCGCCATCCCGGCCTGAGGGGCAGCTGGAGTGCTGTCTGGCCAGCTCAGTAAATTCTGCCCCTTCGGCAATCTGCTCTTTGAGTGAACTGCATTTCTCTTCTGAATCCACCAGGATATGTCGTGCTGTTGCGCTTGGCATGGCTCTCTCCACTTAGGGTTAAACCTGGATCCCGCAAGTGATTGCGCACACATGGCATAACCACTTGCAGTATCCAGGATAAAAAATCAGGCCGCCATTGTAGCAGTTATTGCTTATGGTTCTAGCTCATACTCATAGGTATTGACCGAAACGCCATCACCCAGCATCAGGCATTGCAGCCTTTGAGGCGCTCTCATCTCCATGTCTGGGTTGGTTCGCTCTTTTGTACTGACATCCAGGTGGAGCAGTCTCCTGGCTCCAGCCTTTTTCACGCTAACCCACTGGAATCGATACCCTTCAATACGCACATCGCTGCTGTTGAGGTATGGTTTTTTCTGTTTCCAGTAGGACAGGCAGCCTTTAATCGCCCGCTTCTCTATCGTGGCATCAGAGGGGCCGCTTCTGTCTTTTACCTCTTCCCTGGCAACGGCGCTACAGGCAGAGTCAGAAAATACCGTGTTCCCCTTTTCATCCTTGCATTTATAGGTTTTGCCAACGGCGTGAGATGCCAGAAGCAGCAGCATGCCGGCAATGAGGATCAATTTTTTCATTTTGCATTACCTGAAATGGCTCTCCTGTTTTTCGGCCAGCAGCGCAAGAAATGAAGGGGGTTTGCTATGGTTTTTGGGTGGGTGCAGCCGGGAGCAGCCGCTCTCGCTACGGCGCAACTGATTTTTCTAGGTTCAGGGTTGGTTACTGTGCGGATTCTCTTCTGTAGGGAGGGCTGAGTCGCTATTGATTTGAAAGGTGCCGGTAAATCGCTGGCCGTTGATTCTTGCTGTCCACCACGTATAGATGGGGGAGCCCAAAATAGCCAGCAACAGGCCTGTAAAGACCCCTGCCACAGGCGCTCCTGCTATCAGGTTCAGCAGACCATAGTTTTTTCCCAGTGAGGTCAGCAGCAGCAGGGGCACGGCAAACACTCCGGCGCAAAACCCCAGCAGCATGGTGAGTTTAACCAGCGAGCCATAGTTGAGCCGGACTCGGCACTCGCCATATATTTTGTCATTCATATCAATCAATTAGCGGTTAAATTTCAGGCGCTGGCCAAGCTGGGACTCGTCCAGTTTCCCTTGGTGATAGGCCAGGTGGCCATTCACAAAGGTGGACTCAATAATGGAGCGAAAGATCCGCCCCTCCACGGGCGACCAGCCGCATTTATAGCGTACATCCTCCCGCTCAACACGCTCGCTGCGCTCCAGATCGAGCAGCACCAGATCCGCCCAGTAACCTTCACGGATATAGCCCCGCTCCGGGATATCGAACAGCCTTGCCGGGGCATGGCTGGTCTTCTCTGCAATCAGCTCCAGTGAGAGCAGCCTGTCGTGATACATCTCCAGCACCATTGGCAATGCGTACTGCACCAGCGGCAGCCCGGCAGGGGCGCTAAAGTAGCGGTTGAGCTTCTCATCCAGGGTATGCGGGGCATGATCCGTGGCGATCACATCAATCCGCCCATCCAGTAGCGCCTGACGAATGGCATCGCGATCCCTGCGCGACTTGATGGCCGGGTTGCATTTGATAAAGGCCTGCTTATGCGCGTAGTCCGACTCATCGAAATAGAGATGATGCACACAGGCCTCAGCGGTGATCCGCTTGTTATCCAGCGGCCCTTTCTGAAACAGCTTCATCTCCCGCGCGGTAGTGAGGTGCAGCACATGCAGACGGGTGCCGTGCCGCCTGGCAAGGTCAACCGCAAAGGAGGAGGAGCGAAAACAGGCCTCTTCACTGCGGATCTGCGGATGCGCCTCCATCGGCACATCCTCGCCAAACTGCTCACGGAAGGATTGCTCATTGGCCTGGATGATCGGGGTATCTTCACAGTGGGTGGCAACCAGTATCGGCGCATCACGGAAGATGGCCTCCAGCGCCTCCTCGCTGTCGACCAGCATATTGCCGGTTGAGGCCCCCATGAAGACCTTGATGCCACAGGCCTGCCTCGGATCGAGCGAGCGGATTACGTCGATATTCTCATTGGTCGCCCCCAGGTAGAAGGCGTAGTTGGCCAGCGACTTTTGGGCCGCCAGCACATATTTATGCTCCAGCGCCTCCAGTGTAACGGTCAGAGGATTGGTGTTGGGCATATCCATAAAGCTGGTGATGCCACCGGCCACCGCAGCCCTGGACTCGGTGCAGAGATCCCCCTTGTGGGTCGCCCCCGGCTCCCGGAAGTGAACCTGGTCATCAATCATGCCCGGCATCAGCACCTTCCCTGCGGCATCGATAATGATCTCGGCCGGCTTGGCACTGAGGTTGCTGCCAATCTGCTCGATGCGCCCGTTGCGAAGCCAGAGATCCTCCTCGGTAATCCGTCCATCATTGACCACGCGGGCATTGAGTATCAGTGCATCTTTCATAGGATAACCTCAGGCAAGTTCAGCCAGGCAACCTGGAGCCTGTCGGAGTTAGGTGGATCGCTTAATCATAGTCACGATCTTTCCAGCTTCGCAATGCGCTAAACAGCGCCACGTTGCCGCTTAATGGCTTTTTGGCCCACTGTTCCGCCGCAGCGATCACGGTGGGGTTTTGGGTGCGCAGAAAGGGGTTTGTCTTCAGCTCCAGCGAGAGCAATGATGGCACACTTGGCTGCCCCTGGCTCCGCATCATTCGCGTTGCCTCCTGCCGCGCCGCTATCGCCTGGTTTTCAGGCTCGACCAGCTGCGCAAAGCCCAGGTTATCCTGCGTATATTCATGCGCGCAATAGAGTAGCGTCTCTTCAGGGAGCTGGGCAATGCGTTGCAGTGAGGCCGCCATCTGCGCCATGGTGCCATCAAATACCCGCCCACAACCGCCCGCAAAGAGAGTGTCTCCACAAAACAGCAGGCCATCACCCGCATAGGCGATATGCCCTGCCGTATGGCCCGGTATCTCAAAAACCCTGAGAGAGTCACTGCACCAGGGCAGCTGAACCTCATCGCCCTCCGTCAATGGATGGGTGATCCCCGGGATGGGTTCATCTGCTGGCCCGTAGACCCTGACGTGCGGGAATGCCGCCTTCAATCGGCGAATCCCCCCCGTGTGGTCGTGATGGTGATGGGTGATCAGGATGGCGCCCAGGCTAAGCTGCTCACTCTGCAGACGCTCCAGCACGGGGGTGGCGTCACCCGGGTCAACCACGGCCACCTCCGGATTTTGCTCGCTCTTGAGCAGCCAGATGTAGTTGTCGGCAAATGCCGGGGTAGGGGTGATATTAAACATGGCGTCGGTAATCTATAGATATTATGTGGTGGTATTTGAGCTGTGCCAGGCTCTTTTAGCACAGCTCAAATACTGCGGAAAAACGTCTGGGTTGACTGCTTTTGTTTGCCTATTTACGCTCATCTGCTTTGGTATAGACTAACCTTCGATCCCTCAGTGCCAACGGCAATTATGTAAATTACTATTTCAGTATCGTTCACTTCATACGCCAAGCGATACTCCACCGAACGCAGTTTAATTTTGTACACGCTTTTAAAACCGTGTAACTGGCTTGCCGGGCTATGTGGATTTTCTGCTCTCTTGGCTTCTTCCACTCCTTCAAAGCGCTCGGCAAAGATTTGATTCTATAACTCATCAAGATTTACTTCTATCGCATTTTCTTTTTCCCCGGCTCGCTCGCTCACGATTTGGGCCAGTTCAGAATCTTCCAGCCTATCCATTAGCCATTCATAGGTTTCTGCTGGTATGAGATACGCTGCTGGAACATTGTGATTGAGTATTGCGACAGGAGCACCTTCAGCTTTATTAAGGAGTGCTGTTGGATTTTTCTTTCTTTCTGAAATACTTGCGGGGCAACTGGAGAGCATTTGTCTCATGAGGGCGCCTCAAAGTGAACCATATTCAGCACTTGATATAGGTCTTGCTCCAGGTTGAAAGGGGGGGCCAAGTACACAATCATGACTTATAGAGCTCTTTCGGGTCGATGAGTGGTTCACTAATCACCTCCAGACGATCTCCCCGAATGGCGTTGTAGAAGCAGCTGCGCCGCCCGGAGTGACAGGCCGGGCCGGTCTGATCCACCTGCAGCAGGATGGTGTCGCCATCACAATCCAGCAGCAGTTCCTTGAGAATCTGCACCTGCCCGGAGGATTCACCCTTGCGCCACAGCTTTTGCCGTGAGCGCGACCAGTAACAGACCCGGCCCCGCTCCAGCGTTTCAGCCAGTGACTCCCGGTTCATCCAGGCCATCATCAGCACCTCACCACTATCATACTGCTGAGCAATCGCGGGGAGCAGGCCATCCTGATTAAAGGGCAGCGATTTTAGCGCATCGGCCCAAGCCAGGCTCTCTCCCTTTTTAAAGGATTCGGTCTCTTTCAGCATAACATCTCTCTCAAATTCAAATGATTCCTAGGAGCCTGTCGGACTTAGGTGGATTGTAGCGAGGGAGTGGGAGAGTGAGCGCAAATATTCCCGGTTTTGAGGCGCATAGTGGGCCTACGCAACGAAAAACCGGGGATATTTGAGCCGCTCTCCCACTTCCGCAGCCAGTTCATCCTAA
>WFXD01000065.1 GCA_015490795.1 Gammaproteobacteria bacterium
CCTGGTTCCCGCTGCTTCATAGCGCATTGCTTACCCTGCCGGATGATGATGCCAGAAACGCCGCTGACGAGGCGATCAGCCGGGCCGAAGAGATTTTACGGGATGGGGTGGGTGGCAACGCTCTGGATCAGCTCAAGATAGCCAGTCATTTTCTTGTTTGTGATGATTTGGATATATCCCTGGAGGCCGCCATCAATGAACAGGCGCGGTTATTGCCCCGCATCCAGCAACGCAAACCCGTGGTAACAAAAGACTATGACAAGCTCGTGGATTCTTTGCGCACGGCGCTTGCCTATGTTCTGAATCACAGCAAAATATAATCAGGGATCAGGTTGGCGGCTTGAGGTTTCCACAATAAAACATACATTTTAACGAGGGGTAAATGCCGAAAAATAACAGCTCAATCTCCCCGCATAGCAAGTATGGCAACAAGATGGGGCTATGGCAGGTCATTGCGCTGGCCGTAGGTACTATGGTGGGCGCCAGCATTTTCTCGATTTTTGGCCTGGGCGCACGCCTGGCCGGGTCAAACCTGCCGCTGGTGTTTGTACTTTCCGGCGCTGTAGCGTTATTGGTCGCCTATTCTTACGCCAAATTGGGCTGCCAGATCATCTCGGATGCCGGGCCTATCGAGTTCATTCTCAAGGGGTTGGGGGATGGCATCCTCACCGGGGCCCTGAGTATTCTGTTCTGGCTGACTTATGTCATCTCCATCGCCCTGTTTGCCAAAGGTTTTGCCAGTTATCTATTGCCACTGCTGGGCATTCCCGCAACGTCGCTGGCCAGCAGCATAACCGAGGCCGGTGTAGTTCTTGTTTTTCTGGTGTTGGGGTTGCTGGGCTCTTCTGCGGTAGGCAAGGCCGAGCTGGTCATTGTGGTGATCAAACTTTCTATTCTTGGCCTGTTTGTTGCACTGGGTATCTGGAGTATAAAACCTTATCTGGTGACACCCTCATTTACACCGTCGGCCCTAACGGGGAGCATCAACGCCATTGCGGTATTTTTTCTCTCCTACATGGGGTTTGGTCTCGTTACCAATGCCTCCGAGCAGATGCAGAATCCACAGAGGAATGTACCCCGCGCCATCTATCTGAGCATTTTAATTGTCAGCTTTGTTTACATTCTGGTATCACTGGTTGCAGTCGGCAACCTGACGCTACCTGACTTGATCAAGGCTGAAGACAATGCCCTCGCCGTTGCGGCGGAACCTTTTCTGGGGCAAACCGGATTTCTGCTGATTTCGCTGGGCGCCCTGTTTTCTATCGCCTCAGCGCTCAATGCCACGCTGTTTGGCGGCGCCAACGTGGCCTATGCGCTGGCAAGGGATGGGGAGTTGCCACGGATGTTCAACCGCAAACTGTGGTTTGGCTCCAGCGAGGGACTCTATTTTACGGCAGCACTCGGCATTACATTTGCGCTGATGTTCAACCTGAACGGCATTGCCTCCATCACCAGCGGTGTCTTCATGGTGATCTATCTTTTTGTGCTCTTCTCACACTGGAAACTGAAAAGCCAATATGGAGGCAATCCGTTGATTATTGCAACAGGGCTTGTAGTTGTTGCCGTGGTTTTTCTGTTACTTCTGAAATATCAATGGGGAACCGATCGTGGCAGTTTCTACGGTACGTGTATCGTGTTGAGTGGCAGTCTGATGCTGGAAACCGTGTATCGCGGCATCACTCGCCGTGGCTTTATCCAGCGTGAACTAACGCTGCTCCACAAAAAAGAAAAAGAGCTGATAGGTGAGCTGGACAAAGAAATTTCTCAGCTGCTACCGCACCAGCAGCGGCAAAACCCCTGATAGGGAAGATTCACCCTCAAAAGGAGTTCCTGCAATGAATGATGTCAGTACCGATACAGCTGCCTCCAATCCGGGACTCAGCAGTGACGAGGCTGCCCGTCGCCTGGCGCAATACGGCCTCAACGCCCTGGAAGATAAACAGGTTTCAATTCTGCAACGTCTGCTCGGTTATTTCTGGGGGCCTATTCCTTGGATGATTGAAGTTGCGGCCGTTCTCTCTGCACTGGTGCAGCACTGGGCAGATTTCTGGATCATCATTGCCCTGTTGCTGTTCAACGCAGCAGTGGGTTTCTGGCAGGAATACACAGCAGGAAACGCCGTGGCAGCATTGATGAAGCAACTGGCGCTGAAGGCGCGCGTGCGGCGAGATGGCCAATGGCAGGAGATTAATGCGCAGAAATTGGTACCGGGAGACGTCGTGCGTATTCGTTTGGGCGATGTGATTCCCGCTGATGTCGAATTGATGGAGGGTGACTATCTAAGCGTGGATCAGTCGGCACTTACCGGTGAGTCTCTGCCTGTCACAAAACGCACGGGGGATGATGCCTTTTCAGGAACGGTGGTTAAGCAGGGTGAAGTCATCGCCAAAGTGACAGCAACCGGCGCCAATACTCGCTTTGGCCAAACAGCCAGCCTGGTGCAACAGGCAAAAACCATCTCTCACTTTCAAAAGGCTGTTCTCTCCATTGGTGACTACCTTATCTATGTAAGCCTGGTGCTGGTAGCTCTATTGATTATCGTTGGATTACACCGGGGGACAGATTGGCTGGAGCTGGCACAGTTTGCACTGATTCTCACTGTAGCCTCGATTCCCGTTGCCATGCCAGCGGTACTCTCCATGACCATGGCGATGGGCGCCATGGCATTGTCGAAACGCAAAGCCATCGTTACCCGTCTGGAGTCGATCGAAGAGATGGCCAGCATGGATATTTTGTGCTCGGACAAAACCGGCACCTTGACCCGGAATCGCCTGACCCTGGGTGAAATTGAGGTTTTTCATGCCCAGGATCAACAGGAGGTTCTGCTGACTGCCGCACAGGCCTCGCGCGAAGAGGACCGGGATGCCATCGATGAAGCCGTACTGGAGGGGCTGCAGGACAGAAGCCAGCTCACGGCCTTTCATCAAATCGATTTCATCCCCTTCGACCCGGTACACAAACGCACGGAAGCTACTATACAGGATGCCAGCGGCAGCACCTTTCAGGCCGCCAAAGGCGCACCACAGGTCATCATGGAGATGGCAGGACTGACCGGGGATACGCTGACACGCGCCCAGCAGGTCGTCGATGCATTTGCACAGCAGGGCTATCGCGCCCTCGGCGTTGCTCGCCGGGAGAGTGGCTCATCTGGCTGGATTTTTCTTGGCATCCTCTCTCTGTTTGATCCGCCGCGCGAAGACTCGGCTGAGACCATCGCCCAGATGCGAGCCTACGGTATTGGCATGAAAATGGTGACGGGCGACAACCTGTCCATCGCCAAACAGATTGCCGTAAAACTGGGACTGGGCAGCCATATTCTGCGTGCCGATGCGCTGCCCAATGGAGAGGATGGCCAAGACCATCGAGCCAGCATAGAGACGGTAGAAAACGCTGATGGTTTTGCTGAAGTTTTTCCCGAGCACAAATTTGCAATTGTTAAAATTTTGCAAAAACGTAACCACATTACCGGCATGACCGGCGACGGCGTCAACGACGCCCCTGCTTTAAAGCAGGCCGATGTCGGCATTGCTGTCAGTGGCGCGACCGATGCCGCGCGTGCTGCGGCAGATCTGGTACTCACGGCGCCTGGCCTGTCGGTGATCACGAATGCCATCGAAGAAGCACGGCGCATTTTTGAGCGCATGAATGCGTATGCCATCTACCGCATCAGTGAAACCATTCGCATCATGTTCTTCGTCGTGCTGGCGATGATCTTCTTTGATTTCTACCCCATCACGGCAATCATGATCATTCTTCTCGCCTTCTTCAATGATGTGCCTATCATGACCATCGCCTACGATCACACCGGCCTGGAAAAGAACCCTGTGCGCTGGAACATGCAGCAGGTAATCACCGTGTCCACCGCCATGGGTATCGTCGGCGTCGTTGGCAGCTTTGGCATGCTGCTGATCGCCATGGACTGGCTGCACCTGAACGTGGCTCAAATCCAGACCTACATATTTCTGAAGATGGCGGTCGCCGGACATCTGGTACTGTTCGTCGCCCGCACCAAAGGGCACTTCTGGCAACGCCCTTGGCCGGCACCCATCATAATCTGGTCTGCAGCGGTTACCAAGCTGGCTGCAACATTGCTGGCGGCCTGCGGCCTCGGACTCATCACCCCCATTTCCTGGCCGGAGATCGCGCTCATCTGGGGCTACTCGTTCGCCTCTGCCTTGCTCACCGATTGGGTCAAGGTACAGGTCTATCGCCACCTGTCACAGGAGACGCCACGCCACCGTGGTTTTCTGGTGCAGCTACAAAAATCCCTGCATGTTTTTGGACGTCGATAATGAGGAATCCCCCATACGAGCCAGTTTATCCTGGAAAAATCAGTTGCGCCTACTACCCAAAAGGCGGGCACAAGTGCGAACGTCCAATGCACTCAATCTACAGGATTTTTCTAGGCTTAGGATGAAGGTTTGGCGCGGTTGTTGGCCCCTCAGTTGTAACCAAAAAAATTTTCTTAATGTAACTTAAGTAGCAGATGGGCAGCAAAAGACGGGAATAGAATCAGCCGTGATGGGAGTTTTCTCCCCTTTCAATCAATCGATGAAAATCAAGGAGATTTATCATGTCTACTACTGTTGCTACGCCATTCAAAATAAAGCCATTGTGCAGCGCTGTATTGGCGGCTGCACTGTTTGTTTCGCTTCCTGCATCTGCCGAGTCTGATAAAGCGCGCATCATTGCAGAGATGGATATTAAACCCATGACCACATTGTCAGCACAAGAGTCCCAGGCCATGTCGCTGGCGGCCGGACGTGTTTTGCTGCACACCGAAGATGCACGTATCGCCCTTCTTGCTGAAGACAAAGAGACTGCCTTGAAAGAGATCGAGCAGGGGCTGACCTTGGTCAAGCTGATCGAGAATACGATCCCCAAATATAAAGTCACGACAACCATCAAGGCAGGTGATGTCACTTACAGTGATGAAGACAAAGTGAACAAGCGCTTTGTGCAGGTGTTTAACGAGCAATATATCGAAGACGTGATAGCGCCAGTCGTGCAGGCCAAAGCAAAGCGCCTCAAACACCGCGGCCATAAAAGCGGCCACGCATCTGCCATAGAGGATTACTCGATATGGAGCCAATCCACCATGAAACTGGATATTGTCATGGCGGGTGATGCACTGGCGTTAGCCAGGGAAGAGCTGGATAAAGGTCATTTCGACAATGCCGATGTGGCGTTGGCTCTGCTGCAAACGGAAGGTGTGGTTTTTGAATATTTCGCGGTTGAACTCCCTCTGTCTGAGGCGGCGGATGACCTGAAGCTGGCGCAACTGGAAATCAGTGAGGGCAAAACGGATCAGGCTCAGGCAACACTAGAGCGCGCTTCTGACAATCTGAAAAAATACGAAGCCATCAGCGGTGAGAGCCGTGCCAAGGAGGTGCGCCAGCTGAACAAGGAGATCAACAAGTTAAGCCAGTCACTGGCCAAGGGAGATCGCTCCGGGAGCGCGCTTGAAAAGGCCGGCAAGGAGATCGCCTCCTACTGGGATCGCGTTGTGAACTGGTTTAAGTAACCGTTCTACAGCCTGCCGAGGGCGGTCTCGCCAGTTTGGTGTCAGGCGGGACCCCCCGATTACTTTATTTGACGAGGGGGGATTCACAATGATTGAAAAACTTCAGCCCGAAAAGGGCAAGGTGATCGGCTTCAAACTGAGTGGAAAGTTACATGATGACGATTACAAAGTGCTGGTGCCGGAGCTGGAGGCATTAATTGCACGCGAAGGGAAAATCCGCCTGCTGGTGCAGCTGGCGGATTTTCACGGTTGGGATCTGCACGCCGCCTGGGATGATATTATCTTCGATATAAAACACTACCACGATGTGGAACGCATCGCGCTGGTGGGTGATCCTGGCCGGAATGAGTGGATGGTGAAATTGAGCAAACCGTTTACTGCCGCCGAAGTTATCTTCTTTCCCACTGATGAAATCGATGCCGCGTGGGATTGGTTGCTTGATGAGAAATAGTCCCCGGCCTGCACGAGCCTGGTCTACTATTTACATCTGGGCCAGAGAGCGGGGGACACTCCGGAGATAAAGAACTGATGCAGACCAACCACTATTTACCTCGCAGCCTGCCCGAGCCACTGGAAGGGCTGGCAACACTGGCGCTGGATCTGCGCTGGAGCTGGAACCACGGAGCCGATGCCCTCTGGCGTCGGGTGGCCCCCAGACTTTGGCAAGAGACCCGCAACCCCTGGCTGATTCTGGAGACAGTCTCCGACCGGCGCTTGCAGAGCTTGGCGGCAGATCGCGATTTTCTTGAAAAACTGAACAAACAGCTGGCAGCGCGTGAAGCGCACTTTGGCGAAAGCTCCTGGTTCTCCGAGACCATCGGCGATGCGGTGGGTGGTTACGTCGCCTATTTCAGCATGGAGTTCGGCATCTGCGAATCGCTGCCTATCTACTCCGGCGGGCTGGGGGTGCTGGCCGGGGACTATCTCAAAACCGCCTGCGATCTGGATGTGCCCATCATCGGCGTGGGGCTGCTCTATCAGCAGGGTTACTTTCGTCAGGCCCTGAGTGCCGATGGCGAACAGATTGAATTCTACCCCTACAACGACCCCACCATGTTGCCTGTGGTGCCGCTGCGTGATGATCAGGGCGAATGGGTGCGTATCAGTCTCGAGTTACCCGGCCGACGCTTGCATCTGCGCACTTGGCGTGCCCAGGTGGGACGGCGTTCGCTGTTGCTGCTCGATAGTAACGACCCGCTCAACGACCCCGGCGACCGGGGCATCACCAGCGAACTCTACGGGGGTGGCAAAGAGAAACGGCTGCAACAGGAGATGGTGCTGGGCATCGGCGGCTGGCGCTTGCTGGAGACGCTGGGCATCGACTGCCCGGTGTGCCACCTCAACGAAGGCCACGCAGCGTTTGCGATTCTGGAGCGGGCGCGTTACCAGATGCAGCGCCTGGATTGCTCCTTCAGCGAGGCATTGCGTGCCACCCGCGCCGGCAACCTCTTCACCACCCACACGCCGGTGGAAGCGGGTTTTGACCGCTTCTCCCCCCAGTTGCTGGCGCAGTATTTCCAATCGTTTGCTGCCGGTCTTGGGGTCGATATGCAAACGCTGCTGGCGCTGGGCAGGAGCAATGCCCACGACGTGAACGAACCCTTCAACATGGCCTGTCTGGCGCTGAATGGGGCCGGGGCCTGTAACGCGGTGAGTCGTCTGCATGGCGAGGTGAGCCGGGGCATCTTCTCCCCGCTGTTTCCGCGCTGGCCACAGGCCGAGGTGCCGGTGAGCCATGTCACCAATGGCGTGCATGTGCCCAGCTGGGACTCGCTTGAGTCTGATGCGCTCTGGACCAAGGCCTGCGGCAAGTTGCGCTGGCGCGGTTCCCTGGAGCGCGTCGAGGCCGATTTTCGCCAGCTCTCCGACACGGCGCTGTGGGATTTTCGCAGCCAGGCTCGCCAACGGCTGGTGGCCTGGCTGCGTCATCGACTGGTGCACCAATACCGGGGGCGGGGCTCGGCGGAGTCACGCAGCCGGGTCTATGCCGGTGCGCTGGAGCCCGACGCTCTGACACTGGGCTTTGCCCGCCGCTTCGCCGAATACAAACGCCCCAACCTGTTGCTTCACGACCCGCAGCGTCTGGTACGCCTGCTCAGCAACCGCGACCGGCCAGTACAGCTGGTCATCGCCGGCAAGGCCCACCCGCAAGATGATATCGGCAAACACATGCTGCGCCAGTGGCAGCAGTTTCTGGAGCAGTACGAGCTTTGGCTGCAGGTGATCTTTGTTGAAGACTACGACCTGCAAGTGGCCGCCCAGCTGACCCAGGGCGTCGATGTCTGGATCAACACCCCGCGCCGCCCCTGGGAGGCCAGCGGCACCAGCGGCATGAAGGTGCTGGTCAATGGCGGTCTGAATCTGTCAGAGCTGGACGGCTGGTGGGCTGAAGCCTACGCCCCGGAGCTGGGCTGGGCGCTGGGGGATGGCCAGGAGCATGACGACATTGCCGCCTGGGACATGAACGAAACCGAGCAACTCTACCGCCTGCTGGAGGAGGCCGTGGTGCCCTGCTTCTACCAGCGCGATGAGAACGGCATCCCCACCGCCTGGATCAGTCGCCTGCGCGAAAGCATGGCCCGCCTGACCCCGCGCTACTCCAGCAACCGCATGTTGCGTGAATACACCGAAGACTACTATGTGCCACTGGCCAGGGCCTGGCGCCAGCGCGCCGACGACAAGGCGGTGGCCAGTGAACTGGAGGCCTGGCACAACACCCTGCAACAGCACTGGCAACGCATCCACTTTGGCAACGTCATGAGCGCGAAAGAGAACGATTGCTGGCAGATAGAAGTGCAGGTCTATCTTGACGACATTCCCCCCCAGGCCGTCAGTGTCGAACTCTACGCCGAAGCGGTCGATGGCGGTGAGCCGCTGCGCCAGACACTGCAACGCGGCACCGCGCTGACCGGCTCGGCCAACGCCTGGCTCTACGCCGGTAACGTCAATGCCGACCGTCCCCTGACCGATTACACCCCCCGCATCATCCCGGCACATCCGCTGGCGAAGGTGCCGCTGGAGGGGAATTTTATTCTCTGGTATCGCTAGGAGCCTGTAATTGAGCTAATTGCGTGGCTATCAGATCATCATCCCCGGCCCGCTACGATACATCATCCAATGCACCTCACCCATCATCAGCCAGTTCATCAGAACAAACCCCGCCGCGCCCAGCAGGGCCATCACCAGAGCAGCCAGCAGGGCGCTACCGAAGCCATCGATTTCAAAATTCTTCACCATTGCGGCACTCAACCACAGGGTGAAGGCGTTGACCACCAGCGCAAAGAGTCCAAAGGTCAGGACGGTCAGTGGCAGGGTGAGGAGCCACAGGATCGGCCGGATAAAGGCGTTGACCAGCCCGAGCACCAGCGCAGCCCACAGCAGTCCGCCCAGTGTCGTTGCACGCACACCGGGCACCACGAGCGTTGCTATCCACAAGCCGATGGCAGTCACCAGCCACATAAAAAGAAATCCTGTCAGCATCGGTCTGCCTTCCGCCTTTCATAAAGAGCCTGCTGTGCATTGTAGCGGTAGAGAGTGTGATGTTGTGCAACCTAAGTTACAGACCTCTGCGGCAGGTGGCGGTAGCATTCAAGTCTGCTTTTTGTTGACTGCTGAAAGCGGGGATAGCAGAGGGGCGGCCCCATCCAACACTAACCCTAGAAAAATCAGTTGAGCCTACTGTGAACGTCTAATGCACTCAATCTACAGGATTTTTTTCCACATTTTGAACTCACCGTATGGGTGATACGCAATCGTTCAAAATGTGGAAAAAAACCCTGTATCTTAAGCACCTTAGCCGCTCTCGCTACGGCTCAACTGATTTTTCTAGGCTAACGGAATCCTTCGTACAGGCTGCACGTATGGCGCTGGCCGTACAGGAGAGGAGGCAAGCATGGCAACACAAGAGACACTGGAGGCCACCATCAGGCAGATGGTGCAGCCGGGCAAAGGCATACTCGCTGCCGATGAGAGTTCGCCCACCATTGCCAAACGTTTCGCGCCCATCGGTGTTGAATCCACGGCGGAGAATCACCGCGCCTATCGTGCGCTGTTGTTCAGTGCGCCGGGTATCGAGGATTTCATCAGTGGCGTCATCGAATTCGAAGAGACTCTGAGCCAGAGCGCTGATGACGGTACGCCGCTGCCCGAGGTGTTGGCACGGCGCGGTATCGTCCCCGGCATCAAGGTGGACAAGGGCAAGGGGCCGCTGGCGCTGTCGCCGGGCGATCTCATCACCTATGGCCTCGACGGGCTGGCGGAGCGGCTGCAACAGTACCAGCAGCGGGGCGCACGGTTTGCCAAATGGCGCGAGGTCTACGCCATTCGCGAGCACAATCCGTCGCCCCTGGGCATCAGCGCCAATGCCGAGATGCTGGCGCGCTATGCGGCGGTCTGTCAGGCCCAGGGCATTGTTCCCATCGTGGAGCCGGAAGTGCTGATGGACGGTGACCACACCCTGGCCCGCTGCGCCAAGGTGACCGAGGCGGTGCAGAAGGCGATCTTTGATGCCCTGCATCGCCACCATGTGGCGCTCGAACATATCGTGCTCAAGCCCAATATGGTGGTGGCGGGAAAGGGGTGCGCCGAGCAGGCCGGTGCCGACGCCGTTGCCGAGACCACAGTGCGGGTGCTGCGTCGCTGCGTGCCCGCCGCCGTGCCGAGCATCAACTTTCTCTCTGGGGGGCTGAGTCCGATGCAGGCCACGGCCAATCTCAATGCCATGAATGCGGGGTTTCCTGATGTACCCTGGTTGCTGTCGTTTTCCTACGGCCGGGCATTGCAGCAGCCGGTACTGCAAGCCTGGCAGGGCAAGGCGGAAAATGTGGCGGCGGCGCAGCGGGCCTTGCTCAAACGCGCCCGGCTGAATGGCGCGGCGCAACGGGGTGAGTACCGGGCTGATATGGAATCGGAAGGTGAATGAGTGCATGGTCTTAACATCTGCCCCCCGCACGGGCGGCAACAACAGATCAGGTGGATTAACGTGGATAGAGAGCAAACCCCGGCGAGTCCGAAACTAAAGGCCTTTATCGACCTGGCGCGGCAATATCCGCCACTGCCACTGGCGGTGGTCAACGCCGAAGAGACGCACGTCTTGCAGGGGACGATGGAGGCGCGGGCCGAGGGCCTGGTGGCCCCTGTGCTCATCGGCAACGCGGACGCCATTCGCCGGCTCTGTCAGCAGCTGGGCTTCGAGCTCGACGGCATCCCCCTGCTCGATAGCCGCAGTGAAGCGGAGGCGGTTCAACTGGGTATCGATCAGGTGTTGCGGGGGAAAGTGAGCGCCCTGGCCAAGGGCTGGATTCACACCGACGCCCTGATGCGGCCGGTGCTTGCGGCGCTGCGTACCGGCCAGCGCATCAGCCACGTTTTTGTGGCCGAGCTGCCCTCTTACCCCAAGCCACTGTTTATTACCGATGCGGCCATCAACATCGCCCCGGATCTCACCGTAAAAACGGCAATTTTGCAAAATGCCATCGATCTGGCGCGGCTGCTGGGCGTGGTGCAACCCCGGGTGGCGGCGTTGTCTGCCGTGGAGGTGGTCAAACCCGTGATCGCTTCCACCATCGATGCCGCCTGCCTGAGCAAAATGGCCGACCGGGGCCAGATCAAACACGCCATTGTTGATGGGCCGCTGGCCTTCGATAACGCCATCTCGGCCGAGGCCGCCCGTATCAAGCAGATCGACAGTCCGGTTGCGGGTCAGGTGGATATTCTGCTGGCCCCCGATCTCAATGCGGCCAACATCCTCGCCAAGGATCTGGAGTATCTGGCCGGGGCCACCCTGGCCGGTATCGTCATCGGTGCCAAGGTGCCTATTTTGCTGCCTTCACGTTCCGATCCACCCATGGCGCGGCTGGTGGCGGCAGCACTGGCGGTGTTGATGCACAACCAGGGTGAGACAACGAGTAAAACGAACGCACCGCCCGAGTGAACCTCAAGGGCGTTCAGGAGAGAGATCATGAGCAAAGAAGAGAAGCTGAAACCGGCGCTGTCTGCGGATGAACTACAGGCCATCGATGCCTGGTGGCGAGCCGCCAATTACCTCTCGGCCGGGCAGATTTTCCTGCTTGACAACCCGCTGCTCGAAACGCCGCTGGCCGCTGAACACATCAAGCCGCGCCGTCTTGGCCACTGGGGGACTACGCCGGGGCTGAATCTGCTCTATGCCCACATGAACCGGCTCATCAAGCGCGAAGAGCTCAACGCCATTTTCATCACCGGCCCGGGTCATGGCGGCCCGGCGTTGGTGGCCAGCACCTGGATGGAGGGCAGCTACAGCGAGTACTACCCCCACATCTCCCGTGATCGTGACGGCATCTGCCGACTGTTCCGGCAGTTCTCCTTTCCCGGCGGCATTCCCAGCCACTGTGCGCCGGAGACCCCCGGCTCCATCAACGAGGGGGGCGAGCTGGGCTACTCGTTATCTCACGCCTACGGCGCGGTGTTCGACAATCCGGATCTGCTCGCCCTGTGCGTGGTGGGCGATGGCGAGGCCGAGACTGGCCCACTGGCCACGGCCTGGCAGAGCAACAAATTTCTCAACCCGGCCCGGGATGGCGCGGTGTTGCCGGTGTTGCACCTGAACGGCTACAAGATTGCCAACCCGACGGTGCTGGCGCGCATTGCCGACGAGGACTTGCGGGACTACTTCAGCGGCCTGGGCTACCTGCCTTTTGTGGTGGAAGGCACGGAGCCGGCAGCGGTTCATCAACGCCTGGCCCGGGTGATGGACGACTGCCTGCGCGAGATCCGCAGCATCCAGCAGCGAGCCCGCGAAGGGCAGGAGCGTCGTCTGCCGCGCTGGCCGATGATTATCCTGCGTACCCCCAAGGGCTGGACCGGCCCCAAAGAGGTGGACGGCCTGAAGGTGGAGGGCTACTGGCGCGCCCACCAGGTGCCCATCCCCGACGCCACCAAACCGGAACACCTGCGCCTGCTGGAAAATTGGATGAAGAGCTACCGGCCCGAGGAGCTGTTCGATGCCGAGGGTTCGCTGCGGCCCGAGATTGCTGCGCTGGCACCGCAGGGTGACAGGCGCATGGGGGCCAACCCTCACGCCAACGGCGGTTTGCTGCTGAAGCCGTTGCGGTTGCCCGACTTCAGAGACTACGCCGTGGCGGTCAGCCACCCCGGTGCGGCGCTGGGCGAAGCCACCCGGCGCATGGGGGAGTACCTGCGCGATGTAATGAAGCTCAACATGAAGGCCGCCAACTTCCGCGTCATGGGGCCTGACGAGACCGCCTCCAACCGTCTTGCCTCCCTGTTTGAGGTGACTGACCGGGCCTGGTTGGCGCAACGGGAGGAGAATGACGACCACCTGGCCGCCGATGGCAGGGTGATGGAGATGTTGTCTGAGCACACCTGTCAGGGCTGGCTGGAGGGCTACCTGCTGACCGGTCGCCACGGTCTGTTTTCCTGCTACGAGGCCTTTATTCACATTGTCGATTCCATGTTCAACCAGCACGCCAAATGGCTCAAGGTGTGCAAGACCATCCCCTGGCGCCGGCCCATTGCGTCGCTCAATATTCTGCTCACCTCCCACGTCTGGCGTCAGGATCACAACGGCTTTTCCCACCAGGACCCGGGTTTTATTGATCACGTCGTCAACAAAAAGGCTGACATCGTCCGCGTCTACCTGCCGCCCGATGCCAATAGCCTGCTGTGGGTGACCCACGAGTGCCTTAACTCCAGGGATCTGGTGAACGTTATCGTCGCTGGCAAACAGCCCGAACCCCAGTGGCTCGACATGGATGCGGCCATCAAACATTGCAGCGCCGGCATCGGCATCTGGGAGTGGGCCAGCAATGATCAGGAGGGCCGCCCCGACGTGATCATGGCCTGCTGCGGTGATGTGCCCACCATCGAAACCCTGGCCGCCGTTGACCTGTTGCGCCAACATGCGCCGGCGCTGCGCATCCGCGTCATCAACGTGGTGGACCTGATGACTCTGCAACCCAGTGAGGAGCATCCCCACGGGCTCAGCGATGCCGACTTCGACGCCCTGTTTGGTACGGATATTCCGGTGATTTTCGCCTTTCACGGCTACCCGTGGCTGATCCATCGCCTCACCTACCGGCGTCACTTTCACCAGCAACTGCATGTGCGGGGTTACAAGGAGGAGGGCACCACCACTACGCCTTTTGACATGGTGGTGCGCAACGATCTGGACCGCTTTCATCTGGTTATGGATGTGGTGCAGCGGGTGGCGGCCCTGGCTGATCGGGCCGGGCATCTGCATCAGCTGATGCGAGATCGGCTGGTGGAGCATCACGAATACATCCTTGAACACGGCGAGGACATGCCCGCCATCAGTCAGTGGAAGTGGCCAGAGAGCCAATAGGTAGCAAACCAATGAACAGGAAAGCAGCGATGGCAGACAAAAAACATCCCACTATTCCGACACCGCCACACCCGTTGCAGCGGCAACAGAAACTGCCCTGGCAGACCCCCAAACCCCCGGAGGAAGACGCCAGTGCGCCGGCGCGGGTCGAAGCCCTGCTGCGCAGCGACAGCTACCGGCAGGCGGATGAGGATGTGGATTTTCTGCGCCGTGATGAGAGCCGGGGCCTGCGCCTGCAACTGGACTACGGCAAGCCCGAACTGCTGCTGGAGCAGCACGGCATTCACCACACCGTCGTCGTCTTCGGCGGCACCCGCGTGGTGGAGCCTGCCGCCGCTCGCCGTCAGGTGGAGGCGCTGCAAAAGGCCCTGCGACAACGTCCCGATGACGGCGAACTTGAACGCCAGCTAAAGGTGGCCAGGCGCGTGCAGGCCAAGAGCCACTATTACGACGTTGCGCGGGAGCTTGGCCGGCGGGTGGGGGAGTCAGGCAGCGGCCCCGAGGATTGCCGGCTGGTGGTGATGACCGGCGGCGGGCCGGGAATTATGGAGGCGGCCAACCGGGGTGCCAGTGATGCCGGTGCCAAGACCATCGGCCTCAACATTACCCTGCCCCATGAGCAGTACCCCAACCCCTACATCACCCCCGAGCTCTGTTTTCGGTTTCACTATTTCGCCCTGCGCAAAATGCACTTTCTGATGCGGGCCAGGGCGCTGGTGGCCTTTCCGGGGGGGCTGGGCACCTTCGACGAACTGTTTGAAACACTGACCCTCATTCAGACCCGCAAAATGGCTCCGTTACCCGTGGTTCTGGTGGGGGCTGATTACTGGCAAAAAGCCTTCGACTTCGAGTTTCTGATTGACGAAGGCGTGGTGGATGCCGAAGACCGCAAACTGTTCTGGTTTGCCGAAACGGCTGAAGAGATTTGGGAGGGCATCCTTTGTTGGCACGAAGAGAACGGCACCTCTCTGTTTTGTGGCACCGGGAGATGATCTCTGGCCGGATTTGTCAACGCGACACCAACAGGAGACAAGACAATGAAAATTTCCTTTCACGGCGCGGATCAGGAGGTCACAGGCTCCTGCCATCTTATCGAATGCGGGGGGAAGCGCATTCTTATCGACTGCGGCATCTATCAGGGCAACCACGAACTGGCGGAGGAGAATGCCGGCCCCTTTGGCTTCGAGCCGGCCGATATCGACTACCTGCTGTTGACCCATGCCCATCTGGATCACTGTGGCCGCATCCCGCTACTGGTGAAGCGCGGTTTTAGCGGCGAGGTGATTACCACTTCGGCCTCACGCGAACTGGCAAGACTGGTGATGCTCGACTCGGCCCACCTGCAGGAGGAGGAGGCAGCGTATCAGACACGCCGCGCCGCACGGGGCAAAAACAGGCATAAAAAGCGGGGCGAACCGCTCTACACGGTGCTCGACGCCCTCAACAGTCTGGACGCCTTTGGCCGTACCGCCCATTACGATCAGCGCATGGCGATCTGCCCCGGCATCCATGCCACCTTTATCGATGCCGGCCACATTCTCGGCTCGGCCAGCATTTATCTCGAACTGGAAGAGCAGGGCAAAAAACGCTCGGTGCTCTTTTCCGGTGATCTGGGCTACGGCGGTCGGGTGATTCTGCGTGACCCGGCCACGCCCCCGGCGGCGGATGTGGTGGTTATGGAGACCACCTACGGTGATCGGCTGCACAAACAGCTCCAGCCCTCCATCGAGGAGCTGTACGAGGCGATCGAAGATACCTTCCGCCGCGGCGGCAACGTGGTCATTCCCACCTTTGCGCTGGAGCGTGCCCAGGAGATTCTCTACTTCCTTCAGGAGGGGGTCAGCAGTGGCCGCTTGCCGGGCAGCACCCAGGTCTTTCTCGATTCGCCCATGGCCATCTCAGCCACCGAGATCTTTCTCCACCACCCCGAGTGTTACGACGCTGAAACCGTGGCGCTGTTTAATAAACAGCGCGATCCCTTCGCCCTGCCGGGCCTGCACTTTACCCGCGAGACGGCGGAGTCCATGGCGCTGAACAACATCCGAGGCGGGGCGGTGATCATGGCCGGCTCGGGCATGTGTACCGGGGGGCGGGTGCGGCACCACCTCAAGCACAATCTGTGGCGCGATGACTCCAGCGTGATCTTCGTCGGTTA
>WFXD01000066.1 GCA_015490795.1 Gammaproteobacteria bacterium
CGTTATCTAAGGGATATTATTGAATTCATTGACTATTCAGTAAAGATTGCTGCTGATGCCGAGGCTTTGGAAAGGCATCTGGATGAGCTGGGTGATGCCTGCGTAGTGGTAATTTTGGGTGCTGATGATAAGTCAGAGCACTCGGCAGCGCTTTTGCAAACCCTTAATGAGAGAGAGAGCAGGCCAGCAATATTTCAAATCGGGCCAGACAAGCCTGGAAAGAGGGCTGTTACCGGGGTGACCACCATCATTGGCAATATAGCACTGCCAACACGCCACAATATTTTGATGGCCCTGCTGCACAAAGCAGAGGTGTATAACGAAACCCGTGCTGCCAGCGGGGAGGATGAGCGCCCACTGGAGCTGTTTAGAAGCCTGTCAGGCAATAGCCGCTCTACCCGAAAAATTGCCCGCATGATTGCCCAGGTGGCAGATACCGAGGCCACAGTCTTGCTGTTGGGTGAATCGGGCACAGGCAAAGAGGTGGTTGCCCGGAAGCTGCACTATCACTCACTGCGGCGCGGCAAACCGTTTGTGCCGGTAAACTGCGGGGCGATCCCGGCAGATCTGCTGGAGAGTGAGCTTTTTGGCCATGAGAAAGGTGCATTTACCGGCGCCATCAGTGCTCGCCAGGGGCGCTTTGAGATGGCAGAGGGCGGCACGCTGTTTCTGGATGAGATCGGCGATATGAGCATGCCGATGCAGGTCAAGCTGTTGCGGGTGTTGCAGGAGCGCTCTTTTGAGCGTGTTGGAAGCAATAAAACCATCCACTGCAATGTACGCATTATTGCTGCGACCCATCGTAATCTGGAAAAAGCGATAGAAGACAACAGCTTCAGAGAGGATCTCTTCTACCGGCTCAATGTCTTTCCCATCGAATTGGCACCTCTAAGAGAGCGCATAGAGGATATTCCGCTGCTGACCACGGATCTGATCTCCCGCATCGAGAACGAAAAACGTGGATCGGTTCGTCTAACCCCGGCTGCCGTGACTGCACTGAGCTGCTATGGCTGGCCCGGCAATGTGCGTGAACTGGCCAACCTGATTGAGCGCCTGACAATCCTCTATCCCTATGGTGTTGTCGATGTCAAAGACCTGCCTGAAAAATTTAGGGAGGGTGTGGATATCGCCCAAATCGAGAGTGAGCTGCCCCAGGTAACCATCGCCGATACAGGGAGCCATTCAGTGCGCAATGTGGCGCGTCTGCCGCATGAAGGGATCGACCTCAAAGAGCACCTCTGTGCTCTGGAGCAGGAGTTGATCCAACAGGCGCTGGAAGAGGCAGGTGGAGTGGTTGCCCATGCGGCCAAACGACTCAAGATGCGCCGGACCACGCTGGTGGAAAAACTTCGAAAATATGGCATGTCACGCGGGACTGAATCGCCGGTTATTTGACGTTGACTATTTTTGAATAAAATAAGTTATTGTAATATAAGAGAAATAAAAACAGGCACGTTAATTGCTGCTACCAGGTTAGTCTCCGATCAGGACTCAACCGAGCAGAGAAAATTACGTGCCAATACCCTCACACAACCCTACCCGACAGCAGCAGCTGGAAGATGCCTTTCTGGCATTCAATCAGGTATCAGAACAGCTAACCGACTCATATCAGCAACTGCAAAACCGGGTCGAGCAGCTAAGCCGGGAGCTGGCAGAGACACATACAGACCGTCTGCGCCAGTTGGCAGAAAAAGAGCGACTGGCAAACCGGCTCTCCCACCTGCTTGAAGTGATGCCGGCAGCCGTAGTGGTCGTCAATGGCCAGAATGCCATCCAGGAGTTCAACCCGGCAGCTGCCAGCATGCTGGATGGCATCCGGCAGGGCGCCATCTGGCCCGAGCTTTACCAGCGCATTTTCACCAAAAAAAGCAGCGGGGATCTCTGCCTCAATAGCGGCGCGCTGGTTACGCTCTTTGAATGCAGCCTCTCCCCCGAGCCTGGAAAAATCATATTGCTGCTGGATGTTACCGAGATGCGTGAACTGCAAGTGCATCTGGATCGGCAGGAGCGCTTGAACAGCCTGGGAAATATGGCGGCCCAGCTTGCACATCAGATACGCACGCCATTGACCTCTGCACTGCTGGACAGTGCACATCTTGCGCGTGAGGATCTGCCAACAGAGCGCCGCCAGCAGTTTTCCAGCCGCCTGCGCACCCGCCTGTGTCATATCGAACGCCAAATAAAAGATATGCTGGCCTTTGCCAGTGGCAACCAGGGGTTGCTTGTTCCGATTGCTGTTGCGCCATTGATGATGAACCTGGAGCAGATGCTCGAGCCTCTGATCAAAGCACGCGGTGCGAGTTTTGAGCTGATCGACCGGACAGCAGGAGCGCTGATGATTCAGGGCAATCAGGATGGGCTATTGGGTGCCTTGATGAATCTGGCCAACAATGCGCTGGCTCATGGTGGCGCCCGGGTGCAGCTACAGATAGCGCTAAATTGTGCATCAAATGCCATGTTGGAGATCCTGGTTAGCGATAACGGGCCAGGTATTGCTGAAGATATAAGAGAACGGATATTTGACCCCTTCTTCACCACAAGCAGTGATGGCACCGGCCTTGGCCTGGCGGTTGTGCAGTCTGTTGTATTGGCTCATGAGGGCGACATATCCATTGTCCCGTCACAGCTGGGTGGAGCCAGTTTTAAGATCAGCCTTCCGCTTTATCAGGAGGGTCGCCGTGAGGAGACGGTGCCGGGTTATCTGAAAAAGCGGCCTGGTGTGTATGAAATACGTTCGAGGAATCCCTTATGAATCAGACAAGTGTATTGGTTGTAGAGAATGATCCCACCCTGTGTGAGACGCTCTGCGATACCTTGGAGATGGCAGGTTATGCGGTGCAGACGGCAAGTGAAGGGCAGGCTGCGCTCAATGTGCTGGAGCATCACCCCATTGGCATGGTTGTCAGTGATGTACAGATGCGGCCTATGGACGGGCATGCCCTGATGCAGAAAATAAAGAGACTCTACCCCTCAATCCCCGTTTTGTTGATGACAGCCTATGGCAGTGTGGATAAAGCGGTATCGGCCATGAGAGGGGGAGCCGTTGACTACCTGGTAAAACCCTTTGAGGTCGAAACGCTGCTGGAAAAGGTAAAGAGCAGCATCCTGAACTCAACGGAAGAGGCAGCATCCATCATCGCAGAAGATCTGCGCACGCGGGAGCTGCTGGAGCTCTCCCGCCGGGTGGCCCAGAATGAAGCCACCGTTATGATCGGTGGAGAGAGTGGCACGGGTAAAGAGGTTTTTGCCCGCTACATACACCGCTGCTCCAACCGTTGTGATGGCCCGTTTGTTGCGCTGAACTGCGCAGCCATTCCAGAGAATATGCTGGAAGCGATGCTGTTTGGTTATGAGAAAGGGGCCTTCACCGGGGCATACCAGGCATCACCCGGGAAGTTCGAGCAGGCAAAGGGCGGCACGCTGCTGCTGGATGAGATCTCGGAGATGAGCCTGTCGCTACAGGCCAAACTGTTGCGTGTGCTGCAAGAGCGCGAGGTTGAACGGCTGGGTGGTCGCAAATTGATCCAGCTTGATGTGCGCGTTTTGGCAACATCCAACCGAAACCTGCGGGAAGAGGTTGCGGCAGGGCGCTTTCGCGAAGACCTCTTCTATCGACTCAATGTATTCCCCCTGACGCTGCCCCCACTGCGTGAGCGGCAGAGAGATATTCTACCGCTGGTCACTTTTCTGCTGAAGCGCTACCTGCAGCCGGGCGAGAGAGTGCCCGCCATCTCTTCGGTGGCCCGGCAGCGCCTGCTAAGCCATGGCTGGCCGGGCAATGTCAGAGAGCTGGAGAATGTGGTTCAACGCGCCCTTATCCTGCGATCCGGGGATGAGATCCTGCCGGATGATCTCTGTTTTGAGATGGAGCCAGCTATGGATGCCGGTAGCTCTGCCATGATGCCTCCCGGTGGGCGGCTGTCAGAGGATCTGAAATCAGTGGAAGAGCAGATGATCCTGGATGCACTGATGAATGGAAATGGCACCCGTAAAGAGGTGGCAGAACGCCTCGGCATCAGCCAGCGCACATTGCGCTACAAGATTGCCCGCCTGCGTGATGCGGGGGTGGCCATTCCACGGTAGCCGTTGGCGTAATACTTGCTTGAAAATTGATAGTCCAAAAAGGTGATCTGACAATGAATACGATAGATGTGAATCAGGTTCTGACCCAAATGAGGCGACTGGAAGGGCTGGCCAAAAATGAGGCGACACCTGCTGAGCAAGGGCAGGGCGTCGGCTTTGGTGATCTGCTGAAGCAGTCCATTGACAAGGTCAATGAGACGCAACAGACGGCGGGTGAACTGAAAACGGCCTTTGAAACAGGCTCAAGAGATGTCGATTTGGCCGAGGTCATGATTGCTGTGCAGAAATCCAGCGTCTCATTCCAGGCCATGGTGCAGGTGCGCAACAAGCTGGTTGAAGCCTACAAAGATGTCATGAGCATGCCGGTATGACGGCGGGAATGGTCACAATGAACAGTTGCAGAGGATAGGCAGAGATGGCGGCTGCAAACCCCGATAGTACAACAGAATTGGTGCAGGCTGAACCGCAGCCGCAGGGGCTGCTCTCCAACCCGGTGGTTCGGCAGCTGCTGGTGATGCTTACACTGGCAGGCAGTGTCGCGTTGGGCATCGTTATCGTGCTTTGGGCCTGGACCCCAAACTACACGGTGCTCTATGGCAGCCTGACTGAAAAAGATGCCTCAGAGATTGTGGACGCCCTGCAGCAGGCCGGGATAGAGGTGAAGGTGGATCAAACCACCGGCAGCATTATGATCCCGGCAGCAGAGGTGCATAATGCGCGGCTAAAACTTGCCGGTCAGGGACTGCCCCGTGGTGATGGTTTGGGGTTTGAGCTGTTGCAGCAGGAGACGGGGTTCGGCACCAGCCGCATGATTGAAGCGGCACGCTACCAGCGCGCAATGGAGGGGGAGCTGGCGCGCACCATCAGCACCCTCTCCAGCGTCCAGACAGCGCGGGTGCATCTGGCGCTGCCCAAGCAGTCTGTGTTTGTGCGCAAGCGCAAGAAGTCCAGCGCCTCCGTTGTGGTCAAGCTCTTTCCCGGGCGTATCCTTGAAAAAGGGCAGGTCGCATCCATCGTCTACATGGTCTCCTCCAGCGTGCCAGAGCTGGAAGCGGATAATGTTACGGTGGTGGATCAGAAGGGTACCCTGCTCAGTGGCCAGGGGGGCACCCGTGAGATGATGCTGAACAGCTCACAGTTTGACTACACCAGCAAGCTGGAGGAGCGCTATCGTAACCGCATTGAAGACATTCTCACCCCTATCCTGGGTGCAGACAGCGTGCATGCTCAGGTGACGGCAGAGGTGGATTTTACCCAGGTTGAAAAGACGGAAGAGCGCTTCAACCCAAAAGAGCAAAAAGAGCTGGCGATACGCAGCGAACAGATCAATGAAGAGAGCAGCCAGTATGCCGGGGTGCAGGGCATACCGGGGGCGCTGAGCAATCAACCCCCCGTTGGTGGCGTTGCCCCCGAGCGGGTCGGCCAAATGGAAGGTGGCGATATAAAGGCGCCAGAGCCGATCAACAGCAGCAAACAGGCCACGCGAAATTATGAGCTGGACAAGATGATCAGCCATACGCGCATGCCGACCACCAGCCTGCGCCGCCTCTCTGTGGCAGTGGTTGTGGATAATCCACAGGTTTCCGACAAGAAAAAGGATGAAGCACCGGCCGGCCGCACCCCTGAAGAGCTGGAGCAGATCACCCAGCTGGTCAAGGAGGCGATGGGATTCAACGCGGAACGCGGTGATACTGTGCGGGTAATCAATGCCGCTTTCCAGCTGCCCCCAGCGCCAGAACCGCTGCCTGAAGAGGCGATCTGGGAGCAGGCCTGGGTGTGGGATGTGGCGCGCCAGGCGGGAGGCATACTATTGGTGCTGCTGCTGATCTTCGTCGTGCTGAAACCTACAATGAAAAAACTGCTTGCGGTGCCGGTCCTGCCGGCACCTGTAGCGGCAGGTGCCGCAGGCGCAGCCGGGACTCCAGGCTATGCTATGGGGGATAGTGAATCCGGTGAGCAGGTAGAACTGCCCGGCCCCGGAAGCTATGAAAACACCCTGGAAGCGGCAAGAGGCATGGTGCAGGAAGATCCAAAACGTGTGGCGCAGGTGGTAAAAAAGTGGGTCTCTGAAGATGCCGGATAAGCAACCTGCAAAGACAAAAGGGGTTGAGCGTGCCGCTATCCTGCTGCTTGCTTTGGGTGAAAAGGATGCCGCTGAAATCCTCAAACACATGGGGCCGAAAGAGGTTCAGGATGTGGGTTTGGCAATGGCCACAATGACCAATGTCAGCACAGCGCAGATGGAAGAGGTGATGGGGGCATTTGTATCCACCTTGAAAGGTGAAACAGCACTGGGGCTTGATTCGGACGACTATATCAGAAACATATTAACCAGCGCCCTGGGTACGGATAAAGCAGGGGGCATGATCGACAGGATCCTGCTGGGCCGCAACAGCAAAGGGCTGGAGCAGCTCAAGTGGATGGACCCAAGCTCCATTGCAGAGATGATCCGGCTGGAGCACCCGCAGATCATCGCGATTGTACTCTCCTTTCTTGACCCGGATCAGGCAGCCGATGTGCTATCCGCCTTTTCTGAAAATGTGCGCACAGATATTTTGATGCGGGTCGCCACGCTGGAGGGTATTCAACCGGCGGCGCTACAGGAGCTGGATTCAATTCTGGATCAGCAGTTTTCAGGTGGCAGCAACGCAAAATCAACTGGACTGGGCGGGATCAAAGCGGCAGCCGATATCCTGAATCTGGTCGATGGTGCTGTTGAGAGCAAAATCATGGATCAGATCACCGGCATCGATCAGGAGCTGGGGCAGGAGATTCAAGACAACATGTTTGTCTTTGAAAATCTTATTGATATCGATGACAGAGGCATCCAGACACTGCTGCGTGAAGTGGCCTCAGAACAGCTGCTGCTGGCGCTGCGCGGGGCAGATGAGGCGCTGAAAGAGAAGATCTTCAAAAACATGTCCAAACGGGCGGCCGAGATGCTGCGTGATGACCTGGAGGCTGCGCCACCTGCAAAACTCAGTGATGTCGAAGGTGCGCAAAAGGAGATATTGACCGTAGCTCGCCGCCTGTCGGATGCAGGTGAGATCATGTTGGGAGGCTCGGGTGGAGAAGAGTTCGTCTAAAATCATCTCCGGCGTAAAACGGGATGAGCTGCAACAGTGGGATCCGCCCAGCATCTCTTGCGGAGGGGCGCCTGCCAACAAACTGCACGGCTCGCTGATGACGGCTGCGCAACTGGAGCAGATTCAGAAACAGGCCTATCAAGAGGGGTTTGAACAGGGGAAAAAAGAGGGATTCAGCTATGGCCACAAAGAGGCGCTGGAGGAGGGTCGCAAACAGCTACAGCAAAATATCCAGAATATGGAGCGGCTTCTGCATGCACTTGAGACCCCTTTCAAGCAGCTTGATGAGCAGGTGGAGCGAGAGCTGGTCGCGCTGGCCATAGCCATAGTCAAACAGCTGGTTCGACGTGAAATCAAGACAGACCCAAACCAGATACTGGGGGTGGTGCGGGAAGCCATCGGCATACTGCCCGTCTCCTCCCGTCATGTGCGGCTGGTGCTGCACCCGGATGATGCGGTGCTGGTGCGCGAGGTCTACAGCACCACCGAGACAGAGCTGGGTTGGGTCATTGTTGAAGATCCGATACTGGCACGCGGTGGCTGCCGGGTATTGACCGACAGCTCCCAGATTGATGCGACCCTGGAGTCACGCCTGGCTGCGCTTATCGCGCCACTGCTGGGGGGGGAGCGTGCCCGTGAGGATAGTGACGAATGACGCTCCCCGAGACCAACCGCAATGCCATCTGGAAGGCGCGATTGACCAAAAATATCAATCAGCTCAGTGACTCCCGTGGCCTGATGCTGGAAGGACGGCTGACCCGCATGGTTGGGCTGACACTGGAAGCAGTCGGCTGCCGGGCTGCCATTGGCGGGCAGTGTGATGTGATCAGCAGCAGCGGAGATGTGATTGAGTCGGAAGTGGTCGGCTTCTCGGGTGAAAGCCTCTATCTCATGCCCACAGGTGATATCCGGGGGCTGGAGCAGGATGCCCGGGTTGTTCCAACAGGCCGGGTCTGTGAGGCCGTGGTGGGTGAAGAGCTGCTGGGGCGCGTCATTGATGGGGCAGGGCACCCACTCGATGGCAAAGGCCCGTTGCAAGCCACCCAGCGCCGCACCTTGACAGGAAAAATATTCAACCCCCTCTCCCGCACCCCCATCCGGGAGCCGCTGGATGTGGGGGTGCGCGCCATCAATGCCCTGCTGACGGTTGGGCGCGGTCAGCGGCTGGGGCTGTTTGCGGGGTCAGGCGTGGGCAAATCGGTGCTGCTCGGCATGATGACACGCTACACCAATGCCGATGTCACCGTCGTGGGGCTGATTGGTGAGCGGGGCAGAGAGGTCAAAGAGTTCGTAGAGAATAACCTGGGGCCAGAGGGGCTGGCCCGTGCGGTGGTAGTGGCTGTGCCGGCAGACCATGCGCCGCTGCGCCGCATGCACGGTGCCATGCTGGCGACCAGCATTGCCGAGTACTTTCGCGATCAGGGGTTGCAGGTGCTGCTGCTGATGGACTCACTCACCCGTTATGCGCAGGCGCAACGCGAGATCGGGCTGGCCATCAATGAGCCGCCGGCAACAAAGGGTTACCCCCCTTCTGTCTTTGCCAAGCTGCCCCAACTGGTGGAGCGTGCGGGCAATGGCGAAAAGGGTGGTGGCTCGATCACCGCCTTCTATACCGTGCTAACCGAAGGGGATGACCAAAATGATCCGATTGCCGATGCGGCGCGTGCGATCCTTGATGGCCATTTTGTGCTCTCCCGGCAGCTGGCAGAGAGCGGCCACTACCCGGCCATCGATATTGAGGCCTCGATCAGTCGGGCGATGAATGATATTGCGATGCCAGAGCATCGGCAGGCGGCAATCGCCTTCAAGCAGCTCTACTCCGTCTATCAACAAAACCGCGACCTTATCAACGTGGGCGCCTACCAGGCGGGGAGCGATGAGCGAATAGATGCAGCGATTGAAGCGATGCCGATACTGCTGGAGTTTTTACGTCAGGATATGCATGTCCCAGAACCTTTGGAACAGAGTCTGAATGATCTTATGAGGCTATTTCCTCAACAGAAGACAGAGATTGCTTCAGCATAAAGGGCAAATGTTTGCCATAGTTATTACAGCAGGAGGAGAGACCCTGGATGTCACCATCGAAACGCTTCAAGCCGGTTTTACGTGTGGCCGAGTCCAATGAGCGCAACGCGGCTCATCAGTTTGGTGACTCGCGGCGTTACATGCAGGAGCAGCAGGCCAGGCTGGATGAGTTGCGACAGTACCACAATGAGTATCTTGAGCGGTTCAACACCGCCTCACGCAACGGGATAAATGCCGCACAGCTAAGAGAGTACCAGGCCTTTTTGGCCAAACTTGATCTTGCCATTAAAGAGCAGGAGAGCGTGGTGCAGGCCAGCGATAAAAATCAATCAGAAAAAAAAGAGGTGTGGCAGCAAAAGCATATCCGCAGCAAGGTGCTGGACAATGTTATGCGGCGTTATCAGGCAGAGGAGCAGCGGGCCACGGAGAAGCGTGAACAGAAAGAGGCCGATGAGAGAAGCCAGCGCCGTCACCCCTCCTGCGAACCGTAGCCGGGTGGGAACTTGCCCGCCACGATATAGGCAAATGCAATCACCTCGGCTATTGCATGATAGAGCGCCTCGGGTATCTCATCACCCAGGGGGATCTGGGCCAGCAGCGCGGCCAGCTCAGGGTCATCCTCCAGCGGGATGTCGTGCTCTTCGGCAATGGCCACTATCTGGCGGGCAACGGCCCCCTCCCCTTTGGCCGTGACCCTCGGCGCATTCTCCTCATCGTAATAGAGCGCTATCGCCAGTGCTTCCTGCCGATCGGGATCTTTGATACTCATGCCTTCTCATCCAGTAAAAAAGGGGTGGCAGAGGGTATGGTGCTGGAGGGTGGGCTGATCTTCCCCTGCTGGCTGTGAAGCTGGCCGACCTTCAGGTTCACCCGGGCAAAGGCATCACCGAGCCGGGTTAGATTCCGGCTCAGCAGCGCAGCGCTATCGGCCTGTTCCGCCAGAAAAAAAGCGGAGATCTCCTCACCCCTGAGACTCAATCTGGCCTCAACGGGGCCGAGCGGCGAAAAATCAAAATTAAGGGTGATCTTCCAGGTTGTGCCGGCTTGGCCCCTTCTCCCCTCCCGCTCCTGCTCCAGCCTGATTAAAAAGCTGTCGATACGCTCAGCCTGCTGAACAGGCAACTCAAAGCGCCAGCTTTGAGTTGACGACTCTTCAGTGGGGAGCGAGGTGAGCTGATGGGTCTGTATGCGCGCCAGCCCCCCCTCTGCCTGCCTGAGCAGCTCACCCAGCAGTTGAGGCAGTGCACTGTTGCCGCTGCCGACTGCTTTTGGACCCTGTGGCTGTGAGGGCCTGTTTGCCTGTTGCAGGCGCTGCCCGGATTGGAGATAGGCTCGTAACAGAAGCGACAGATTAAGCAGATTGGCCTTCAGATCGCCCGCTGCCTGCAGCGGATTTCCAAAGGCAAGGTTGGCCTCTAAAAAGAGGCCTGAATTCAATAGTGCCTGCCGGATTTGCGGAGCAGAGAGGTTGCCAGCCTGGCGCAGGGCCTTGGCAGGAATGGCCTGGATGGCTTTTTGCAGGTCAGCCGGCAGCAGCGTCTTACTCGTGGCTGGCGGGCCGGTTGTGGTGCCCTGCAAAGGTTCAGCAGGCTGTTTTTGAAGGGCCTCCCCCAATGCCTTTTGCAGTGGCAATGAGCCTGCTAATGGTGATTGAGTGCGGCCTGCCGCCCCCTGATCC
>WFXD01000067.1 GCA_015490795.1 Gammaproteobacteria bacterium
AGTAACGGGACGCACTACCAGGACAGCACCATCGATTACGAAGCACTGACCGTTGCCCGGAACGCCCCGCGCTGGCTCAAGATGCTTCGGAAACACGGTTTCATCACCGACGCCACTACCGCGTAACCTGCCTGCCCTCTCAAGGGGCAAACGCGTACTATCAGACAGGCTTGTGACTGGCCAGGGTTTCGTGTGCGTGTCAGGGTGGGTTCTTCCACATTAAAAAGAGCAGTAGGTTTCAACGGCTCTTTCCAGGATAATCGTTGCATTGTATAAACTGTTTCGCGATGATGTCCATTTCACCTCAAAAGCAGCGGAGATAAGATGTGAGCTGGTGGGGAAAAGTAGTTGGCGGAGCCTTTGGGTTCATGGTGGGAGGCCCACTTGGCGCACTGCTGGGCGCGGCGCTGGGCCATAACCTGGACAAAGGGCTGAAAGGTCTGGATGAGACGGAAGAGCTTGGCCCAGGCGACCGTGAGCGGGTGCAAACCGCCTTTTTTACCGCCACCTTCTCTGTAATGGGACATGTAGCCAAGGCGGACGGCCGGGTCTCGGCCGATGAGATTGCGCTGGCACAATCGGTGATGAATGAGATGGATCTGGCACCTCACCTGCGCCAGACCGCCATGCGCCTCTTTACCGAAGGGAAGGCGGCTGATTTTCCGCTGGATGATGTGCTGGATCAGTTTCGGCGCGAGTGCCACCGGCGCAATACATTGATCCAGATGTTCGTCGAGATCCAGATCCAGGCGGCCTATGCAGATGGCCGGCTAACCTCAACAGAGGAGCAGCTGCTGCTGCATATCTGCTCACAGGTAGGTATCTCAAAGTTCATCTACCGCCGCCTGGAGCAGATGATTGCTGCCGAACGGGGGTTCAATGGCAATGGAAGAGGGCAACGTGGCGCGCCGCCCGCACAGCCCCAGGGGCTGTCGCTGGAGGATGCCTATGCCATCCTCAATGTCTCACCGGACGCCAGTAACAGTGAAGTGAAAAAGGCCTATCGCCGCCTGCTCAACCAGCACCACCCAGACAAGCTGGTGGCCAAAGGACTGCCGGAGGAGATGATGAAGATGGCCACGCGCAAAACCCATGATATCCGCAAGGCCTACGAAAAGGTGAAAGAGGCCCGCGGACTGTAACCCCCTTGTATTTTTAGAGAGAGAGCATGTCCAAAAATCTGATCGCCCCCTCCATCCTCGCCGCCAATTTTGCCAGATTGGGTGAAGAGGTGGATAACATCCTGGCATCGGGAGCCGATATCGTGCACTTCGATGTGATGGATAACCACTATGTACCCAACCTCACCATCGGCCCACTGGTCTGTGAGGCGCTGCGCAAACATGGGGTGAGCGCACCTGTTGATGTGCATCTGATGGTCAAGCCGGTGGATCGGATCATTCCCGATTTTGCCAAAGCGGGTGCAACCTACATCACCTTCCACCCCGAGAGTTCAGAGCACATCGACCGCACCTTGCAGTTGATCCGCAACGAGGGCTGCAAATCCGGCCTGGTATTTAACCCGGCTACCCCCTTGTCATATCTGGAATATGTGATGGACAAGGTGGACATGATCCTGCTGATGTCTGTAAATCCCGGTTTTGGCGGGCAGCAGTTTATCCCCGCCACACTGAACAAGCTGCGCCAGGTACGCAGGATGATCGATGAATCCGGGCAGGAGATCCGGCTGGAGATCGATGGTGGCGTAAAGGTCGACAATATCCGCAAGATCAAAGAGGCGGGGGCAGATACCTTTGTCGCCGGCTCGGCACTCTTTGGTGCCGCAAGGGAGGATGATCCAAACCGCTACGACAGCATCATTCAGGCGATGCGTGACGAACTGGCCAAAGCCGATAGATGAAGCTGCCCCATCCAACCGTCGCACTGGGCATTGCCGTTGTGATAGCGGCCACCCGCTCTTACCGCTCGGCACAGCCAATCACCATTGAGGAGCAGCTCTTCTATGTCACGCTGCTTGCACTGCTGGTGATCAGCAGCCTCTGCTGGGTTGTGCAATCCGCCGCCGACCCCGAGCGCATCAGAAAAGCCCGGATGCCACGCGGCGTAAAGGTCAGTCTGGCCGCCTTCTTTTGGGTATCGGGCTTAATGGTTGTTGGGGCGCTGACCCTGCTGCCTGTAATGGGGCTGTCGGCCTTAAAGGTTGCCGCCGGGCCTGGCGCGCCCTTTCTGCTGCTTGGCGGGTCTGCTCTATTTCTCCCCTTTATTGAAAAGCGGGTGCATTAAGCTCCCGTATTCATGTTTTTCCATTGACTGCGTATAGTGTGTTTTATGCTTAAAAAACCCCAAATGATCCTGCTTGACCTTGATGGAACCCTGGTTGACAGCGTACCTGACCTGGCCTTTTGTGCCGATGCCATGATGGATCAACTAGGGCTTCCCACCCACGGCGAAGAGAAGGCGCGGGACTGGGTCGGCAACGGCATGGAGCGGTTTGTGCGCCGGGTCTTGGTGGGCGCACTGAAAGGGGAGCCTGATGAGGCGCTGTTCCAACGGGCCTACCCCCTGTTTTTGCAGCTCTATGCCGAGAACACCTCACGGCGGTCTACCGTATATCCAGGCGTTTGTGATGCACTGGATTACATGCAGGCCATGGGATACCCGCTCGGCTGCGTAACCAACAAGGCAGGCAGCTTTACAGAAACCCTGTTGAAATCGCTGGGGCTACGGGACTATTTTGGCATCGTGGTTTGTGGCGATACGTTGTCAAAAAAGAAGCCCGACCCCCTGCCCCTGCTGCATGCCGCAAAAAAACTCAATGCCATGCCGCTTCAGTCTCTCATGATTGGCGACTCTGTCAACGATGTCAGGGCAGCCCGTTCCGCAGGGTTCCAAGTGGTCTGCGTCAGCTATGGCTACAACCACGGGCAGGATATCAGCACAGCCATGCCCGATATGGTGGTTGACTCCCTGCTGGATCTTATGGAAATTATCTGATGGTAGAGAAAACCATTCACGGTGACCTGAAACATGAATAAAGCACAGCCAGAATCACATACCTCAACTGCAAATTATATTGCAATCTTTGTACTCACAATGGTTGCATTTTCAGGCACTGTCTACCTTATACTCCACGCCATGAATCAACCGCCATTTGACCTGGAGCTTGCAATGAATTTTGCAACAAAAGAGGGGATTCAGTGCGTATCCAAAGAGTTAACCTATAAAAACATTCCCTATGAAATTGTTGAATTTGGCGCAAAAGAGTGGATTGTCTTGCATCTCATTGAAGATAAAAATGCATTGCAGTCGATTCTAGTAAATGAATGCTCGGCATTCCGGCAAGAATGAGACTCAACTGTTGAACACCTTTTGAACCAGATTATTAAAACAAAGGCTAACTCTATAGCAGGCCAAGAGGGATAACCGCTCGAAACTTTCTCTGTTTTGGTTTATCTTAGCGCCCAGCCGGAACAGGAACCCCAAATGCATCTTCTTCTGCACAACATGCTCAAAACAGGCCCGCGATGGCGTGGATGACTCCGCGATCACCCACCCTGCCTGATTAATGTTGTCTGGAGAGAAGCATGACCCCCGAACAGTTCGAAACCCTGGCCAGCCAAGGCCACAATCGTATACCGCTGATGCGCGAAGTGCTGGCGGATCTCGACACCCCGCTGAGCGTCTACCTTAAACTGGCCGATGGCCCCTACTCCTACCTGTTCGAATCGGTACAGGGCGGCGAAAAATGGGGGCGCTACTCCATCATCGGCCTGCCCTGCCGCACCCTGCTGCGGGTCAATGGCCTGAAGATCACGGTAGAGAGCGACGGCGAAACCGTCGAAGAGGTTGAGGTGGATGACCCACTGGCCTGGATCGAAGCCTTTCAGGCGCGCTACCAGGTTGCCACCGACAGGGATCTGCCCCGCTTTACCGGCGGCCTGGTGGGCTACTTTGGCTACGATACCGTGCGCTACATCGAGCCACGTCTGGCCAACTGCCCCAACCCGGATCTGCTGGGCACCCCGGATATCCTGCTGATGGTCTCCGACGAGGTGGTGGTCTTTGATAACCTGAAGGGGCGCATCTACGTCATCGTGCATGCCGACCCCACCCAAGGTGAGACCTTTGATTCAGCCCAGGCGCGCCTGCAATCCCTGGTCGACAAAATGAAGGGGGCCATTGCCCCCCGGCCAGACCGCCCCGCACGCGCCATTGATGAGTCCGATTTTGTCTCCGGCTTTACCGAGGAGGGGTTCAAACTGGCGGTAAAGCGCGTCAAGGAGTACATCCTGGATGGCGATGCGATGCAGGTGGTGCTCTCCCAGCGGCTCTCCATCCCCTTCACCGCGCCGCCGCTGGATCTCTACCGGGCGCTGCGGGGGGTCAACCCCTCGCCCTATATGTATTTCCTTAACCTGGATGATTTCCACATCGTAGGCTCCTCACCAGAGATCCTGACCCGGCTGGAGGATGGCATCGTCACCGTGCGCCCCATTGCCGGCACCCGCCGCCGGGGCCACACCGAACAGGAGGACAGAGAGCTGGAGGCCGAACTGCTGGCCGACCCCAAAGAGCTGGCCGAACACCTGATGCTGATCGACCTGGGGCGCAACGATGCAGGCCGGGTAGCCAGGATTGGCACCGTGCAGCTGACGGATAAAATGATCATCGAGCGCTACTCGCATGTCATGCATATCGTCTCCAACGTGGTGGGCGAGCTGAAAGAGGGGATGAGCGCCATGGATGTACTGCGCGCCACCTTCCCGGCCGGCACCGTCAGCGGCGCACCCAAGATCCGCGCCATGGAGATTATCGACGAGCTGGAGCCAGTAAAGCGCGGCGCCTACTCCGGCGCAGTGGGTTATCTCGCATGGAATGGCAACATGGATACGGCAATTGCCATTCGCACTGCGGTGATCCAGGGCAAGACCCTGCACATCCAGGCCGGCGCAGGCATCGTGGCCGACTCCATCCCCGAACTGGAGTGGAAAGAGACCATGAACAAAGGCCGCGCCATCTTTCGTGCAGTAGCGCAGGCAGAGGCCGGGCTGGAGAGCTGATGAACGGCAGGGAGCTCATAACAAGAAAGTTCAGGCAACTGCTGGCCGCGATGGTGTTCGCAGCCGGCACCATCCTGGCAGGACTCTATCTGGAGTCGATACCCCTGATGGTTACAGGGGTAGGGCTTGCCTGGGGAATCAGCCGTTACGGCTACAGAACCATCTGCTGTCCATACTGCAACAGATCGTTATACAAACACCTGTTTGCCGAGGCAGCCATTATGGCCAGCTGGGTTTCATGGTCAAAAAAGGGGCAGCAAGCGTGCCCATCCTGCAAGACCAGCTTTAGCCAGCCCATTTGATATAGACAGGCATAGACAGATGCTGTTAATGATCGACAATTATGACTCCTTCACCTACAACCTGGTGCAGTACCTGGGCGAGCTGGGCGTAGCCGTAGAGGTTCACCGCAACGACCAGATCACGCTGGAGCAGATCGAGGCAATGAGCCCGGATCAGCTGGTGATCTCCCCCGGCCCCTGCACGCCGGATGAGGCGGGCATCTCGGTCGATGCCATCCAGCAGTTTTCCGGGCGCATCCCCATCCTGGGGGTCTGCCTCGGGCATCAGTCCATTGGCCAGGCCTTTGGTGGCCGGATCGTGCATGCGCACGCGGTGATGCATGGCAAGACCTCCATGATCCACCACCGGAACAGCGGCCTGTTCACAGGGCTGGAAAACCCTTTCGAGGCGACCCGCTACCACTCCCTGGTGGTTGAAAAAGAGAGCCTGCCAGCAGCGCTGGAGATTACCGCCTGGACAGAGAACGAGGCTGGCGAGCTGGATGAGATCATGGGCGTGCGCCACCGGAAGCTGGATATTCAAGGGGTGCAGTTCCATCCGGAATCGATCCTGACCCGGCATGGCCACGACCTGTTGCGAAACTTTATCGAGGGCAGATAGGATGGATATAAAAGAGGCCATTAACCGGATTCTGGCGCACCAGAACCTCACCGATGAGGCGATGACGCAGGTGATGCGCAGCATCATGACCGGCGGCGCAACCCCGGCGCAGATCGGTGGTTTTCTGATCGGTTTGCGCATGAAGGGTGAAACCGTGCAGGAGATCGCCGCCGCAGCCAGGGTGATGCGAGAGCTGGCAACCAGGGTTGAGATTGATGCCGAAAACCTGATCGACACCTGCGGCACAGGGGGGGATTCATCCGGCTCCTTCAACATCTCCACCGCCAGCGCCTTTGTCGCCGCTGCCGCCGGGGCGCGGGTGGCCAAACATGGCAACCGCTCCATCTCCAGCAAATCAGGCAGCGCGGATCTGCTGGAGGCCGCCGGCGTGCGGCTGGATCTGACGCCGCAGCAGGTCGCCCAATGCGTGCAAAAGGTGGGGCTGGGCTTTATGTTTGCCCCCGCCCACCACAGCGCCATGAAGCATGCCATCGGCCCGCGCCGCGAACTGGGTGTGCGCACCCTCTTCAACGTTCTGGGGCCGCTGACCAACCCGGCAGGCGCACCCAATCAGCTGCTCGGCGTCTTCAGTGATGAGCTGCTGGAACCACTGGCCAATGTGCTGCAGAGCCTGGGCAGCCGCCATGTGCTGGTGGTGCACTCCCGTGACGGGCTGGATGAGATCAGCATTGGCGACCACACCGAAGTGGCGGAGCTGAAGGATGGCATTGTGAGGCGTTACGCCATCTCTCCCGAGCAGTTTGGCATGCAGCGCACCCCTGTCTCCGAACTGGCAGTGGAGGGCGCCGGGCAGAGCCTGGCGGTTATCCGCTCGGTACTGGAGGATAGCCCCGGCGCGGCGCGGGATATCGTCTGCCTCAATGCCGGCGCGGCCATCTATGCGGCAGGTCTGGCGGAGAGCCTGGCGGAAGGTGTTGAAAAGGCCGATACCGCCATCGCCAGCGGTGAGGCGCGCAACAAGCTGGACCAACTGGTCATCCTGACCCAGAGTTTTGATTGATTCCCATGAGCAATCCCCCTGACATCCTGAAAAAGATCATTCACCGCAAGGCAGAAGAGGTCGCCGAGCGTGCGGCAAGGGTGCCACTGGAACAGCTGATGGCGTTGCTGGATGGGGTGGCGCAGCCCCGGGGGTTTGTTGCAGCCATCGAGGCCAAAATCAGCGCCGGCGAGGCGGCGGTTATTGCAGAGATCAAAAAGGCCTCGCCCAGCAAAGGGGTGATACGCAAGGATTTTCATCCCGCCGATATTGCCCGCAGTTATGAAGAGGGTGGTGCGGCCTGCCTGTCGGTATTGACCGACATCGATTTCTTTCAGGGTGCCGATGTCTATCTGAAAGAGGCGCGTGCCGCCTGCTCACTGCCGGTGTTGCGCAAGGATTTTATGATCGACCCCTACCAGCTCTATGAGGCGCGGGCCATGGGGGCTGACTGCATCCTGCTGATTGCAGCCTGCCTGGAGGATGCCCGGCTGCACGAACTGTCGGAGCTGGCCGCCAGGCTGGGACTGGATCTGCTGGTTGAGGTACATGATGCCGCAGAGCTGGAGCGCGCCCTGCTGCTGGACACCCGGCTGATCGGCATCAACAACCGCAACCTGCGCAGCTTTGAGACCAGCCTGCAAACCACCATCGAGCTGTTGGCACAGATCCCAAAGGGGCGCATCGTGGTCACTGAGAGCGGCATCCACACCCGTGAAGATGTGGCGCTGATGCGGCAGAACGGCGTGCACAGCTTTCTGGTGGGGGAGGCCTTTATGCGGGCAGAGGAGCCGGGCAAAAAGCTGCATAGACTCTTTTACTGACTACCTGGCACCCAGTACCACGATGGTCTTGCCCTTGACGGTAACCAGCCCCTGCTCTTCAAGGGTCTTCAGCACCCGCCCGGCCATCTCTCTTGAGCACCCTACAATGCGCCCAATCTCCTGACGGGTAATGCGAATCTGCATACCATCGGGATGGGTCATGGCATCCGGCTCTTCGCACAGATCCAGCAGGGTACCGGCGATGCGACCCGTGACATCCAGAAAGGCCAGATGCCCCACCTTGCGGCTGGTCTGCAGCAGCCGGTGCGTAAGCTGTGAGCCAATGGCATGAAGAAAGGATTTGGAGTGCTCTTTGAGATCCGCCTCAAGCAGCTGTTCAAGCCGTGAGTAGGATATCTCGGCCAGCTGGCAATCGGTGCGGGTTCGCACCATTACGCTGCGGTTGGCGTTATCTACAAAAAGCCCCATCTCGCCAATAAACTCACCTTTATTCAGATAGGTCAGGATGATCTCATGGCCCTCTTCATCCTCCATGAGAACGGTCAGCGACCCTTCAACAATGTAGTAGAGAACATCAGCAGAGTCACCGGGGCGAATGATTTCAGCCTTGGGCGGATAGCGCCGCTTATGACAAAAAGCGAGAAAGGGCTTCAGATATTCGGGTTCTGTTGGCGGCGGCTGGACAATAGACATAAGCATTCTTCATGTTTGAGTATCGGATTAAAGGGCTGTACCTATTTGAGTCTAGGCAACCCCCGGTAGATTGTCGATCTATGATAGGCTGCGGAAATTGTTAACCAGTCGAGGTTTTTTGCATGAAAGCGAGGGTAAAGTGGGTCGATGGCGCCATGATGGTGGGGGAATCCGGCAGTGGCCACGCAGTGGTGATGGATGGGCCGCCTGATTTTGGCGGGCGAAACCTGGGTATTCGGCCAATGGAGATGTTGCTGCTGGGGCTGGGTGGCTGCACCCAGTTTGATGTGCTGCTGATCCTGCGCAAAGGGCGTCATGAGGTGACTGGCTGTGAGGTTGAGCTGGAGGCCGAGCGCGCCAAAAGTGAACCCAAGGTGTTCACCAGAATCCACATCCACTACAGGGTCACTGGCCCAAAATTGACCGGCAAGGCGGTGGAGCGGGCGGTAAGACTGAGTGCAGAGAAGTTCTGCTCAGCCTCGATTATGCTGGGTGCCACGGCCGAGGTTACGCATGATTATGAGATACTAAATGTGTGACCTCACTCATCACAGTGATGATTCTCTCCAGCTCCTCATCGCTGATAATAAAGGGCGGCATGGCGTAGAGCAGCCTGCCAAAAGGTCTCAGCCAGACCCCCTTCTCTACCAACAGAGGCTGTATCCAGCGCATCTCCAGCGGATCACTAAACTCGATGACCCCAATGGCGCCCAGCGAACGCACATCATGAACCCCCGGTAACCCACGACACCCCTCAAGCCCCCGGCGAAAGCGGGACTCAATCGCCGCCACACGGGAGCGCCAGGGGCTGGCCAGCAGCAGTTTGATGCTGGCAGTGGCGACAGCACAGGCGAGCGGGTTGGCCATAAAGGTGGGGCCATGCATGAAAGGGGTGCCGTCCTGACTGATCCGGGCTGATATTTTACGGGTTGTCAGGGTGGCCGCCAGGCTCATGTAACCGCCGGTGAGCGCCTTGCCGACACAGGTGATATCGGGCGAGACAGTGGCGTGATCGGCTGCAAACAGCTCGCCTGTGCGCCCGAACCCGGTGGCAATCTCATCAAAGATCAGCAGCACGCCATATTCGTCACAAAGGGCGCGCACCTGCCGCAGATATTCCGGGTGGTAGAATCGCATGCCGCCCGCCCCCTGCACGATGGGTTCCAGAATGACTGCGGCAATCTGATGATGGTGCGCCTGTAACAGTGCCCTGAACCCAGTGATGCAGCCCTCATCCCACGCCGCGGAAAACGGGCAGCCTGGTGCCGGTGCAAAATAGTGTTTGGGCAGGGCATGGGCAAAGAGATGATGCATGCCCGTGACCGGATCACAGACAGCCATCGCACCAAAGGTGTCGCCATGATAGCCGCCCCGAACCGTCAGCAGCCGCACCCTCTCTGTAGACCCTTTGGCCTGCCAGTACTGTAGCGCCATCTTGATGGCGACCTCTACTGCCACAGAGCCTGAGTCGGCAAAGAAGACCTGATCCAGCGCTGTGGGGGTCAACTCCACCAGCAGGGCGGCCAGCTCTGCGGCAGGGCGGTGTGTCAACCCGCCAAACATTACATGCGACATCTGCTCCAGCTGCGACCGGATAGCCGTATTCAGAACCGGGTGATTGTAGCCATGAATGGCTGCCCACCAGGATGACATACCGTCGATCAGCTCCCGGCCATCCTCCAGTTTGAGCCGGGCACCCTGGGCAGAGCGGATGGCAACGGGCGGCACGGCGGCCGGCATGGCAGCATAAGGGTGCCAGACATGCGCCTGCTCAAAGGCTTTCCAGTCGTGCTGAAAACTATCCAGTGGGGTTGTCATGGCCTGAGCTGTCTCTCCAGCAGTTGAATGGGGTGCAGCACCTCAATATCAAGCCCGGCTCTGCGGATGCCTGCTGCAAAATGGAGGGCGCAGCCGGTATTGGAAGTGAGTAAAATGGTTGCCTGGCAGCACCGCAGGCTGGTCAATTTAGGCCTCAGCAGGGCATCGGCCATCTGCGGCTCTGTTATCAGGTTTATCCCGCCGGCGCCACAGCAGAGGGCATTGCCCGCCAAAGGGATCAGTTCGATCTCAGGGATCTGATTCAGCAGCTGATAGACCGCCCCGGCTGCCCGCAGGCTACAGGCATCATGCACGGCAACGGGCTGGGGCAGCGGCTTCAGCACCACCTGCTCAGGCCAGGGGTATTGGTTTAGAAAGCTGCTGATATCCAATATAGGGGCAGGCAGTGCCCCATACTCCTTTAAATGAGCGCCACAGCCACTGGCGATGGTCAAAATGGCCTCTAATGGCTGGCTGCCACCAAATGCAGCCTGATTCTGGATTTTGAGCTTTTGGGCCATGGCCGGGGCACCAGCGTGTTGAAAAAGCGCGCCGCAGCAGGCCTGCCCGGCTGGCACGACAACCTCCCATCCCAAACGATTGAGAAGCTGGCGGGCGCTCAGCAGTGCCGCCTGGTCACTGAAACGGCTGATGCAGCCAAGAAAGAGAGCAACCCTCCCCACAGCCTCTCCAGCGGGCGGATAAACGGCCTGCCACACTATCGGGCGGGAGAAGTCGGGGCACAACCCAATCAATCGCCGCAACCTGCTGTGGCCAGAAGGCGGAGCTGCTGACCAGCGGCGTGGCAGGAGCCGCAAAAGCCTTGCGCCACTGAATAGCAGCCTGGGCTTGGTAAACAGCCCAAGCGCCTTGCGGTAGAGCCACCGTCTGGCGACATGGCGCCGCTGGGATCTGACGGCTCGAATACCATCAATCAGCCTGCCATAGTTAACGGCTGACGGGCAGGCACCTTCGCAGGCCAGGCAGCCCAGGCAGCGGTTCAGGTGGGCATGCAGCCGGGGCGTATCCGGTAACTTCCCGGACAGCAGGGCCTGAATCAATGCAATGCGCCCCCGAGGGGAGTCCCCCTCATCCTGCATGATCTGGTAGGTTGGACAGTGCGGCAGGCAGAGTCCGCATTTCACGCAGCGATCAGATTCGTGGAGTAGCTGTTCGGGGGTCACAGTAGGGTGGGCAAAAAATCTGCGGCTATCAGAGACCGGCAGCCTAGCGGATTCCATGGGCAAGGTAAACGTATTGGGAAATTGATTCCACGACAAATCCGTCTGACCAGCCCAAGAGGAGGAGGATTGTGATCATCCTTGATACCTCTCTCCTCTGACTATACATCTTCATTCACCCTGAATGGCTCTGTAGTGCCTCTCCCAGCAGCTGGCTGGCCACAGGCTCCCGACTGCAACATCGCACACCCTGTAATATGCACCTGCTGCAGAATTCTGGTACTATCCCGCCCGAATTATAAATCGACCCCCTGCCCACCTGCCTTGGCCTCTGTATCAAATAACCTTGAAAACCACGACTGTTCTACTGCTTTTGCTGCTGTTTTCCTGCTTCGCCTCTGCGAATGATAAAGTAGCGTGCCTGATAAAGCACTACGATGAGTACAGCAACAATCGTGTTGCGCTATTTGAAAAGATGCATCTGGTATATGCCAGAAAGCACCCAAAAACCTACACCATATATGCGCCAACACTGACCGGGCATAGGCTGTTTGCACAGATAGATCAGTTTGTTTTTCGCCACTTTGCTGAAAATGACATCAGTAAATTGAGGCTGCGCCACGGCTTTACCAATGCCACACCAAACTGGATCAAGGATGCCTGCAAAGGGCGCGACTGCACCAATGCGCTATATGTAAAACTGCTAAAGTTTCCTGAATTCAACGCACTCTATACACAGTGGAACAAGGCCAGAAAAGAGATCAAAGAGTCATATAAACAGAAGGGCATCGCCCAAGCAGGCAGATACTATTTTGATCTACTGGGAGAGAAAAGCGTCCTGCCTCACGCCCTTAAGGATATGCAGTATTACAATATAAAAGTGCCCACACTGGTTTGTGATCCACCTCGTTAGTTACTGCTGTTCACGGGCATCGGCGGCACCAGCAACTGGGGATCAATCCGCTTGGTAAAAAGGTTCATGCGCCAATCCAGATGGGCGCCGGTTACGCGCCCGGTTGCGCCTATCTCGGCAATCAGGTCACCCTGTTTGATCCGCTGCCCCTCTTTAACCAGGATACGGCTCAGGTGCAGGAAGGATGATGACAGGCCGTGGCCATGATCCAGGATCAAAGTCCCCCCCGAGAAGAACATATCCGGGTACGCCAGGGTCACAATACCCGCTGCGGGCGCCTTTACCGGCGTGCCGGTGGGTCGCGCAATATCGACCCCGAAGTGGGGGCGTCTGGGCTGACCGTTCAGGATACGCTGACTGCCGTAGACGCCTGAGACTGGCCCCGTCACCGGCCAGATGAAATCGACCAGAAAATCGGTACGCGGATCATCCCGCTTCCGGGCACTGCGCGACAGCGCCGACTCTTTGCGGATGCGTGCCAGATCCTCTTTCGACCGGGGCGTCACCTTGCGCTCTGGCAACCCGTCGATACGCTGTACTCTATACTCACGCCGGGCAATCCTGAGCAGCTGCTCTGCCGTACGGCCATCGGGGTAACTGACCTGAACCAGCGACTCGGTGGGTGCATCGCGTCCAAACCCCACCAGAAACACCCCGGCCTCAGAGACCCGCACCGGCTTGCCATCCACCTTCACCACTGCACCGGGCTGCGTCACCCCCTGCACCAATCCCCCCTGGATAAAATTACCCACAAATTTCAGCTCAGGCTGCACCTCGGCCCAAAGCAGACCCGGCACCAGCAGAGCGGCAATACAGAGTTGAAAGATACGTTTCATAATCTATTTCGTAACCGTGGCAGAGGAAGAGAGTGCAGCCGCCAGTATCCCTATTTTTTCCACCGCACATCAAGGCCTTTTTAGGCTACAATCGCCTTCGCCTTGAATCAGCCATCAAACAACATGCCAGCAGACCGCACCTCCGGCCAAACCGAGCCGGCCGCCATCCGCAATACCGATTTCAGCTGGCACGAGCTGATCGGGATGATCAAAAGCCACAAGCGGGAGCTGGTGATGGCCAACATCATCGCCATCCTTGGCGCAGTGGTGAGTGTGCCTATTCCACTCTTTATCCCACTGCTGGTGGATGAGGTGCTGCTGAACCAGCCCGGGAAATCCATCGAGATCATGAATGGCATCTTCCCGGAGAGCTGGCATGGCCCCGTACTCTACATCACCGCCATCCTGATTCTGACGCTGCTGCTGCGGCTGATCGCCCTGATTCTTGGCGTCTGGCAGATGCGTCAATTCACGCTCATATCCAAGGATGTCATCTACCGCATGCGCCGGTCGCTGCTGCTGCGGCTGGAACGCATCTCGATGGCAGAGTACGAGACCATGGGGAGCAGCACGGTCGCCTCCCATCTGGTCACCGACCTCGATGCAGTCGATCAGTTTATCGGCGTCGCCACCAGCAAATTCCTGGTCGCGGTGTTCAGCATCATCGGCACCGCCGTTGTGCTGCTCTGGATGAACTGGCAGCTGGCGCTCTTCATCCTCATTCTCAACCCGGTGGTGATCTATGTCACCACTGTATTCGGGCGCAAGGTCAAACAGCTGAAAAAGCGCGAGAACAGCGCCTATCAGGCCTTTCAGGAGGCGCTGGGCGAGACGCTGGACGCCATCCAGCAGATCCGCGCCAGCAACCGTGAACGCCACTACATCCAGCGCATCATCGACCAGGCCGGGAAGATCCGCCACCACTCTGCCGCCTTTACCTGGAAGAGTGATGCCGCTGCCCGCCTCTCCTTTGTCATCTTTCTGTTTGGCTTCGATACCTTTCGCGCCGTCAGCATGTTCATGGTGCTCTACTCCGACCTCTCCATCGGCCAGATGATGGCCGTTTTTGCCTACCTCTGGTTTATGATGGGGCCGGTGCAGGAGATCCTGGCCATTCAATACACCTACAATGGCGCCAGCGCTGCACTGGGGCGAATCAATAAACTGATCCGGGTCAACCTGGAGCCGGAACATCCCCACCTGCGGAACCCGTTTGCCGACAACCCGACCACCTCTGTGGAGCTGAAGGATATCTGCTTTGCCTACGGGGATGGGCCACAGGTGCTGGATCATGTCTCACTCAAGATCCGCCGTGGGGAAAAGGTCGCGCTGGTGGGCGCCAGTGGCGGCGGCAAGACCACTCTGGTGCAGGTGCTGCTGGGACTCTATCCAGCCCAATCGGGTGAGCTCTATTTCGACGGCATCCCAGTCACGCAGATCGGCATGGATGTGGTCAGAGACAATGTGGCCACCGTGCTGCAACACCCTGCCCTGTTCAACGATACCATTCGTCAAAACCTGACACTGGGACGGGATCTCTCGGAAGAGAGACTGTGGCGCGCGCTTGAGATCGCGCAACTGAGTGAAACCATACAGGGGCTGGAGCAGGGGCTGGAGACACAGGTCGGGCGCTTTGGCATCCGTCTCTCCGGTGGCCAGCGCCAACGTCTGGCCGTCGCCCGGATGGTGCTGACAGACCCCAGGATCGTGATTCTGGATGAGGCGACCTCAGCACTCGACACCGCCACCGAGAGTCAGTTGCACAGTGCGCTGCAAACCTTTTTGCAGGGCCGCACCACCATCATTATTGCCCACCGCCTGAGCGCGGTGAAACAGGCCGACCGGGTACTGGTATTTGAGGATGGCCGCATCGTGGAGGAGGGCCGGCACGATGAGCTGATCCATAATGACGGCCTCTACGCCTCACTTTATGGGCGGCAGGAGCATTAGCGAGTCATAGCTGCTCAGAAGCTAGTACTCCGTCAAGGTGATAACTTGGGATGCAGAGCTTCCCAGGCCGGCCAAGGCAAGGCGCAGTCCGCAGGGAATGGCATGCCCTTTCCAAGGACTGCAACGCGGCATTGGCCGGCCTGGGGCGCTCCCTTCGGGCCAGCCGGAAAGCGCTCATCTGCGTTGTTGCGCTCCCTTGAATTAGCGCTGCTAGTCCTGCGGTCGCGCGCCTAGCAGCTAACCGCTTTCCGGCTGGCTGCATCCCAAGTTATCACCTTGACGGAGTACTAAGAGACCTCTTCGTTTTTTACAAAACGCACCACCCGGTTACGCCCCCCCTCTTTCGCATCATACAGTGCGGCATCCGCATCGTTTATCATGTGGTCAAGCGAATCGGCCAGCTCTGTGCTGTAGCCAATACTCACTGTCATCGGCACAGTCAAATCGCCTATCACCAGCGGGGTGTTATCTATACTCTCCCGAAAGCGCCTGAACAGCACCTCTGCACTGGCATCACTGACATTGACACATAGCATGCAGAACTCCTCACCGCCAAAGCGGGTAATCATATCCGCCTCACGGAGCTGCTGATTAAATATTGATGCCACATGTTTTAGCGCCATATCCCCAACATGGTGGCCATGCATATCATTTATCTTTTTGAAAAAATCAATATCAATCATCGCCACCGTCAAACTGATGTTCTTTCGCTGTGCATTCTGAAACAGTTTGTTGCCCGTATTAAAGAGATATTTCCGGTTAAAAAGGCCGGTCAGAAAATCACGGTCTGCCGCATCCCTCAGCATGCAGTAACTGGCAACCGCATCGATATTCTGATTTATCCGGCAATAAAACTCCTCATGCATAAAGGGGCGGGTAATAAAATCATTGGCGCCGGATTTCAGCAATTTAATAGAGACTGTGCCGGAGCCTGAGGTGGAGATCCCGATAATGGCCAGCTCATGGCGCGAATATTTTTCACGCACCTTGGTAATCAGCTCCATGCCATCCATCCTTGGCATGTTGTAATCGGTAACCATCAGAAGAATATCATCGTTCTCAGAGAGCACGTCGAGCGCTTCAACCCCATCGCAGGCCTCCAATACCTCCAGGTAGTGACGCTGCAACAGTGACGATATCAACTGCCGGGATGATCTTGAGTCATCCACCACCAAGACCTTTCTTTCCCTGTTTTCCCGCAGGCGCTGCACAGTTTCGATGACATACTCAATCTCGTTGAGATTGCGTTTTACCACATAGTCAACAATGGGCTTTTCCAGCATCTCGTCATGCAGGTCATCACACATGCTGCCTGTGAGTATGATCGGGGGTATCCCTAAACCCAGAACAACATCGACCACTTCACCATTGGGCGCATCCGGGAGGTTCAGGTCAAGAATTGCAACAAAAAACTGTTCACTCTGTGTTTCAAGAATCTGTTTGGCCTCCTGCATGGAGACCGCAGATTCAACATCAATATGCAGTTGCGTTGCAATATGATGCGCAAGCATTTTATTTATTGCTCGACTGTCTTCGACAATGAGTACCTTATTTGCTGGCTGATGCATGGTTCACCTGCTAGTAACAACTTCATTTCAATTGTATGCAACACTGTTAACAGGGCTTATAGCGGCACTCCATAACTTAACTTTATTACCCAAATATTCCTCTTAGCAGGAAGAAGAAAAGCATCGCCAAAAAGGCGCCGACAGGAAGCGTTACGACCCATGAAACCACAATCTGACCAATCACTCTGAGGTCGATAGCGCCCACACCACGCGCCAGCCCCACACCGATGACGGCACCGACTGCAATGTGGGTTGTCGAGACGGGCAGCCCGGTACGCGAAGCCATGACCACGGTTGCAGCCGCTGCCAGTGTGGCGCAGAAGCCACGGCTTGGGGTCAGCTCGGTAATCTGCGTGCCAATGGTCTGCATGACCTTATAACCCATGGTAGCCAGGCCCACCACGATGCCGATACCGCCCAATACCAATATCCAGAGCGGCAGACTTGACTCCTGGGCCACCATGCCGCCTGACTGGACGATACTGACAACTGCGGCCATGGGGCCAATGCCATTGGCCACATCATTGGAGCCGTGCGCAAAGGCCATTGCGCAGGCTGTAAATATCATCATGGGGGTAAAGACCTTCTCCACACTGGCAAAATGGAACTCGCGATCTGCTTCCGGGTCCATCGTTACCCTGTTGATCAGCACCCAGCCAGCAGCGGAAACAGCCAACCCGATCAGCACGGCCACAACAACACTCATGCCCACCGAGAGCTCTATATTGAGATGCTTCAACCCTTTAAAGATCGTCACCAACGAGATGATAAAACCCACCATGAAGATATAGAGCGGCCCCCATTTTTTGGCATTTTGAAAGGGGTCGTCTGTGTTGAGAATCAGCCGCCGGATGCTGATCATCAACAAGAAGGCGATGGTGCCACCCAGCAGTGGCGAGACTGCCCAGCTGGCGACAATCTGCCCAATCTTTCCCCAATTAACCGCATCCATGCCAATCCCGGCAACCGCAAAGCCAACCACCGCCCCCACGATGGAGTGGGTAGTGGATACCGGCCACCCTTTGTGCGAAGCGATCATGAGCCAGACGGCAGCAGCCAGCAGGGCGGCCAGCATGCCAAACACCAGTATCTCCGGGGTATCGGCAATCGAGCTGGGGTCAATGATCCCCTTGCGGATGGTTTTGGTGACATGCCCGCCCGCCAGAAAGGCGCCTGCAAACTCAAATATGGCGGCAATAATGATGGCCTGTTTGACCGTGATGGCACCTGATCCAACCGAGGTTCCCATCGCATTGGCCACATCATTGGCGCCAATCCCCCAGGTCATGTAGAGGCCAAAAATCACCGCCAGTATGATTAAGATTGTCCCGTGTTCAGCCAGGATTTCCACTATTTAAGTTCCTCAGTAAAATCAGCGTGCAATAAGCAGACGCAGACGATCACCGACCTTTTCGGCATAATCTGCCAGGTCACCTGTCCACTCAATCAGCCGGTACCACATCATTACAGAGACGGGGTTAATCTCATCCTCATGCCGGAACAGTATTCTGGTCAACTCCAGTTCCAGCTCATCGGCCTCATCCTCGATCCGCCCCAGCTCATTCACCATCGCCTCCACCTGCGCGGCTTCACGGCCTCTAAACCCCATCTCCAAAAGTTCATCCAGCTCTTCGATCACCCTGGCAGACTGCTCACACGCATCAATGCAACGAGCCGTCAGCCGCATCAAGGGTTGCTGCATAGGCTCTGGCACCTCCATCGGGCGCTCTACCAGCAGCGCGGCAATATCCTGTGCCGTATCTGCAATAGCGTCCTGCATCTGCAGCACCTCCAGCAGATCTCGACGATCCACCGGCATAAACAGGCTTCTTGGCAGCTGCGACCGCAGCTTGTTTTTGATACGGTCGGCCTGCTCCTCAGCAACATAGATCTTCTCTTTGATCGCTTCAATCTCATCCTGGTTGCCTGCAATCAACGCCTCGAAGAGTGGGTTCACCAGACGCGCACACTCCACGGCATAACGCATGTGCTCCTGCATCGCCTTAAACGGTGAACGCTTAAACAGTGCCGCGAGCGGGTTGGTAGTCAGCATCGTCTCTACTCCATCGTTTCAGTGGGATCTATCCCGGAAATCTGCGGCATTGTATCAAGAAGCATCAAATATCTTCACTTTAATTCAGGTTAGCCGTACAGTGTCGGCAAGCACAACCAACCCGCACAGGCACTATGGCAAAAACACTCATCATAGACTTGACAGCAGGCAGGCAGACCCCTTTTTTAAGGGGCATCCTTACCCGCTCACTACAGTCCGCCGGACTCTCTTTTGAGGATGCCTTCAACACCGCATCATCTATCCGGCAGCTACTGGATGATAAAACCGAAATCTCCACCAGCGACCTGCGGGAGCTGGTAACACAGCAGCTGCAAGCCTCTTTTGGAGAGGCCACCGCGCAACGCTATCAGACCGCCTCCCACACCCCCGCCACCATCCTGGTCGAACGCTCCAGCATGCAGAGCACCCCCTTCTCCAGAGGGGAGCTGCGGCGCAGCCTGGAGTGCTGCGGACTGGCGGAGGGGGGCGCCATGGCCATCGTGACCAGAATCTATGACCATCTCGTCAGCAGGGGCACGGAGCGTATCAGCTCACGCGAACTGGGGCTTCTGACCCACCGCTACCTCAGGCGGGAGCTGGGAGCCGATGCGGCAAAACGCTATCTGGTCTGGACCGACTACCGCCACGGCAACCGCCCGCTGCTGATTCTTATCGGCGGCGCACCCGGCTGTGGCAAAAGCACCCTGGCAACAGAGCTGGCCACCCGGCTGGACATTGTGCGCACCCAGTCTACCGACATGCTGCGCGAGGTGATGCGCATGATGCTGCCCCACCGCCTGCTGCCTATCCTGCACACCTCATCATTCGATGCCTGGAAGGCCCTGCCATCGCCCACCGAATCGCTCACAGATCGCGACAGCCTGCTGATAGATGGCTACCTCACACAGGTCGAGCTACTCTCCGTGGCTGCCGAAGCCGTATTGCAACGCGCCCTCAAGGAGCGGGTTTCACTGATACTTGAAGGCGTCCACATGCACCCCTCGTTTCTGGACAACATCCCACAGGAGGAGGATGCCATTGTCGTCCCCATCATGCTCTGTGTAGCCGATCAAAAACTTCTGCGCCAGCGCTTTACCGGGCGTGGGCAGCAGGCCCCCAACCGCCGCGCCAAACGTTATCTGGATAACTTTGACGCCATCTGGCGACTACAGACCTTTCTGACAGCAGCCGCTGAGCGAGCCAACCTGAGGATCATCGCCAACGATAACCGGGAGGATGCCATAAGCGCCGTTATGGGGGCCATAATCGACGCCCTCTCCAAGGATTTTTCCGGCACGCCCGAAGAGGTATTTGTATGAACCTGCGCTACAAAGGATTGATGATCATCCTGGATGGCCTGGGCGACCGGCCCTGCGCACCACTCAATGGCGCCACACCCCTGGAAGCGGCCCACACCCCGCACCTGGACAGACTGACCACAGAGGGGCTGTGCGGGCTGGTTGACCCACTGGCACCTGGAATCCCGGTCGCCACCCACACCGGCACCGGCATCCTGCTGGGGCTGGTGCCCACAGATGCCGCCAGGCTGTCACGCGGCCCGGTTGAAGCGGCGGGCATCGGTCTCTCCATGGCACCAGGTGATATTGCCATCCGCTGCAATTTTGCAACCCTTAAAAGCAGCAACAACCGGCTCACCGTCACAGACCGCCGGGCAGGGCGTATCAGCGAAGGGACAGATCAGTTGGCCAGGGTTCTGCAGGATATCACCGTCGGTGATGGCATCCGCGCAAGCCTTAAGCCCGCCACACAACACCGTGCGGTGCTGAAATTATCGGGCGCGGAGCTGTCAGCAGCAGTGACGGACACAGACCCGGACGAGACCTGTAGCCTGGGCGCAGCCATAGCGAGCAGGCCGCACGACCCGAACGACAGCGCGGCCATTCGAACCGCCAGCGCCATCAACAACTTCATTGCCGAGGCGCACCGGCGGCTGGAGAACCACCCGATCAACCAGCAGCGCAGGGAGCAGGGGTTGCTGCCTGCCAACGGCATCATCACCCGTGGAGCGGGGATGTTTCACAAAAGCCGAAACCTTATCAACCATCTGCAACTCAAAGCGGCGCTGATCGCCGGCGAGCGTAGCGTTTGCGGCCTGGGCAGACTGTTCGGGTATACCGTTATCACACAGCCGGAATTTACCGCACTGGCCAATACCGATCTAACCGCAAAGGTCTCAGCGGCTCAGGCCGCCCTTGAAAACCATGACCTGGTATTTCTGCACATCAAGGCACCTGATATCTGCGCCCATGATCTGCTGCCCACTGAAAAACGTGATTTTCTTGGGCGACTTGATGCTGCACTGGCGCCGCTGCTCTCCAAAAGCATTGTCATTGGCGTCTCTGGAGACCACTCGACCAACTCCATCCATGGCAGCCACTGCGCCGACCCCGTCCCGACACTGCTTCACTACCCGGAAACACGCCGGGACAGCTGTACCGCATTTGGGGAGATCCACTGCATACAGGGTGGGCTGGGGCGTATAACCGCTACCGGCTTTTTGATGTCGGCACTGGATGCCATGGGCGCCATGCACAACTACCGCCCGGATGATCAGGATTTTTTTGCCTAGTGCGCGATAGGCCTATTGCAACTCCACTTGATTAACAAACACCCCAATCTCCCTATCCTCGGTCGAGATATGGTGGACGAGCCAGCTCGCCAGGCTATCCGTGATCTCGCCCGCATCAAGCAGATCTACAAGATAGAGGCCAATCTGCCCATTTAGCTTTTCAAGCAATGCCCGGTGGCTTTTACGGTGGTTTTCCAGACCTGGAAAGCCCAGCTTGTACATGAGGTTCTCTTCACATACAAAGTGCAACTGGGCATAGCTGCCCAGCTCATTGATGAGTCTTGTCCGGTAGGCGGGGTCCTCCCCCTCCAGCTCAACGGAGAGCCGGCCGATGAGATCGACAAAGTAGCGATGTTGAAGATCAATGCCCTCTATCCCAACACTTAACGCCTGGTTCCACTCAAGCATTGGAGAACCCCACTGCATTGGTTATTTTGCTGCTTTAACCTTGTTCTCCACACATTTGGACTTAGTGGTGTGGCAACCACATCCCTTGGTTTCAAATTTTGGTTTGGCGGGATCCTGTTTATTGATCCACATCTGGAAGACGATCCAGCCTCCACAGAGCACCACCAAAGCAACGACTGCAAGAATATATTCCCACATAGATGTTAACTCGAGCTGAAGAGTCCCGCAAAACCCATAAAGGCCATGGACAGGATACCGGAGATAATAAGGTTGAATGCAAAACCCCTAATCAACCTGGGCATCTCATTAGCCCCCTCAACCTCTTGGCGTATCCCGGCCATGAGTACGATAGCGAGCGTAAAGCCCATGCCGGCACCCAAAGCATAGACCAGCCCCTCCCAAAGGCCATAGCCTTTATTGGTAGCAAAGATGGCAAGCCCGAGAATAGCGCAGTTGGTGGTAATCAGCGGCAGAAAGATGCCCAATGCGCGAAAGAGCGTGGGACTCAGCTTTTTGATCACCATCTCGATCAGCTGCACCACGCTGGCGATCACAACAATAAAGCTGATCAGACGCAGATAAGGGGCATAGATCAAGACATAGGTGTTTAAAATCCAGGCGCAAAGTGCTGTAACCACCATCACAAAGATGGTTGCCAAACCGAGGCGGAACGAGACCTCCAGTTTATTGGATACCCCCAGGAAGGGGCAGAGTCCAAGAAAATAAGCCAGTACAAAGTTATTGATCAGCAGTGTACTAATAAAAATCCAACCCAGATCACCCATCTCAATTTACTCCATCTTCTGCAGCCAGCTGCTTGTCAATCTTGTTCTTCTTCTCCTCAACCCAATTGAAGTAGAGCAGCATGACACCCAGCGTGATGAAACCACCAGGAGGCAAGATCATAATGACCCACGGTTCAAAATTTGGCCCAAACAGAGTAATGCCGAAAAGCTCGCCAACGCCAAAGATCTCTCGAACAGCGCCCAACGCAACCAGGGCAAAGAGAAAGCCTGCCCCCATGCCAAAGGCATCAGCGACCGACATGCGCAGGGTGTTGCGTGATGCAAACGCCTCCATGCGCCCCAGGATCAGGCAGTTACAGACAATCAGCGGGATAAAGGCACCCAGATCCTTGTGGATGACTGGCATCGCTGCTGCCAGTGAGTAGTCCACAACGGTAACAAAGGTGGCAATAATGATAATAAAGCAGGAGATACGCACCTGCTTGGGAATATAGTTTTTCAAGAGCGAAACCAGGATGCTGGAGCCAAGCAGCACAAAAAAGCTGGCAAGCCCCATCGCTAAACCATTGACGGCCGAGTTGGTCACTGCAAGCAGCGGACAGAGCCCCAATACCTGCACGAAAACGGGGTTTTCGCGCCAAAGGCCCTTCATAAATTCATCGTATGCCAGTTTTTCTTTAGCCATGATTAGTGCTTCTGATTAGTCGATCATTTTCCAAAGTGCCCACTACGGTGCTTGAGTATCCACAGCCCTGGACGATGCCGTATGGGCCGCCGGCACTTCATAGGCAGGCTCGTTGCCTGGCTCCGGCAGTTTGGATACCCAGTAGGCATTACCCTTATTGATAATCTTTGCCACCGCTACAGAGGAGATCGTGGCACCAGTGATCGCATCAATTTCGTTGGGTTTCGATTTCCCCTTCTTTGTTGCAACAATGGGCGGATCAATAGCCAGGTCATCAAAATTGGCAACAAAGGCGGCATCTTTATAGATCTTGTCGCCCAGGCCAGGTGTTTCACGACTGGCGAGTATCCACATGCCGATCACCTTGCGGTCCGCCGGACGATAGCCATAGAGCACGCTGATGGTATCCGCAAAACCCGGGCCGTCGCTCGGGATAGCATAGCCTGCGAATTTGTCGTTATCATCATAACCTGCATATATGGGTTCTTCGCCCTTCTCTTCCTTATAAGAGACTACCAGCTTGCCCTCTTTCAGCAGCAGCTTCTGCATCTTGGTTGCATCGGGGAGCACCCGGAACACTGACTCACGTAACTCTCGCGCCTTGTTCTCTTTGATGGTTTCAAAGGTAACCAGATAGATTGCAATGATGATAATCCCGGAGAGCAAACCAGCAACTGCAAGCGTGCCAATCAGTCGGTGCGGACTAGGCTCCTCCGAACCTGTATCCTGCTCTATTTTTTCTTCACTCATTTTGAATCCAGCTCCCGCCCAAATACCCGCGGCTGGGTGTATGAATCTATTAAAGGTGTTGCCGCATTCATCAGCAAAATGGCGTACATTATCCCCTCTGGAAAGCCACCAAAGACGCGAATGAGTACAACCAGAATCCCAATGCCGACAGCAAAGATCCAGGTCCCTTTCTTGGTTAGTGGGGAGGTAACCGGATCGGTAGCCATAAAGATCGCACCAAGCAGCATGCCGCCAGCAAAGGTGGTGAAGATCGGCCCCGGATATTTGTCAGCATCGACCAGGAAGAGTATCGATGAAAAGATGATTGCTGTGCCCAGAATGCCAACCGGGATCCGCCAGTCAAGATCACGCCGCCACCAGAGATAGATGCCGCCAAGGATCAGCAGCAGCCCACTGGTCTCACCCAAGGAGCCGGATGTATTGCCAAACAGCAGGTCAACAAATGGAGTATCAATCTGTTCAAACTTCATTAAACCTAATGGAGAGGCCTGCGTAACCGTATCAACCGTACTCTGCATCAGAGGCAGTGCAAACAGCGATGAAGAGAGGGTGAAAAAATCCCCCGGGGCCGTCCAGGTGGTCATTGCAATCGGGAAGGTGGCGAGCAGAAACGCACGGCCAACCAGCGCCGGGTTGAAGATGTTGGCGCCCATGCCGCCCCAGATGGTCTTCCCAATACCAACTGCAACAACGCCGCCGATAAAAGCCATCCACAGCGGCAGCGCTGGCGGCAAGGTAAGTCCCAACAGCCAGCCCGTCAGTATGGCGCTGCCATCACCGATGTAATACCCACGCTTCTCTTCAGGCGCAAAGTACCATTCGGTCAGAACCGCACCGGCTATGCAGGTCAGCAGCACCAGAAGGGCGCCCAGACCAAAGAACCAGATGCCCGCCAGGGTTGCAGGTGTCAGCGCATACCAGACATCACGCATCACCACTGGCGTGGTCATCTGTTGCCGCAGTTGCGGCCCCGGTTGAATTAGGAGTTTTGGATCCTTCTGTGTCACTGAACCTTCCCCTTCATGGACCGCAGATGATCTTTTGCGGTACGAATATGCTGCACAATCGGAATGCCTGATGGACAGGAGTAGGTGCAGCAGCCGCACTCTACACAATCCATCACGTTATAGGATTCAGCCATCGCTTCATACATACGCGACTTTGCCAGGCGCGCAAAGCGGGCCGGATTCAGAAAATAGGGGCAGGCCTCAACGCAACGGCCGCAGCGGATGCAGCTGTACTCCTGCGGACGCCCGGTCTCTTTTTCCGTCAGCGCCAATACACCTGAACTGCCTTTGAGCATCGGCGCATCCAGATCGGCAATCGAGTCGCCCATCATCGGGCCACCCAGAACCACCTGACGTGTCTCGCTTGTGAGTCCACCCGCAAACTCCAGCACCTCGCGTATCGGGGTTCCGAGCGGCACGATCAGGTTGGCAGGGTAGGAGACGCCTGGCCCTGAAACCGTAACCACGCGTTCGATCAGCGGTTTGCCGGTCTGAAAATACTCCGCAATGGCAATGATGGTACCGACGTTATTGACCGCCACCTCGACATCACGTGGCAGCTTGCCCGCTGGCACCTCAACATCGAACACGGATTTGATCAGCATCTTCTCCGCACCCTGAGGATATTTCACCTCAAGCGGCATCACGCGGACGGGCTGCCCAGGCTTGATCGCATCCTGCAACGCCCTGATAGCGCCGGGCTTGTTCTTCTCGACGCCGATGACGATCTCTTCAGCGCCCAGCTTCTGGCGCACAATCTCCGCGCCATAGAGCAACTCCTCCGTCTGCTCCATCATCTGGCGATGGTCATTGGTCAGATAGGGTTCGCACTCCGCGCCATTGATCAGCAGGGAACGGATCCTGTTACCATCCGGGATGGCGTACTTCACATGGCACGGAAATGCAGCACCGCCCAGCCCCACGATGCCCGCCCTCTGTACCTCGCTGATGAACTCTTCGATTGACAGCGCTTCCCAGTCGATGGGATGAACCTCCATCTGCTGGGTATCATATTGATCCGCCTCAATCACGATCGCCTCTTGAAAGGTGCCATCGGCATAGCGCTCTGAGCCGACACCCGTAACACGCCCGGTGACGGGGCTGTGCAGCGCCACGGAGACAAAGCCACCCGGCTCGGCAATCATCTGGCCACGCCTTACCGCATCGCCTGCCTGCACGATCGGTTTGGCCGGTGCACCAACATGCTGCCCAAGCGGCATCACAAAGCGCTTGCCAAAAGGGAGGCGCTGGATTGCGAGCTGCTCAGTCTGCTCTTTGTGATGATGGGGAAACACCCCATGATCAAAGCTGTTGTTTAATCGCCTGAATAGATTCATATTAAAACGGTTGTCAGTTGCCACTCTACAGGAGAGCGATTAGCCATTCATCAGTCTGGCCATGTGTTCACCCATGTCAGCCGGTGAGCGGGAGACTGTTACGCCGGCCGCTTCAAGCGCGGCAATCTTGTCGGTGGCGGTACCCTTGCCGCCTGAGATGATGGCGCCCGCATGGCCCATACGACGCCCTGGGGGCGCAGTCAGACCCGCAATATAGGAGACAACCGGCTTGGAGACATTGGCCTTGATGTACTCAGCGGCCTCCTCCTCTTTGCTGCCACCGATCTCGCCCACCATGATGATCCCTTCGGTCTGCTCATCCTCCTGGAACAGCTTCAGGCAGTCGATAAAGTTCATGCCGTGGATGGGGTCGCCACCGATACCGACACAGGTGGACTGACCCAGGCCAGCCAGGGAGGTCTGGCGTACCGCCTCATAGGTCAGCGTACCGGAGCGGGAGACAACGCCAATCTTGCCCGGCTGATGGATGGCGCCCGGCATGATGCCGATCTTGCACTCGCCCGGAGTGATCACACCAGGGCAGTTGGGGCCGATCAGATAGGGTTTATTGTGGCCACGCAGCGCGGCCTTCACCTTCAGCATATCCATAACCGGGATACCCTCGGTGATGCAGACAATCACCTTGATACCGGCATCGGCCGCCTCCAGGATGGCGTCGGCAGCAAAGGCGGGGGGCACATAGATCATGCTGGCGTCAGCGCCGGTTGCTTCAACCGCATTGGCCACGGTATTGAACACCGGCCGATCCAGATGGGATTGACCACCCTTGCCCGGGGTCACGCCACCAATAATGTTGGTGCCGTACGCAATGGCCTGCTCGGCATGAAAGGTACCCTGCTTTCCAGTGTAACCCTGGACGACGACCTTGGTCTCTTTATTGATTAAAATACTCATTTTAATGTTCCTGTATCAGCATTTAGCTAAAGCTGCTATCAGACGATCAAAAGCGCTTAACAACCGTCCAACCGTTATCTTCTTTCACCATTCGTATGCTGGCCCTGCGCTTCTGGCGCTTGGCGGGGGGATAGGTTATATCCATCTCCACCCGGCAACGATACCCCTGTTCGCCATCCACTTCGCTCTGCCCGCAGTTGAGCTTTTCGATAGCATGGATGGTTATTGCAACTGTAGCGCCCACCTCCTCACCCAACATGCTCTGTGCCAGCTCGTTGGTGCGCTCCATCTCGGCTTGCAGCGCCCTTTTCAGATCGGCCTCGGTTGGCTCTCCCGAGCATCCGCTCAGCGCCGCTCCCAGCAATACCACGGTAAAACCGGAAAATAGAGTCTTCAGTGACCTCTCCACAACCGGCGTTGGCAGTACGCTACCGGTCAGGCGATAGATGCGACAACCTTCTTGGCCGCATCGGTCAACCCTTCGGCAGAGATCAGGTTGAGGCCGCTCTGATTCAGCAGCTCCCGCCCCTGTGGCGCATTGGTGCCCTCCAGCCTCACGACGACCGGGATTGAGATGCCAACCTCTTTGACTGCCGCGATGATCCCTTCAGCAATCAGATCACAACGAACGATGCCGCCGAAGATGTTGACCAGAATCGCCTCCACCTTTGAATCGCTCAGAATCAACTTGAATGCAGCAGCTACACGCTCGGCCGTGGTGCCACCGCCCACATCCAGAAAGTTGGCCGGGTCGCCACCATGCAGCTTGATCAGATCCATGGTCGCCATCGCCAGACCTGCGCCGTTCACCATGCAGCCGATATTGCCGTCCAGGGTGATGTAGTTGAGGTCATGCTTCTGCGCCTCACACTCCTGCGCATCCTCCTGGGAGGTGTCACGCATCTCCAGCAGTGCCGGGCGGCGATAGAGGGCGTTGTCATCAATATTGATCTTGCCGTCCAGTGCCAGCAGATCACCGTCGCCGGTCACGATCAGCGGGTTGATCTCAACCAGGCTCATATCCTGATCATCGAACAACTTATAGAGGCCCAGCATGATTCGGGTCAACGCACCAACCTGCTTGCCCTCCAACCCCATGCGGAAGGCAGCCTGGCGACACTGGTAGGGTTGCAGGCCTGCGGCCGGGTCAGCACAGACGGTGACGATCTTTTCCGGCGTTGCCTCGGCAACCTCCTCAATATCCATGCCGCCCGATGCAGAGGCCATGAAGACAACCCGCTCGGTTGCGCGGTCAACCACGGCACTCAGATAGAGTTCACGTTTGATGTCAAGCGTCTGCTCAATCAGCACCTGACTGACCGGCAGCGCCCGCCCGTGGGTCTGGAAGGTGGCCAGAGTGCTTCCCAGCATGCGGTCGGTCTCTGACTTCAGCTCATCGATGCTCTTGACCAGCTTTACACCACCGGCCTTGCCTCGCCCGCCAGCATGTATCTGAGCCTTGACCACCCAGGCATCACCGCCGATGGCATTGGCAGCAGATTCGGCGTCGTTCACTGAGTCAATCATCTGCCCTGCGGGGATGGGGATGCCATACTCTGCGAAGAGGCTCTTGGCTTGATATTCATGTAAGTTCATAGGCTTTTACTCAATTTATCGGTAAGTTTGCTTGTGCTGTCAGCAGCGGGGTATAGCCTGGCCACACGCTAACAGCCCTTCCTCATCTCAATAACCTGCCAGCTTCAGCAGTTGCTCGCGCACATGGGCGGATGCCTCTGCCTGCGCGCCACTCTGCTGCGCACTGCTCTGCTGCTGGTACTCACTCTTCACTGCCGCCAGTGCCGCCTCATGCTCTTTTGTCAGACGCTCTTCTGTCGCCTGGATGATGGCCGCTGCAAAGGGTGTCTCTATGCCTGCCAGCTCCTGCAGGGTGCGCCAGGTTTGAGCGCGTTCGGCAATCTCAGCGGCCAGTTCGGCATCAACGCGGATGCGCTGCGTCTCGCCACTCTCTTGTGGCAGCTGAATAAACGGTGTCTTCCCCTGGCGTGCATCACCCTCCAGGTCCAGCCAGAGATCCAGCGCTGTTGGCGCCGGGTCTTCGCTGGTGATCGGAACAAAGCGACCGGCAAAACGGCGTTCACTCAATGCCCACTCTACGGGGGTAAACGGTGTGCCATCCTCGTTGGTAAGCCAGGGGGCATTCAGCTCTGGGTTGCCCTCCAGCGTAATGCGGGAGCCAAACACACCTTCAGCGACCGGGTTGTATCTAAACAGTGGAAAGGCGCGGCTATTCAGCGCAAGCTCCGCCTGTTGCAGGGTCTGGTTTACGGAGAAACCGTGCCGCCCCGGGCTGGGAACATGCAGGTGGATCAGCGCTGGCCCCTTGTATTTAAGGGCCTCTCGCACGCTTTGGCGCAGATGATCCGCTGCCGCGACAGAGCTCTGAGCCACATAGGCCACACGCTGCGCCATTGCCATCAACCCCAGATCCGCCTTGGGATCACGCGCCGATGCCACCGCAGCATCCGTCAGATCACCGCTATCCAGGCCAAGACCCAGGTCGGCAAGCAGCAGAATCTTTATCGGCAGCCTGGATTTCAACAACCGGGCCACCTGTGAAAAACCACGGCCGGCCAGTGCCTCATCGTTGCCAACCAATAACAGCGGTGGGCAGAGTGCGCGCTCCTGATCATTCAGATCCTGCCAGCTCAATCCATCCAACTCATCGCGCAACTGTTGAATGCCGGTGGGCTGATCAAGCTCCAGTTTCGCACTGCGAAGCAGGCGCTGCGCCTCTGTTGCCTCGCGCAACTGCCCCTCCAGCAGACCGGCCGCCATCTGTGCGGTATCGCCAGTGGCATCCACTGCAACAGGCACCTGGAATGGGTTGTTGGGGAAGACGCCCGCCCAGGCGGCAACCGTGCCTGGCGCAATCGCCAGACCAAAGCGGGAGCGCCCCAGCCCGGTCTCGCCTTCCGTCAGTCGCCAATGCAGTTCGCCCAGCGCCTTGGCCAGTTCAACCAGACGGCGCAGACGCACTGCGTTGACATTGCCCTCTTCAACCGAGGTCTCAATATGGCTCGTCAACTCACCCACGTCGATGATTCCGCTCTTGAGCTGATCCAGACCAGCGGTCAGGGCATCCAGGTTGTCCACCGGCAGCGCTGATGCGACCTCTTCACGGATCTGATCCTTCAGCTGTTTCAGGGTCTCTGCAACATCTTTGGTGAAGCTGTGCAGCAGGGGCTGCTGATGATACTCCGTTGCAGCCAGCGCCATGCGGATGGCGATCTTCTCGCCCGACCCGGACTCAGCGCCATCACCGCCTGCCACCGCCATGGCGCAGTAGCGTGACAGCATGACCGCAGCCATTGCGCCAACATCCGGATTGTCACTGACCTTCTCAATGATCTCTGAGGGGGTATCGGGGGTGGCACCCCAAATATCCCAAATCCCGCGAGCCTGTTGCAGGCGGGTCTCATCCTGCTTCTCTGCCGTCATGGCGCCTGGCTCGCAAACGGTGACACAGATGCCGCAGTTTTTGCAGGTATTGGGGTTTATCGCCAGCGCCAGCAGCGCGCCGCTATCCTTTTTCTCTGCTTCAAGGTCATTGAAGAGCGGGGCGGTAACGGCAACGGGGAGAGGGCCGATTCTGGTGTTGATCGCCTTGAAGGCCTCATCCATCGCCTGTTTACGATCCTCCGGCAGCGGCATCTTCTCCGACAGCCAGGCATACGCCTCTTCCAGCAACTCGCTTGCCGCACCGCTTTTGGCCTTGCCGGTACGCACCTGGCTGCAGATCCGCCCGGCAATCTTTGATGCGGACGGGCGCAGGGCATCGCCACCGGCTATCTTGATGCCGGCATCAATCAGCGCACCCGGAGTCACTGCGACCGCGCCGATGGCGCCTTCCGGACAGCTGCTCCAGCATCTGCCGCAACCCGTGCACTCTGTTGGGTCGAATGCCGGTAACATGCGGCGGGTGTCGCTCAGGTCACGAAAGGTGGAGGTCAGCGGCGGCAGGGTGCCGGCGGTGATATAGGGGTCGGCGGTCTGTGCGTCTGCCTCACCGTTACGGTAGAGGATGCCGACCTGATCCCAGAATCTGGGCAGGCTGTCGTGGCGCTCGTTTTTACTCTTGAGCTGACGCACCGCAATGGGGGTTGAATCTGTTTTGGCTACTGTGCGAGCAGGTTCGCCCAGTGCGGCATAGTCGATCTTTCTGACTGCCGCCATGCCGGTCTGAAAGGCTGCCAGCAGTGCATTGCCCGTCTCACTGGAGAGGTTATCCAGCGCCTCTTCGCGGGCGGGGATAAGACGGCGCGCCTTGACATCGACCGCCTCGGCATCCAGCAGCGCCTTGAAGAGGGCGCCCAGCAGATGTTCACGGGAGAGGTCGGCCGCCGGGACGCCAGGGATTTTGGCATCTTTGCCGCGCGGCATAACGGCATAGAGGGTCAAGCCCTTCTGTTTGACTGCTGCGCGCGTATCCGCTGACAGGCCTTGCCAGACCGCCTTGTCAGTGCCTGCCGCCAATATCATCAAGGCGCCACCATCCCGCAGCTGCGCATGTGGCCTGAACAGCGGATTGGGGCGCTTGGCCGCCAGAATGGAGAAGTCAACGGTGATATCATCGCCGCACTCCTGCAGCCCGCTCCCGGCATGCGTTATAAGATCGGTGCAGCAGGCGCCCCAGCGCTCCCAGCTCAGGCCGGTGCGGCTGCGAAGCTCGCCACCAACCAACCGGTGCAGGTAGCTTCCCGCCTCATCGACCAGCCCCTCTCCACCCTGGCCCGTCATGCGGTGCACCGCAATGGTCAGCGCATTTTCAGGGCGCAGATCCGGTGCCGCCGCTGTCGAACGCAGCCCCTGTTTGGCAACCTCGGGGTAGGCACGGCTCAGACTATCCAGCAGCACCTGGCGTTTCGGGTAGCTGGTTGATCGCTGCGCAAGATCGACACCCAGGTAGTGGCGCGAACCATTAAGTTGATCCAGATCCCGGCACAGTGCAATCAGATCCGCGCCTCTTATCGGCTGGCCTCCCACACCATAGATGACGGTGCGCAGCCTGGGCCGCGCCTTTTCATCCATTGCGGGGATGCCAGGGTGGGTCTGTTCGCCATAGCGGCTGTTCTCTTGTGCCTGGTCAAGGGCGGCGCGTATCTCGCGGGTCAGTGGCGCATCCCCCGCCAGCGGGGTTTCAACACGCTCCAGAACCACCACATTTGCGCGGCCACGCAACCGGTTGGCAATCTCGGCGACAGGAAACGGACGTACGGCATGGATGCCAACCACTCCGACCCGCTGCTTTGTCTCCGACAGAATATGCGCCGCAACGGCCTTTGCTGTCTCAATGGCCGAACCCTGTGCCACCAGCACCAGTTTTGCATCATCCGCTGAGTAGCGGGGCCACTCCGTAATATCCGTGCCCAGTTCGAAATCGGTTACAGGGGAGTAGTCCCTGCCTGTCTGCGCTGCAAAATCTGTAATTGCCTGTTGCAGGATGGCACCCAGATGCTGCTCAAAAAAGGCACTCTGCCCAATTGCGCCCAGGGCATAGACCTCTGCGCCCTGTAGCGCCCCATGCATAACCGGATTATCCAGGTCATGCCAGTTTGGCACCTGGCGACGGCTGTCACCAAACAGCATCTTTTGTGCATCCGTGGGGGTCGGGATGGTTGCATCGGGTGTGCCGATGAAGCGCTCTGCCAGCTCCTGTGACGGCAGCCTGACATTTTGCAGCGAGCGGGCAGTCTGCTCCCCATCCATCGCCACCACGCCCGGCACCAGCGCATGCTCAGCGACGCGGCGGGCAATCAGGGTGAAATCCACCGCCTCTTGTACGGTGGAGGCGACCAGCGTGAAGGCACCGGAATCGGCACACAGATGGATCGCCTCATGCCCTGTGCCCAATGCAGGACCCTGGCCCGAGACGGCACTGTTTTCAAGATGCAAAACCAGTGGAAGGTGGCGATTGGCGGCGGTGCGCAGCTGATCCTGAACCGCAGCGGCATCCTGTCCGGAGATAAAGGCCGTGGCCCGCCCACCCGACATGGCAAGCCCCATTGCGGCAGCGAGTGCGCCACGCGGCCCATCCGCCTCGCAGGAGCTGATCCGCCCGCCAAAGGTGTTGCTATCGCGCTGTTCCTGCTCGGATCGCCACGCCTGGTTGGCGCCGCTCCCTGGAAAGGTGCTGCCCAGGGCTGCGGCTTCGGAGATGGCTGCCTCGGTTACGGCAACGGCGGTATTTCCATCCAGAACGGTCTCTATCCCATCTTCCTTTGCTGCTTTTTTGGAAGAAACAAATAAGCGCCGGTACAGGCGGATGGCCATGGTATTGTTACTAGGCATGTCGTTTCTGGCTCTTCTCTTGGCTATGTTCTTCGAACTGGTTACCCTCCAGCCACTTTATCGCCCCGGTCGGGCAGCGGAAGGTGGCTTTTGGCTTTGCATTACCGAGATCAAAATGCACGACTGGCAGATTGTTCTCCATGACGACTACGCCCGGCTCGGCATCCTGGGCGCAGCGGCCACAGGCATCACAAGCTACGGTACACAGCGCCACCGCATCATCACCAGCTAAGGGGTTGTTGCATTGAACGTAGAGTTTTTCGTTAAGCGGCAATATCTCAAACAGGTCGCGTGGACAGGCTTCAACACAGTCGCCGCAGGCGGTACAGAGATCGACCTCAACCTTGGGCA
>WFXD01000068.1 GCA_015490795.1 Gammaproteobacteria bacterium
CATTTACCCCCATCCCAACCTTCCCCCTTAAAGGGGGAAGGAGCATGATGCTCCGCTCAATATGAGGCTAGGAGCCTGTCGGACTTAGGTGGATTGCAGCGAGGGAGTGGGAGAGTGAGCGCAAATATTCCCGGTTTTGAGGCGCATAGTGGGCCTACGCAACGAAAAACCGGGAATATTTGAGCCGCTCTCCCACTTCCGCAGCCAGTTCATCCTAAGTCCGACAGGCTCCTAGACCCGGTTTTTGTATGCTAAAACGGTGAAAAAGCAGGTTTTATGTCCCACGCAATAACATTTGATACGCCCGCTTTTACTATAAGGGGTCAGCGCGCCTGAGCAGCAGATGGAGGTTCAGGCCCAGACAATGGCTGAGCTTGTAGAGGATCGTCTGGCAACAAAGCAGGATATAACGCTGCTACAGCGCGATATAACAAAGAGCTGGAGTTTCACTCAGGCATGAGATAAAGGCGATGGAGATGGCCACTCATCTCGGAGGCATGGTCATGGTTGCGGTTGCTGCTGTTGCCACGCTGGTCAAGCTGCTTTAGAGCAGCCATCAATATAGGGCTGCATTCTCTTTTGTGAGGTGCAGATAAAAAAACGGAGCCAGAAGGCTCCGTTTTTTACAGCTTGGGTTTTAATCTTTTGCTTAGAACTTGAACCCGGCCTGGAGCCAGAGCTTGTCCGTGTCCTCTCTATAGTCATCCGCACTATAGCTCGCGTACTTGGCCAGCACGGTATAGTGCTTGCCAAACTTCTTTTTCGCTACAAAATTCCACTCATCACCATAGTCACTGCCGGTGGCGCGACCGCCACTCTCGGCTTCGTAGTCATGATATGCAGCCTTCAAGTTTACGCCACCAATCTTGGTGCTGAGGGTAATGGAGCGATCTTCAAGACCATGATCCGGTGTGGTAAGAAACATATCAGCCCAACCATTCTGGCCATGCAGTGTAGCCAGAGGGGTTTGAAACGCGCCATTGCGGTCGCCTTCCAGCGCTTCGTAACCCAGCACAGCCTTGATGCCGGCGACTCTCACACCAAGCTTTAGCAGTTTATAGTCATAATCGATGTCGGAACTTGTTCCGTCCAGTGTATGAGTAAACCTGGCAGAGCCGTCTGCACCATCTTTGTAATCATCCTGTTGAGCGTACTCGGCCATAAAGAGCAGCTCAACATCTTTGCTCATATCAGCAGCACCTTTGAAGCGCAGGCCCAGCGTCCGCTGGGAGTTTGCCTCCTTGCCTGACTCCTCATCATAATCAAGGAAATATCCGTAGCCGACGAGCTTGCCGAACTCCAGGCCGCTATAGCTAACGTTTATCAGGTGTGAGTCCATGTCATCATTCTGCCCGACAATCCCGTTGACCTCAGAGAGGTAGGCATAGAAGAATGTGGTACAGGAGAGCGAGTTATTGGTCAGGGTGAATGAATCGTAGGTTTGCTCATTCTGGCGCCAGCCGACGTTGCCGATGAAACGGTCATTATCGAGCTTGATGCGCTGCCGGCCAACCCGGACTACGGTGTCAGCAAAGCCATTGTAGCCCAGCCAGTAACGGTTCAGTTCGGTTCCCTCGGGATCAGCGATGGTGGCGTAGGTGCCGTTGCCATTGCCCCAGTTATTAGCGCCACTGCCCGTATTGGCATCATTGTCATCGCCAATGGCTGTGATGTTCTCCATCTCGACGAAGGCATCAAAATCACTGAAGCTGCCGGTCTGATAGCCAAGACGGGTGCGGACGGTAAGGAGGTCTGCATCCCTTCTGCCAACAGTATCATCTTCCACATCTTCGTAGCGCAAACGCACATCCATCTTGACCTTGCCGCCGGTGAGGGCATCGGTAAACGCATCTGCGCTGGCAGGCGTGGTGGACAGCGCAAATCCAGAGAGGGAAAGCGCGGCGGCAATTGAAAGGCTCAACAGCCCTTTTGGTTGCTTGGGTAACATCACTGTTTATCTCCTCAATCTAGTTCAGCCGGCAAGGCCAAAGGAAAACTAAATTCATCACCACTGGGTGATTTATGTATTTTGTGTTGGCGCATTATAAGGGCATCATCCTATCCTGGCTATATCTCATGCCTCAATAGCGATTCCGGGGGTGCTCCGCAACCCATGCCTGATGCAGATAGCAAAACGGAGCCCGAAGGCCCCGTTTTACAACTCAAGTTTCAAGCAGTTGCTTAGAACTTAAACCCGGCCTGGAGCCAGAGCTTGTCTTTGTCATCCCTTGCAGTAGTCTTCCAGTCGTTGTCTATATCGAAGGCTGCATACTTGGCCAGCACAGTGTAGTTCTTGCCAAACTTCTTCACTGCTACGAGGTTCCACTCGTCGCCATAGTTTACGCTGCCACTTTCAGCTTCGTAGTCATGATAGACTGCCTTCAGCTTGATACCAGCAACCTTGGTGCTGATAGCGATGGAGCGATCTTCAAGGCCGCCAGCTGGCGTTGTCAGGAACATATCAGCCCAACCGTTTTGACCATGCAAGGTAGCCAGAGGGGTCTGAAATGCACCCGTATAGCCTGTTACATTATCATCACCTTCCAACTGCTCGTAGCCTGCCATGATGGTGAAACCGGAGACTTTAACGCCAAGCTTGAGCAAGCCGTAATCATAGTCGATGTTGTTGCTGCCATCTTTATAGTCGTCCTGCTGGGCGTACTCAGCAGTATAGAGCAGTTTGGCACCACCCATATCTGTGGCGCCCTTGAAACGCAGGCCTAATGTCCGTGAGGAGTGTGTTACCTCTTTTCCTGACTCCTTATCGTAGTCAAGGAAATAGCCGTAACCTACGAGCTTGCCAAAGCCAAGGCCATTGTAACCTACGTTGACCAGGTGTGACTCCATGTCGTCATTTGACCCAAGGATGTTATTCACCTCAGTAAGGTAGGCGTAGAAGATCGTGGTGTCCTGAAGGGATTTGTTGGTCAGAGTAAATGAGTCATAGGTCTGCTCATTCTGACGCCAGCCAACGTTGCCGATAAAGCGGTCGTTGTCGAGTTTGATGCGCTGCCGACCCACCCGGACTACGGTGTCGGCGAGGCCGTTATAGCCCAGCCAGTAACGGTTCAGCTCGGTACCCTCTGGATCAGCAATCACGGAGTAGGTGCCGTTACCATTACCCCAACCTGCGTTACCTGTGTTAGCGTCATTGTCGTCGCCAATGGCGGTGGTGTTTTCCATCTCAACGTAGGCGTCAAATCCTGAGATGCTGCCGGTCTGGTAGCCCAGACGGGTGCGGACGGTGAGGAGGTCTGCATCTTTGGCGGTAGAATCATCCTCTACATCCTCATAACGCAAGCGCACATCCATCTTGACCTTGCCGCCGGTGAGGGCCTTGGTAAAGGCATCTGCCTGTGCGGTTGTGGTTGACACTGCAAACCCTGACAAGGAAAGAGCAGCGGCGATTGAAAGGCTCAACAGCCCTTTGGGTTGTTTAGGTAACATTAGAGTTTGTCTCCTCAAATTCTGGTTCAGCTAACATTTTTATTCACAAAACTACGGAAGTCGTTGTCAGATATACATTCAGACAGGCGAAGTCTATATCAAAAAACAGGGATCAACAACCGCTTTTTTACAAAAAAACCACATTCAGCAGCAGTGTTGCAAAAACACAACAGCACTGAATATTTGAACCGCATCCAACTGCCCCTTTGAATAACAGATAGACTCGCTGGAACGGACGGCCTGTCAAGCCACTAATGATGTTGCGCACCTGAAGCTTTCTGGCTTAAACTGCGGCGCTTGGACTTTTTCCTAATCCTAATAAAAGTGAGTGAACAATGAAAAATATTTACCCATCCCTGGGGTTGTCGGCACTGCTGTGGTCCACCGCATCCAGTGCAGGCGCTGGCAATCAGCCGATAAGCATTGAGGAGATGCAGGCTCAGATGAACAAACTGCAACAGCAGTTGCTTGTACTTCAGAAACAGATGGCAGCTCAGCAGAAGGAGGCCAAGAGTGCCCCCGCTGAAATGGAGGGAGCCAAGGTCTCTTTTCACCCTGGACCGAAGATCGAATCTGCCGATGGTGAATACTCCATGCAGATCGGGGGACGGGTAAAGTTTGACGCCACCTTTTTTGATGACGACAAGACTGATCACCCGGATGGCACAGAGATTCGCAGTGCGCGGCTGTTCGTCAAAGGCAAATTGGGCAAGGACTGGTCATACAAGTTTCAAAATGAATTTATCGGCAAGTCCGGCGACACTCCGGCCAGCTATGACTCCAAGATCAAAAGCGCCTACATAGCCTATACAGGCATTGATTATGTAAAGATCATCATGGGGCAGACCAAACAGCCGTTCGGTCTCGAATATCAGACCAGCTCCCGCTTTACCACCTTTCTTGAGCGGGCCTCCCTAACCGCATTTTCACCCGGATATGGCATCGGGCTGGGCGTATCGACATACGGAAAGGGCTGGACTTTTATGGGCGGCCTGTACGGTGAAGATGTCGGCTACTCGGGCGATAGCGATGAGAGTTACTCTGTAACCGCAAGAGCAACCTACGCCCCAATCATAAAGGAGCGCAATGTACTGCATTTCGGCATCGCGGGCAGTTACCGTGTACCCGGTTCCGACTCCGACCCTGTAACATTCAAGTCGAAGGCCGAGACACACCAGGCAACGGCATATTCCGTCAAAACCGACAAAATGTACAATGTTGACGACTATACGCTGCTTGGCCTGGAGTCAGCCTGGGTCTCCGGCCCGCTCTCACTACAGGGAGAGTATGTCGTAACAGACGTGAGCAGGAGCAACGCATCTGACCCAACCTTCGACGGCTACTATGGCCAGATCTCCTATTTCCTTACTGGAGAGTCGTTAAACTACCTTGGAAAATATGGCAAGTTTGGTCGCATAATACCCAAGAACCGCTTCTCGCTGAAAGGTGGCGGATCCGGGGCATGGGAGGTCGCCATGCGCTATAGCAACCTCGACTTGAATGACGGCGACATAACAGGCGGCGAGATGAAGAACTGGACCTTTGCCCTGAACTGGTACCCCACCCCCTATTTTCGCCTGATGGCCAACTATATCATCGTGGATACGGATAGCGACGCCTACCCCACCCCGAATGATGACCCGGATATATTCGCACTCAGAACACAGGTGGATTTCTAGGAACCTGTCGGACTTAGGTGGATTGTAGCGAGGGAGCGGGCCAAAAGAGTCCGGTCTTTGCCTGCTTCCCTCTCACCGCCTTCATGGGTGATTTTTTATTTTTTACCTCTTGCACAAACACCTTAACTGGCATATCTTTGAAAGCATGGAAGGAAACAGACTACTCCTGCTGAGATTACTGCTGATCGCCGTCATGGTGCTTCAGCCGACAGTGGGTGCCTATGCCATGACGGCAATGAACCACAGTCCGGGCGATGCCGCAGTCCCGGCCATGCAAGATCACAAGATGAACCACGATGCCATGCATCAGAGCATGGATGATGAAGCTGCGCTGTCGGCCTCAATGAAAATGGAAGGGTGCTGCACCTCAGATGAGGCCTGCACAATGGCCGCCTGCCCCATGTCGGCCTGTAGCACAACGCTGTTCCCGAACGCCATCTCCGTATCGAAGATAACAATCACCCTCTCTACTCCTGCGTATCAGCTCTCCTGGGCCGGCATTTCACTGCCCACCGAGCCAAGACCTCCCCGAACCTCTCTCGGCTAAACGGCCTGCTGCGCCGTATTTGCAATAAGTGCTGCCCCGGCTGCGCTTTGCAGATGATCGTAACTGGGTGTTCACACACCCGCTTATATCCCGGGTCTTATCAATTGCCGGGATCACCGAGAGGCAATTTTCATGGATTTCAGATTAAAAATAGCGCTGGCACCACTGCTGCTTGGCGGTGTGCTGCTGCTCGACAGCGCTGTCGTTAAGGCGGAGAGCCTTACACTGAAGGATGCTGTATCCACTGCCCTGGCATCCAACCCCAGTCTGGTTGCAATCCAGGCACGGGCCGATGCCCTGGCGGCAATCCCTTCGCAGGTCGAAACCCTGCCAGACCCCCGCCTGATGGTAAATCTGGTGAACCTTCCACTGGATAACCCCTCCTTCACCCAGGAGGGGATGACCCAGCTACAGATGGGCATCTCGCAGATGCTGCCCTACCCCGGCAAACTTGCACTGCGGGGAGAGGCCGCCACCCAGGAGGCTCAGGCAGCCCTGTCAGATGTGGCTGAGCGCCGCCTGCAACTGAAGCGCGATACAAAGATCGTGTGGTGGAATCTCTTCTTCCTGGATCGGGCGCTGGAGATCAATGATCGCAACCGGGAGATACTGAATCAATTTGTCACCGTTGCCGAGACCCGCTATGAGGTCGGCCAGGGGCTACAGCAGGATGTACTGCTGGCGCAGCTTGAACTCTCCCAGCTGGATGATCGCGACATTCAGCTGCAGCGGCTGCGGGAGAGTGAAGTGGCTCGACTGAACGCACTGCTGGACCGGCCTGCATCACAACCCGTGCAGCTACCCGCCACAGCAGATGAGCAACTGCCGGAGCTGGCTGCAGCCACCGAGCTGCATCAGCGCGCCCAGTCTGCCCGACCCTACCTGCAGGCGCAGGGGCACCGCACACAGGCGGCGCGCACCCGGATCAATCTGGCAAAAAAAGATTACTACCCTGATTTCAAACTGGGCGCAGTCTATGGCCTGCGCGATGGCAGCAACCCTGATGGCAGCAGCCGCAGTGATTTTGCCACCATCCAGTTCAGCATGAACCTGCCGATCTTCACCGACACCAAGCAGGATCGGGCAATGGATCAACGCACCGCTGAGTGGTTACGGCAGAAGTACAGCCTGGATGACCGCCGCAATGCAGTGGCCTCTGAAGTCAATCGCGCCATCACAGATTTCCGTAACAGCGCCAACCAGGCGGCGCTCTTTGAGAAGCAGATCATCCCCCAGGCCCGCCAGACGGTTGACTCCATGCTGGCCGGTTATCAGGTGGGAAAGGTCGATTTTCTCAATCTGGTACGCAGCCAGACAAAGCTCTATAACTATGAATCCGACTACTGGAAGGCGCTGAGCGCAGCCAATCAGGCACTGGCTCAACTGGCCGCCGCCGTAGGCGAGGAGAACATCCATGAGTAAGTTTTTTATCGCAATAGTGATGCTGGCGGCAGGAGCGGGCGGCGGCTATTGGTACGCCACGCAGCAGCCAGCTGGCACACCAGCCACCGCTACAGAAGATGACTCCGGTGAGCGCAAGGTGCTGTTCTGGCGCAACCCGATGAACCCTGCCATCACCTCACCTGTTTTCACCAAGGATTCGATGGGCATGGATTACATCCCGGTCTATGCTGATGAGGAGAAACCAAAAGAGCGTGAAGTGCTGTTCTGGCGCAATCCAATGAACCCTGCCATCACCTCTCCCGTATTTGCCAAGGATGAGATGGGCATGGATTACCTTCCCGTCTATGCCGATGATGGTGGCGACAGTGATGAACCGGCCGGTACAGTAAAGATCGACCCCGTCACGGTTCAAAACATTGGCGTACGCACCGCCAGGGCAGAACGGCGCAGCTTGGCTCGCCATCTAAATGCCTTGGGCCAGGTTGATTTCAATGAGGAGCGACTGGCTCGCCTGCATCCCAAGACAGCAGGCTGGATTGAACAGCTAAGGGTGGATGAGACAGGCGTACGGGTCAATAAAGACACCATTCTGCTGGCGCTCTACTCGCCCGATCTGGTAGCTGCCCAGCGAGAGTATCTGGTGGCACTGGAAAACTGGGAGGCAGTGCGCAACAGCACAGCGGGGCGGATGAAAAAATCGACCAGAAGCCTGCTGCGCAGCTCCCGTGAGCGGCTGGAGCTGTTTGATGTACCCGCCCATCAGATCAAGGAGCTGGAGAAGAGCCGCAAGATCAAAAAACAGCTGCATATCCACTCCCCCTTTGCCGGCCGCATCATGCACATTGGAACACGCGAGGGGCAATACATCACACCAAAGGATGAGCTCTACCTGATCGCCGATCTGAGCCGCATCTGGGTCAATGTCGATATCTACGAAGATGATCTCCCCTGGATGAATATAGGTGACCGCGCAGAGATGACAGTGCGCGCCGTACCAGGGCGTGTTTTCCACGGAAAGATCACCTTCATACACCCCACCATGCAGAAGAGGAGCCGCACCGTGCGAGTGCGACTGGAGTTTGATAACCCCGGCCTGGCACTAAAACCCGGTATGTTTGCCAATGTGGTACTGCATGTTGATGAGCAGCCTGATGCAATAGTGGTTCCCTCTGAGGCAATTGTCCGATCCGGCACCCATGAGCAGCTTTTCGTGGTGCGTGAGCCGGGCAAGTTTGAGCCACGAATGGTGACGTTGGGTGTGAGTGCCGAGGGGTATACCCAGATCCTGGAGGGCATTGAGGCGGGTGAAGAGGTGGTCACCTCCAGCCAGTTCCTGATCGACTCCGAATCCAAACTGCGCGAGGCCACGGCCAAGATGATGGCCGCCATGCAGGCCGAAGCGGCCGATACCCCAGCCATGGATATGGAGGATATGTCGATGGATGACATGGATATGTCGATGGATGATGATATGAACATGGATGATATGGATATGGAGGGCAACCCATGATCCAGGCCATCATAAATGCCTCTCTGCGGGAGAAGTTCCAGGTTCTCATCGCCACCTTCATCATCCTGGCGGCTGGTCTGTGGGCGGTAAAAAACACCCCGCTGGACGCCATCCCTGACCTCTCGGACGTACAGGTAATTGTCTTCACCGAATACCCCGGGCAGTCACCCCAGGTGGTGGAGGATCAGGTCACCTACCCCCTCACCACGGCCATGCTGGCGGTACCCAAGAGCAAGGTAGTGCGGGGCTACAGCTTCTTCGGTTTCTCCTTCGTCTACATCATCTTCGAAGATGGCACCGATATGTACTGGGCACGCTCACGGGTGCTGGAGTACCTGAACTACGTCAGCTCCCGCCTGCCCAGCGGCCTCTCCCCCTCATTGGGGCCAGATGCCACCGGTGTCGGCTGGGTCTACGAATACGCACTGGTGGACAGAACCGGCAAACACGATCTGGCACAGCTGCGCTCGATGCAGGACTGGTACCTGCGCTACCCGCTACAGACGGTGGAGGGGATCTCCGAGGTCGCCTCCATCGGCGGCCATGTCAAGCAGTATCAGGTGGAGGTCGATCCCAACTCACTGCTCGCCTACAACATCCCGCTATCCAAGGTAAAGCGGGCGATTCAACGCTCCAACAACGATGTCGGCGGCAAACTGGTGGAGATGGCCGAGACCGAATATATGGTGCGCGGGCTTGGCTACATCCAGTCCATCAACGACCTGGAGGTGATCCCGGTCGGCGTTGATGAGAACGGCACGCCGATCCGTCTGAAGGATGTTGCCAACATCCATCTGGGGCCTGAATTGCGCCGGGGTGCCGCCGAGCTGAACGGTGAAGGCGAGGTGGCCGGTGGCGTGGTCATCATGCGCTACGGCGAGAATGCCATGGCAACCATCGAGCGGGTGCGCGAAAAGCTGCATGAGCTGCAGAAAGGACTGCCCGAAGGGGTTGAGATCGTGCCGGTCTACGACCGGGGCGACCTGATCGAACGCGCCGTAGACAACCTGGTCGAGAAACTGGTCGAAGAGTCGATTGTGGTCAGCCTCATCTGCATCCTCTTTCTGCTGCACGCCCGCTCTGCCCTGGTGGCCATTCTGACCCTGCCAATCGGCATTCTGATGGCCTTCATCGTGATGAAATGGCAGGGCATCAACGCCAACATCATGTCCCTGGGCGGCATCGCCATCGCCATCGGTGCAATGGTGGATGGGGCCATCGTAATGATCGAGAATGCCCACAAACACCTGGAACATGCAGGTGATCGCAAAGGGGGGGAGCTGACATCCTCGGAGCGATGGAAGGCGATTGGTGATGCCTCACGCGAGGTGGGGCCGGCGCTCTTCTTCTCGCTGCTGATCATCACCGTCTCCTTCCTGCCGGTATTTACATTGCAGGCGCAGGAGGGGCGGCTGTTTGCCCCACTCGCCTTCACCAAGACCTACGCCATGGCCGCCTCAGCGATACTGGCGGTAACGCTGGTGCCGGTACTGATGGGCTTCTTCATTCGCGGCAAGATCATGCCCGAGGCCAAAAATCCGGTGAACCGCTTTCTGCACTGGCTGCATGCGCCGATATTGAAACTGGCGATTCGCTGGCGCTGGTTCACCCTGGCCATCGCCATTGCACTGCTGGCGGCCACCAGCTATCCGCTGGAGCGGCTTGGCAGCGAGTTCATGCCGCCACTGGATGAAGGGGATATCCTCTACATGCCGACCACCTACCCCGGCATCTCCATCACCAAGGCCAAGGAGCTGATGCAGCAGACCGACAAGATCCTGATGAGCTTCCCCGAGGTGCATCACGTCTTCGGCAAGGTGGGGCGCGCCGATACCGCAACCGATCCGGCGCCGCTGGCGATGCTGGAGACCACCATCCGGCTGAGGGATCGTTCCGAATGGCCAGACCCGACAAAAACCACCAAGGCGCTGATGGATGAGATGGATGCAGCGATCACATTCCCAGGGCTGGCCAATGCCTGGACCATGCCGATCAAGACCCGCATCGACATGCTCTCCACCGGCATCAAGACACCGATCGGGATCAAGGTCAGCGGGCCGGATCTGAATGTGCTGGAGAAGGTGGCAGGTGATATCGAGCAGGCTCTGACACCACTGCCGGACACCCTCTCCGCCTTTGCCGACAAGGCCGCCGGGGGGTACTACCTCGACTTTGATATCGATCGTGAAGAGGCCGCCCGCTACGGCCTCACCACAGGCGATGTACAGGATGTGATCCAGACCGCCATTGGCGGCATGAACATCACCTATACCGTAGAGGGGCTGGAGCGCTACCCCGTCAACCTGCGCTATCCCAGAGACCTGCGCGACAACATAGAGAACCTGAAACGGGTGCTGATACCGACCCCCACCGGCGCGCAGATCCCGCTCTCACTGGTAGCCGACCTGCAACTGCAGCGGGGGCCGCCCAGCATCAAGAGTGAAAACTCACGCCCCAACGCCTGGATCTATGTCGATATCAAAACCTCCGACATCGGCGGCTATGTTGCCGAGGCCAAGCAGGTCGTCGAGAACCAGGTGGAGATTCCAGCCGGATACACCCTGGTCTGGTCGGGGCAGTTCGAGTACATGGAGCGAGCCGAAGAGCGGTTGCGCATCGTGGTACCCGCCACCCTGCTGGTGATCTTCCTGCTGCTCTACTTCAACTTCAAGAATATCACCGCGCCGCTGGTGGTGATGCTCTCCATCCCCTTCGGGCTGATCGGCGGTTTCTGGCTGATCCACTACCTCGGCTTCAATATGTCAGTGGCGGTAGCAGTCGGCTTTATCGCGCTGGCCGGGGTGGCAGCAGAGATTGGTGTGCTGGTACTCACCTTTATCGATCATGAGATTGCCCATCGCCATCGGGAGAAAGGGGGAAGATTGACCGGCAGCGAGATCATGGATGCTGTGCATGCCGGCACCTCGGAACGGGTGCGCCCCATCGCCATGACGGCAACCGCCATCATCGCCGGCCTGCTGCCGATCATGTGGGGTTCCGGCACCGGCTCCGAGGTGATGCAGCGCATCGCCGCCCCGATGGTCGGCGGCATGGTAACAGTAACCGTGCTCTGCCTGCTGGTACTGCCGGTGATCTACGGCATGATATTGCAGACACAGGAGCGGTTTTACAAACCTTCGGAGTAAAATGGAACCACGGATGAACACAGATTTCTCTCATTCCCGCGCAGGAGCGTGGGAACGAGAGCAACCCTTCATTACCTAAACCAAGAGGAAAAAATGATGAAACAGAGAAAACAGTTCATGGCAGCTTTTGCACTGACCGGGCTGCTGGCCGTAGCTCCAATCACCTTTGCAGCGGGGGATCATGACCACGACCACGGCGACCACAGTGGCGATCACAAAATGCACAATAGCGCCGATCACAAGGATCATGATGCAACGACAGACGGCATGTTCCTGAAGAAAAAGGAGATCGATGGCTACACTGTCACCTTCCATGTCATGAAAGCAAAACCCGGCAAGGAGATGGGCGGCACTCACGATTTCATGATCAAGGTGGAGCAGGATGGCAATGCACTCAGTAACATCGCTATGAACACCAAGGTGAAACACCCCTCTGGAAAATCAGAGACCAAAAAGACCATGAAAATGGGCGACTGGATGATGGCCGGTTATGACCTGGGCCATGCGGGCAAGCACCAGCTGATGATCCTGTTCAAAACGGCTGACGGCAAGAAGCACAAAGGTGGTGTCTACTACCCTTAGTCATGCCAGTGGGAGAAGAGAGCCATGTCAATAATTACTACACCAAAGGATCACAGATTCCCCTGGTATGTGCGCCTTTTTTTCTGGAACCAGCGGCGTAAATACGGTGCCGTTCTGGAACCTGCCCGGCTGTGGGGGCGCTCACCCAAGGTGTTTGCCACCCTGGCATCGCTCTACGGCGCCTTTGATCGTGGCTCTTCGCCCCTTGAACCCGCACTGCGCACATTGGTGACCGTGCGGGTCTCACAGATCAACTGGTGCTCCTTCTGTGTCGATATCAACGCCGCCACGGCACTGAAACGGGGCATCACGGATGAGAAGCTGGCGGCACTGGTCGACTACCCCACGAGTGATCTCTACAGCGACAAAGAGAGGGCGGCACTCGCCTACACCGAGGTGGTGACCCGCAGTGACCAGCAACCCACCGCAGCGCATTTCGAGACGCTACGTCGCTATTTTGATGACGATGCCATTATCGAACTCACCGGGCTGATCGGCTTCCAGAACATGTCGAGCAAATTCAATGCAGCCCTGGGTGTTGAGCCACAGGGGTTCTGCTCAATGACCCCCCAACCCTGACCCAGAGAGAGGTGACAGGATGAACTACCAAAAAGTGACCGCCATTATCCGCTGTGACGTGCTGGAAAAGGTTGAATCTGTACTACAGGCCATGGGGGTGCATGGCATCAGCGTAACCAGGGTCAAGGGCTACGGTGAATATGCGGACTTCTACTCCAGTGACTGGATGGTCAGCCACAGCCGGATCGAAATATTCACCAATGAGGCTCAGGCCGACCCCATTGCCCAGGCCATCATGAACAGCGCCCATGTCGGCACAGAAGGAGATGGCATTGTCGCCATACTGCCGGTGGAGAAACTCTACCGGATTCGAACCCGCTCTGAAGCAACAGCGAGTGAAATCTGATAATCAAGGAGCATTCCAATGCCAGAGATCATCCCCAACCTGCACCCCGTTTTTGTCCACTTTACCGTGGCACTGTTATCCGTCTCGACAGGGCTGTTTGTCGTGCTTCAGCTGTTTGGATCCTATTTGCCAGAGAGCCTGCGGCAGCAGCTGAGAACCGTAGCCCACTGGAACCTGTGGCTTGGAGCAGCCATTACCGTAATAACGGTTGCCGCAGGTTTCTACGCCTACAACACAGTGGCGCACGATGCCCCGTCACATGCAGCGATGACCGATCACCGCAACTGGGCACTTGCCACCACCCCGCTGTTTATCGGTATCGCCCTCTGGTCGATGGTTTGCGTATGGAGAAAAAAACAGCTGGGCGGAAGCTTTGTTGTCGCACTATTGATTGCACAGCTTCTCCTTCTCTCTACCGCCTGGCGGGGTGGTGAAGTGGTCTACCGCTACGGACTGGGCGTGATGTCACTGCCGCAATCCGAAGGCGCAGGCCACGCCCACGCCCACGGAGAGGGCGAAGGGCATACCGATGGCCAGGCGGCCGACGAGCCAATGGACTTTAGCGGCATGGATGAGGCAGTGGAAGGCGATGGCCATGACCACACACACTAAATCAGCATCTAAAATATTATTGAGGAGTCAAAACAATGAGCAGAGAAAAAAAAGCGGCTGTTAAAGCCATAACCATCAGTGGAGTTGCACTATTGATTGCGGTAGTAACAACCGCCTGCAGTGAATCGGGGCAGAGCATCCAGGCCACAGAGACCGTAGCGGAATCGCAGATACTGCCAGAGATCACCGTCTACAAATCCCCCACCTGCGGCTGTTGCACAGAGTGGGAAGAGCATCTCAGGAGCGAGGGCTTTAGCGTCATCTCGCATGAGAAAAATGACATGAACAGCATCAAGCAGTCACTCGGCGTGCAGCCTCATCTGGCCTCCTGCCACACCGCCACCATAGGCGATTATGTGATTGAGGGTCATGTCCCGGCTGCCGACATCAAACGACTGTTGAGTGAGAAGCCCAAAGTAGCCGGGCTGACCGCCCCCGGAATGCCCCGTCACTCACCCGGCATGCAGCCTCCCGGTGAAAAACCAAGCGGCTACGACGTATTGGCATTCAATAAAAAGGGAAAAACCAAACTGTTCACCCAATATTAAGCCGACAAAAGAGGTTGACCTGTGTGCTGCACCTGGGATTTACACTTATGGACAGGTCATAGGTAAACGATATGTTAACAGTCAGTGAATTATCAAAAACAGCGCAAGCAACACCAGATGCGATACGGCACTATGTGCGCATTGGTCTACTAACCCCCTCACGTAACCCCGATAACGGTTACAGGCTTTTCAACGACGATGATATTAAAAAAGTGAAATTTATCCGCCAGGCCAAGGGGCTTGGTTTTACGTTGCGTGAGATAGAGACCATTTTTGACCATACCAATACCGGGCAATCACCCTGTCCCGCAGTACGCGACATGATTCGGCAGCGCATCAACGAAAACAGAAGCAGGCTGGCTGAGCTGAACCGGTTACAACAACGCATGGACAGCGCATTGGAGAAGTGGAAAACAATGCCAGACGGAGAGCCAAATGGCGAAGCGATCTGCCACCTGATTGAGTCAATAAATTGAACAACTAAAGGAGAGCGGAGATGAAAACCGATCCGGTTTGTGGCATGGAGGTGACGGAGGAGTCGAAGTATCGCACGGATCACAGCGGTAAAACCTACCACTTTTGCAGCGAGCACTGCCTGCACAAGTTTGAGGCTGAACCCACCCAATACCTGCACGACAAAGAGCCAGGCCACGCAGGTTGCAGCCATCAGGCTGCACCTGCTGCGCCAGACACCCCCGCTGACCCGGTGGACGAATCGGCCATCTACACCTGCCCCATGCACCCAGAGATTGAGCAGCAGGGGCCAGGCAGCTGCCCAAAATGCGGCATGGCGCTGGAGCCAAAGGATATTCCCCTCATCGCCACCAAAACCCAATATACCTGCCCGATGCACCCCGAGATCATCCAGGATCATCCCGGCAGCTGCCCCAAGTGCGGCATGGCACTGGAGGCCGTCACCGTCGAGGCCGAAGAGGACACCAGCGAACTGGATGATATGACGCGCCGCTTCTGGGTCAGCGCCATACTGGCGATCCCGGTCTTTTTCAGCGCCATGGCTGCGGAGTTCTGGCCGGATACAATCAATAGCGTAATTGATCCCGTTACCCGGCAGTGGGCCGAACTTGTTCTATCTGCCCCGGTGGTCTGGTGGGGTGGCTGGATCTTCTTTCAACGCGGCTGGCAATCCATCGTCACCCGCAACCTCAACATGTTTACACTGATTGCAATTGGCGTCGGCATCGCCTGGATCTACAGCCTGATTGCGGTACTGATGCCGGGCATCTTCCCCCCTGCCGTCTTCAGCGAGTCGGGAATAGTACCCGTCTATTTCGAAGCGGCCGCCGTCATTACCGCGCTCGTGTTGTTAGGGCAGGTGATGGAGCTGCGCGCCCGCAGCCAGACCAACGCAGCCATCAAACTGCTACTGGGGCTGGCCCCCAAAACAGCCCGCATCGTGCGTGAAGATGGCACGGAAGAGGATATTCCACTGGAGCATGTCCAGCCGGGAGACCACCTGCGCATCCGCCCCGGCGAGAAGGTGCCGGTGGATGGCGAGGTGATCAGCGGCGAGAGCAATGTCGATGAATCGATGGTCACCGGCGAGCCGATCCCCGTGGTCAAAACAGCCGGCGAAAAACTGATCGGCGCTACCGTCAACGGCACCGGCGGCCTGCTGATGCGTGCCGACAAGGTAGGTGCCGACACCCTGCTGGCACAGATCGTCAAGATGGTGGCCGAGGCGCAGCGCTCCCGCGCACCGATCCAGAAACTGGTGGACATCGTTGCCGGCTACTTCGTGCCGGCCGTGGTGGCCATCGCCGTGATCACCTTTATCATCTGGGGCCTGTGGGGGCCGGAACCCGCCATCGCCCACGCCGTAATCAACGCCGTGGCAGTGCTGATCATCGCCTGCCCCTGCGCACTGGGGCTGGCCACACCCATGTCGATCATGGTCGGCACCGGCAAAGGCGCAATGATGGGCGTACTGATCAAAAACGCCGAGGCGCTGGAGGTGATGCAGAAGGTGAACACCCTGGTGGTGGACAAGACCGGCACCCTCACCGAAGGCAAGCCAAAGCTGGTCTCCGTGGTTGCCAGCGAGGGTTTCCAGCAGGACGACAACCTGCGCCTTGCCGCCAGCCTGGAGCGCGCCAGCGAACACCCGCTGGCCGAGGCCATTGTGCAGGGGGCCGAAGAGCGGGAAGTGGAGCTGACCGGAGCCGACAACTTCCAGTCCATTACCGGCATGGGGGTTACCGGCATGGTGGATGGCCGCAAGGTGGCGCTGGGTAACCTGAAACTGCTGGAGAGCCTCGACATCGATGCAGCCGATCTGCCGCAACAGGCAGATCATCAACGCGCCGAAGGGCAGACCGTAATGCTGTTGGCGGTCGATGGCAAAGCCGCCGGGCTGATCGGTGTTGCCGACCCGATCAAACCCACCACCACAGAGGCGATCCGTGACCTGCACGGCGAAGGCATCCGGGTGGTGATGCTCACGGGAGACAGCCGCAAGACCGCCGAAGCGGTGGCCGCCAAACTCGATATCGACCAGGTACAGGCCGAAGTGCTGCCAGAGCAGAAGGCCGAGGTGGTGAAACAGCTTCAGGCCGAAGGGCGCATCGTCGCCATGGCCGGTGATGGCATCAACGACGCCCCTGCACTGGCGCAGGCGCATGTTGGCATCGCCATGGGCACCGGCACCGATGTCGCCATGGAGAGCGCCGGGGTGACGCTGGTCAAGGGAGATCTGCGTGGCATCGTACGGGCGCGTCGCCTCAGCCGCGCCACCATGCGCAACATCCGCCAGAACCTCTTCTTTGCCTTTATCTATAACGCCGCCGGAGTGCCGGTTGCAGCGGGGATACTCTACCCCTTCTTCGGCCTGCTGCTTTCACCCATGATCGCCGCAGCGGCCATGAGTTTCAGCTCGGTCTCCGTGATTACCAATGCACTCAGATTAAGGGGAGTAAAACTGTAGGGGTAGCGGAGAGATTACACCTCGTTCCCTCGCTCTGCGTGGGAGCGAGGCACTCAACCCATTTTTGAGGAGAGTCAATGATGCACGGTGAAAGTGAATATGCATACGGTATGTGGGTTGTGGCAGCATTCAATGTCGGCATCTTCCTCTTCTTTATGCTGAGCTTCCTCAAGCCGCGCGGCAGTGATGAGTGGCGCGGCATGGGGATAGTCACCGCCTTTCTGGTGGCACTGTTTGCCGAGATGTACGGTTTCCCGTTGACCATCTACCTGCTTACCGGCTGGTTGGGTGATGCCTACCCGGCGCTACAGCCTTTCAACCACAAACTCGGCCATCTCTGGGTGGTGGTGTTCGGTGGCTCCGACCTTGCCTGGGCGATTGTGATGGGGTTGAGTCTGGTGCTGATGCTCATGGGCTACACGCTGCTCTCAAAAGGGTGGACGCAGATCCATGCGGCACGGGGTGGTCTGGTTACCGATGGTATCTACGCCTATGCCCGGCACCCGCAATATACCGGGCTGTTCCTTGTCATCATCGGTTTTCTGGTGCAGTGGCCCACCCTGCTCACAGTAATCATGGCACCCGCTCTTCTCTACGCCTATGTGCATCTGGCCAGGGTTGAAGAGCTGCGTGCCAAGGCGAAGTTCGGCAAGGCATACAGCGACTATGCAGACAAAACCCCGGCCTTTTTTCCACCATACAATCAGTGGAAGGCATTTTTAACGGTAGAGGTTCGGGGTGAAAGCGCAGGTTAGCTGATATCTGAAACCAAAACAGGAGGTGAGATATGGGAGGGCTGGGTTCGTTACTGCTGTTTGCTGCTTTTTTCTATTTCATGATGCGATTCGGTTGCGGCATGGAGATTGAGATGGGCACAGATAAACACAGATTTTTATATCCACCAGCATTCTGTTGCATAAACCAGAATTCTTGAAATCAGGAGAAGATCATGACTGAAGAGACCATCAATATCTGCCCCGTCTGCGACATGATCGGGGAATTCAACACACATACGATGCAGCACAACAGAAAGGTTCTGCATTTCTGCTCCGCACAGTGCAAAGAGACATTCGTGGCTCACCCCTTGCTGTATCTCGGCAAAGCCGACCGAAGTAAAGATATTAAAGAGCGAACCCTGCACATGGCCGAACCATTGGATGCTGAAGCCACAAAGCAGGTCATCTCCTGCCTTAAATCCATGATGGGGGTAAAGGATGTCAGCGTTGACGGGGAGAAGGTACACATCACCTACGATCTGCTGCAAGTGACAGAGAAGGCGATCGAAAAAGCACTCACAGATGCAGAGCTGCCACTCAGCAAGAGCTGGCTGGAACGACTACATCGAGCCTGGGTGCAAGGCAATGAGGAGACAGAGCTGGATAACCTTGAGATAAAGCCTGCTCCTAGCTGCCACCGGACTCCCCCAAAGATTTAGCTTGAGCAGTTTTTCTAGAAAAACTTGCTGCAGTACCCCTCCGGCAGACACAAGCCGGTACGACAACAACTGGAGAACATTATGAAAAAGATGATTACATTGACCCTGGCAAGTGCGCTGTTTATGCCACAACTATTCCTGCATGCCGAGGAGAACCATCACCCAAAAGAGCAAGGAGCGAAAGAGACGCCAATCATGTGTGAGCACATGCAGAAGATGATGAGCCAGATGGAAGAGATTCGCAAAACCGACGACCCGGTCGAGCGGGACAAGCTGATACAAGCACACATGCAGACCATGCACGAGGGCATGGAGATGCATCAGGGCAACAAAAAGATGGCTTGCGCTTCCAATCAGAAGGTTCAGCAGGAGCAGACTAAAAAGCTCCAAAAACACATACACAGCAAAACCAAATAGCGCTCAGGAGGCTCATGATGGACAACGCAGTGGCTCTGGTGCAGGCCTATCTGCACATCAACGGTTACTTTACCGTGACTGAGTACCCGCTCATCGAAGCCTCCGGCCGGGGGAACTACCGCATGGTGAGCGATCTCGACATCCTCGCCTTCCGGTTCCCCGGTGCCGGGAGGCTGATACCGGACAAGCGGGGCGGGGAGGCGCTCTACGCACCGGATCCAATGCTGCATTGTCCTCATGAGCAGGCAGACATGCTCGTCGGAGAGATCAAGGAGGGGCGCGCCAAACTCAATCGTGGCGCCACCAGCCCGGCAGTACTGCGCACCGTTCTGGCTCGCTTTGGTTGCTGCCCGATGCACGATGTGAGCCAGCTGGTGCACCAGCTGATCAACAAAGGCACAGTGACTGCGCCATCGGGCCACCGCATACGGCTGGTGGCCTTTGGCTCAGGGGGAGCTTCGGGCGGCAAGGAGAGACATTACGAAGCCATCGACCTCGGGCATGTACTGCACTTTCTCCAGGAGCACCTGCACCAGCACCGGAGTGTCATGCGCAATGCCCAGTTCAAGGATCCCGCCCTGGGTTTTTTGATGACGCTGGAAAAATTACTGGGGGGAGAACCACAGCGTAAAACCACGCTTGAATAGCAGAAGAGAAACCACCTATGTCCAATGATAAAAACAACACCCACCCCAATGCCGTAATCGAAATTGCCGGCGCCGGGCCAGCAGGCCTGACAGCGGCCATTACCCTGGCACAGGCGGGACGCCAGGTGGTAGTGCATGAAACACACGAAGAGGTCGGCCACCGTTTTGGCGGTGATTTTCAGGGGCTGGAAAACTGGAGCACCAGGGAAGATGTGCTGGCAACGCTGACGGCATTGGGGCTGGCGACCGACTTCACTGCGCTGCCCTGCCGCAATGGCGCTGCTTTTGACTCCACCGGCAAACAGTATCAGATAAATACCGATGAGCCGCTTTTTTATCTGGTAGAGCGCGGCCCCGCCCCCGACACACTGGACAGCGCCCTGCTCAGGCAGGCACAATCACTCGGCGTAGAGGTGCGATTCAACAGCCGCCTGTGCGAGATGAGGGGTGACGGAATTCTCGCTGTCGGCCCACGCGCCGCCGATGCCATCGCCGTGGGCTACCATTTCGAGACCGACATGGCGAACGGCTTCTGGGCAATCTGCGACAACGACCTGGCACCACAGGGCTACGCCTATCTGCTGGTGATGAACGGCAAGGGCACCGTCAAGAGCTGCATGTTTTCCGGTTTCAAACAGGAGAAACTCTATGTGCGGCGAACGCTGGAGGCCTTCCAAAGGCTGGTCGGTTTTGAGATGAAAAACCCCAAACCCCACGGCGGCAGCGGCAACTTCCACATTCCTCGCAGCGCCTATAGCGGCCCTCGCCCGCTGGTGGGAGAGCAGGCCGGCTTCCAGGATACGCTGTGGGGGTTCGGCATGCGCCTGGCCATCTCATCCGGTGTGCTGGCCGCGCAGAGCCTGTTGAACGGCGAAAACTACGACACCCTCTGGCAGCGGCAGCTGAAACCGCAGATGGACACCTCCATTGTCAATCGCGCCCTCTACAGCCTGGTGAGCAATCGCGGCTATAGCTGGTGCCTGCGGCGGGTCACCTCCAAACCCGATCTGCGCGAGTCACTGCGGCGGCAGTACCAGCCCTCTCTCTCCAAGCGCCTGCTGGCCCCGTGGGCCAGACGCCGCTATGAGAGCCTGCGTAAAGATACCAGCTGCGACCATATCGACTGTCACTGCATCTGGTGCCGCGGGGGATGTTGTGATGACGATTAATCCTGATCCTGGCAAGGAGGGTTAAGCCATGACCTTTTACGTACAAGGGCTCAATGGTCATGAACGGATGCCCCAGGGAGAGATTTTCAAAGACGCTGCTGTTGAAAAAACGGAAGCGGTTGCTCCCGCACCCACCGTCGATGAAGAGGAACGACATCGAAGAGGCCAGGAGAAGCCCGATCAGAAACAAGCTGTAGCCCAGGCCTACCAGTCCGTCAAACAGCTGCCACAGACAGAACCCGCCCTGCTGGCCGAACAGATCATGAGCTCGCCTGTAGTGACGCTGCCCCCCCAGGCGACCGCTGATGAGGCACTGACACTGTTCCGGACAAGAGAGATTCATCACCTGCCCGTTGTCTCACCCACAGGCCAGCTGATTGGCATCGTCTCGGATCGGGATATTCTGCGCCACCTGAGTGGCGTCACGGAGGACTATCAACAGCAGACCCAGCGCAGCAGAAACGAGCCACTTGACCAGCTGATGAGATCCCCCGTATTGACAGCCAGCAGGGATACCGACGTTCGCTACATCGCCCGGCTGTTTGTTGAGCAACGCGTCGGTGCGCTGCCGATCGTCACTGATGGCGAGTTACAGGGCATCATTGCCCGCTGCGATGTATTGGGTGCCGTGATGCGCCACTTCGTATTGGAGCTGTGGGCATAAAGCAACCATGACTTGCCCAAAAAGCTCCCAAGACAGCTGCCTTACAACCATTAATCGATTGCCTACCAGACAGGAGAGAGCGCTTATGCGCCGTGCGCCAGATATTTCAACCTTCACACCTTCGCCAGGCCGGGTACAAGCCCCATTTTTTTTAACCCTGCTCATGCTCTCTGTGATTGCATCTCCGCTGCATGCAACTGAGCCGCTTATGCTGGGGCAGGCGGTTGCCGAGGCACTGAGGGGCAACCCCAATCTGGCCGCTATCAAGGCTCGGGCCGATGCCCTGGCGGCAATACCGGATCAGCGAGGCACGCTGCCCGATCCGAAGATGTCGGTAAAAATGGTAAATCTGCCGCTGGATAGTCTCTCCTTTACCCAGGAGGGGATGACCCAACTACAGATCGGTTTCAGCCAGGGCTTGCCCTTCCCCGGCAAGCTCCAACTGCGCAAAGAGGTGGCACAGGCGGTTGCCGATGCAGCCGGTTTTGATGTAGATGAATTGCGGCTGAGACTGGCACGGGATGTCAAGGTGGTCTGGTGGAACCTCTTCTATCTTGACCGTGCGCTGGAGATTGTCGGCAGCAACCAGACGTTGCTGCGCCAGTTCGTAGAGGTGGCTGAGAGTAAATACAGTGTAGGAAAAGGGTTGCAGCAGGATGTTTTATTAGCCCAAGTGGAGCTTTCCAGGCTGCTGGATCGCCAGATACATCTGGAGGGGCAACGCCGCAATGAGGCGATTCGCCTCAATACGCTGCTCGACTACCCGGCCACGGCACCGGTGGCGCTGCCCGGTGAGATCAGCGAGGAGTTTCAACCACTGCGCGATGAGGCGCAACTGGTGACACGCGCCATGACCATCAGCCCCCTGCTGGCGATACGAGAGCGGCAAGTGGAGGCGGCAAAGCTGCGTGTGGCACTGGCCAAAAAGGATTACTACCCCGATTTTAATCTGGGGGCAGCCTATGGCCTGCGCAATGGCAATAACCCGAACGGTTCGGCGCGTGACGATTTCGCCTCGATCATGCTCAGCATGAGCCTGCCAATCTATACCGGCACCAAACAGGATCGGGCGGTTGATCAGCGCAACAGCGAGCGGCTGCGGCAGCGCTACGCGCTGGAGGATGAGCGCAACCAGGTGACTGCCGCCATCGGCCTGGCGCTATCGGACTACCGGCGCGGTGAGGAGAAGGTGATGCTGTTCAAGACCGGCATTATTCCCCAGGCAAGCCAGACAGTCGCCTCAATGCTCGCAGGCTATCAGGTCAACAAGGTTGATTTTCTCAACGTGGTTCGCTCTCAGATCACGCTCTATAACTACCAAATCCTGTACTGGAAGGCCTTTGGCGAGGCCAACCAGGCACTGGCCCGACTGGCAGCTGCCGTTGGCGAGGAGAATATCCATGAATAAATTGCCGGGAGCAATTGATCACGCAAGCCCTGCAAGGGTGAGTCTCAGGGACAAGACGAATAATAAGACAGGCACCGCACTAGCGGTTGTTGCGGCACTGGCTGTTGGCCTGGCCGGAGGTTATATCCTGTTTGGCGAAAACCCGATGCAAGCCATTGCACCGGCAGTGAAAGAGGGTGGAGAGAATGCAGCAAAGGCGCGCAAACCGCTCTTCTACCGCAATGCCATGAACCCCTCTGTCACCTCACCCGTACCGGCCAAAGACAGCATGGGCATGGACTATATCCCGGTATATGCCGATGATGAAGCCAATAGCGGCGACCCCACTGGCACGGTAAATATCGACGCCACCACGGTACAGAATATCGGTGTGCGCACAGCGCGTGCCCAGCAAGGTCCGCTATCACGGGTGGTGCGCGCCGTGGGACGGGTCGATTTCGATGAGACACGCCTGGCGCGCCTGCATCCCAAGATCGACGGCTGGGTCGAGAAGCTGCGGGTAGATAAGACCGGCGCAAAGGTCAAGCATAATGCGGTGCTGCTGAGCCTCTACTCACCGCAACTCGTCTCCAGTCAGGAGGAGTATCTGCTGGCCATGAAGAACCTCAAGGTCCTCGAGAGCAGCCCCTACGAGTATATCCGCACGGGTGCCGAAGGGTTGGTGAAGTCGGCGCGGCTACGGCTGGAGCTGCTGGATATCCCGGAACACCAGATCAAGGAGCTGGAACAGACGGGGAAGATCAAACGCAGCATCCATATTCACGCCCCTTTTCACGGCGTGGTGATCAAGATTGGAGTGCGGGAGGGGCAGTATGTCACCCCCAAGACCGAACTCTACCAGGTGGCGGATCTCTCGAAGGTGTGGGTCTACGCTGAGGTGTTTGAGTATGAACTGCCGTGGCTCAAAGAGGGCGATGCGGCGCAGATTACCGTGGAAGGGCAGCCTGGGCGTGAATTCCATGGCCACATCGATTACATCTATCCCTATCTGGATATGAATACACGCACCGCCAAGGTGCGGCTGCTGTTCGATAATGCCGACGGTGCGCTGCTTCCACAGATGTTTGCCGAGGTTGTCCTGCAAAGCAAGCGCAGTAAACCCGCAATACTGATCCCCGCTGAAGCGGTGGTGCGCTCCGGCATCCGCAAGCAGGTATTTGTCGTGACCAGCCCTGGCAAATTTGAGCCGCGTGAGGTGGAGGTGGGCATTACCAGTGGGGGCAAGACCCAGATCCTCAAGGGGATCGATGCAGGTGATGAGGTGGTCACCTCGGCTCAGTTCCTGATCGATTCTGAGTCGAGCCTGCGTGAGGCGACAGCCAAGATGATCAGCGGCGCCGAGCCGAAAAAGAGCGCTACGGAGAAACAGGCAGATGGAGAGATGAAGATGCCGCCAGCGGAGAAAAACCGTGATTGAACGCATCATCGAGCTGTCGGTAGGCAAGAAATTCCTGGTGGTGATCGCCACCTTTCTGATCATCACAACAGGTCTGTGGGCGGTCAAAACCATGCCGCTGGATGCGATACCGGATCTCTCCGATGTGCAGGTGATCGTCTTCACCGAATACCCGGGGCAGGCGCCCCAGGTGGTGGAGGATCAGGTCACCTATCCGCTGACCACCGCCATGCTTTCGGTGCCCTATGCCAGCGTGGTGCGCGGCTACTCCTTTTTCGGTTACTCCTTCGTCTACATCATCTTCGAGGATGGCACCGATATGTACTGGGCCAGATCGCGGGTGCTGGAGGTGCTCAACTATGTAAGCGACCGGCTGCCCGAGGGCACCAATCCCGCCCTCGGCCCCGATGCCACCGGCGTAGGCTGGATCTATGAGTATGCACTGGTGGACAGGAGCGGCCGCCATGATCTCTCCCAGCTTCGCTCTATTCAGGACTGGTATCTGCGCTATCCGCTACAGACTGTACCCGGGGTATCCGAGGTGGCGGCGCTGGGCGGCTTTGTCAAACAGTACCAGGTGGAGGTCGACCCCAATGCGCTGCTGGCCTACAACATCCCGCTGTCGAAGGTAAAGCACGCCATTAAAACATCCAACAACGATGTGGGCGGCAAGCTGATCGAGATGGCCGAGACAGAGTACATGGTGCGTGGCCGTGGTTATATCCGTGGCATCGAAGATCTCAACGACATTCCGGTGGGCGCGGATGACAGGGGCACCCCGATCCGCCTGGAAGATGTCGCACATGTCCATATCGGCCCCGAGCTGCGGCGCGGCCTGGCCGAACTCAATGGTGAAGGCGAGGTGGTGGGCGGCATCGTCATTATGCGGTTTGGTGAAAATGCACTCGCCACCATCAAAGGGGTGCGGGCAAAGCTGGATGAGTTGAGCAAAGGGCTGCCCGAAGGGGTGGAGATCATACCTGTCTATGACCGTGGAGCGCTGATCGAGCGGGCGGTGGAGAATCTGACCGAGACGCTGATCGAGGAGTTCATTATCGTCAGCCTGGTCTGTATCGTCTTTCTGCTGCATGCCCGCTCCGCGCTGGTGGTCATCATCGCCCTGCCCATCGGCATCCTGCTGGCCTTTTTGGTGATGCGCTGGCAGGGGATCGATGCCAACATCATGTCCCTGGGGGGGATTGCCATCACCATTGGCACCATGGTGGATGGCGCCATCGTACTGATCGAAAACGCCCACAAACATCTGGAGCAGGCAGCCAACCGCAAGGGAGCCGAACTCACCACTGCGGAACGGTGGACGGCAACCACAAATGCCTCTAAAGAGGTGGGGCCCGCCCTCTTCTTTTCACTGCTGGTCATCACTGTCTCCTATCTGGCAATTTTCACCCTGCAAGGACAGGAGGGGCGGCTCTTTACTCCCCTGGCGTTTACCAGCACCTACGCCATGGCCGCAGCGGCACTGCTGGCGATCACACTGGTGCCGCTGCTGATGGGCTGGTTTATCCGTGGCAAAATTCTGCCAGAGGCAAAAAACCCGGTGAACCGGGCGCTGCATTTTTTTCACTCACCCGCACTCAAGATGGCCATGGGGTGGCGCAAGATCACCGTGATCGGCGCGCTGCTGCTGCTGGCTGTCACCTGGTATCCGCTGTCAAAACTGGGCAGTGAATTCATGCCGCCGCTGGATGAGGGGGACATACTCTACATGCCCACCACCTTCCCCGGCATCTCCATCAGCAAGGCGCGGGAGCTGTTGCAGCAGACCGACAAGATCCTCAAAACATTCCCCGAGGTGGAGACGGTGTTTGGCAAGGTGGGTCGTGCCGAGACCGCTACCGATCCGGCGTCACTGTCGATGATGGAGACCATCGCCCGCCTCAAACCGCGTGAGCAGTGGCCTGACCCGGATAAACCGATGAAGACACTGGTCTCGGAGATGGACAAGGCGATCCGTTTCCCCGGCCTGGCGAATGCCTGGACCATGCCGATCAAGACCCGCATCGACATGCTCTCCACCGGTATCAAAACACCGATTGGCATCAAGGTGGCCGGGCCGGATCTTGAGGTGCTGGCGCGCATCTCCAAGGATATCGAACGGGCCACGAAGACCCTTCCGGACACCCTGTCAGCCTTTGGTGACCGCGCAGTAGGCGGCTATTTTATCGACTTCGACATCGACCGCAAAAAGGCGGCCCGTTATGGACTCACCGTGGGCAATGTGCAGGATGTCATCATTGCCGCCGTGGGGGGGATGAATGTGACCTACACAGTGGAGGGGCTGGAGCGTTACCCGGTCAATCTGCGCTATCCGCGTGAACTGCGTGACTCTCTGGAGAGCCTTGAGCGAATGCTGATCCCCACCCCCTCCGGGGCGCAGATTCCACTGGTGCAGGTGGCGGATATTGTCGAACGGCGTGGCGCACCGGTGATCAAGAGTGAAAACGCCCGCCTCAACGCCTGGATCTATGTGGATATCAAGAGCTCCGACATCGGCGGCTATGTGGCGCAGGCCAAGCAAGTGGTGGCCGAACAGGTCGAGATCCCACCCGGCTATACCGTCGCCTGGTCCGGCCAGTTCGAGTACATGGAGCGCGCGAACGAACGGCTCAAAGTGGTGGTGCCTGCAACCCTGCTGCTCATCTTCCTGCTGCTCTATTTCAATTTTGGCAATGTCTATACACCGCTGGTGGTACTGCTCTCCGTTCCTTTCGCACTGGTGGGCGGCATCTGGCTGATCTACTGGTACGGCTTCAATATGTCGGTGGCCGTGGCGGTCGGGTTTATTGCGCTTGCAGGGGTGGCGGCGGAGATCGGTGTGCTGGTGTTGACCTTCATTGATCAGAAGGTGGAGCAGCGCCGTCAGGCAAAAGGGATCGCTGAGGGGACCCGGTTTCCCCTTCTCACGGGTGAAGAGATCATGGCCGCCGTGGCGACCGGCACCTCGGAACGAGTGCGTCCCATTGCCATGACCTCCATTGCAACCATTTTGGGGCTGCTGCCCATCATGCTGGGCGGTGGAACCGGCTCCGCAGTGATGCAGCGTATCGCCGCCCCCATGGTTGGCGGGATGCTGACCACAACACTCTTGTCATTAGTGGTATTGCCCGTCATATACGGCCTGGTACTACAGGTCAGGGAGCGGTTTCACCCCAACAGGAGTCAATCATGAACGATGCAAATACACCTTATGAGGCAGGCACGGAGCGGCATGTGTGAACCACTTTCCAGGGTCAATGAAGAGTGCCTGACGATACATTGAAACAGTATGCTCTGATCAGGGCGCTCAGACCCTTTTCACTTGTCGTGGCCCTGATCTCCTGCGGACTGGGTATTTTAATTGCGTGGCATGACGGGTTCAGTGATGCATCGATTGCCTTGTGGATAATGCTGGGGGGTATTCTTGCGCAAGCCGGTATTAATCTGATCAACGATGTTGAGGATCTGGCTGCGCTGGCAAAAGATACCCCTGAATCGACCACTGCCGCAGCAATGATCCGCCGCAACAGAGATGCAGGCATACTCTGCCTCGTGCTGGCCGCTTCGGTTGCGCTTTATCTGGTTTCACTGCGCGGCTGGCCACTGTTTGTGATTGTCGCTTTCTCCACCCTTGCCGCACTCAGCTACAATCTGGGGCCGCTGAATTTCAAGCGTCGTGGTCTGGGGCTGGTGCAGGTGTTTCTGGTGATGGGCGTGATCATGGTGCAAGGCGCATACCTGGCCATGAGCGGCCACTTTTCCGGCTATGCCTTGCTGCTCTCCCTGCCGGTCAGTCTGCTGATTTCGCTGCTGCTGTTGAGCAATGAACTGCGCGACCTTGACGAAGACACCCTGCTTGGGGCGCGAACGCTCACGGTACGCATCGGCTATCAAAACAGTGTGCGGCTCTACTGGCTATTGATAGCAGCCGCCTATCTGCTGGTCGTTTTGCTGTCCGACCCTGACCGGCCCATCCAGCTGTTGTGGCTGCTGTTGCCTCTGCCGCTGCTGATCCCTATCAAACATCTTCTGCAGGCGAGCGAACGGCATCGCCTGACACCACTGACGGGGCGATTTTTTCTCCTCTTTGGAGTAGCCTATTTGATGGTGCTGAGCCGGTAGCGCGGTACCCTTCAATAATTGAAGGGTACTGCACAAACCCCTTCTCCCTTGAGGGGGAAGGCTGGGATGGGGGTGAAAAATCAAGTTAAAGCAGCTGTTTATATTTACCCCCACCCTCTCCCTTAAGGGGGAGGGGATTTAAGAAATTCTGTTTAAAGGATGCAGCAGTAGCGATAACAATGACCCACATACTTCAGGCGCTCAAAAAGCAGATGAGCAATACCATGACCGAGAATCTTGGTATTGAGATAACCGCTTTGGAAAAGAGCCGGGTCAGCGGAAAAATGCCGGTGGACAGGCGGACAATACAACCTTTTGGCCGACTCCACGGCGGTGCCTCGGTGGCATTTGCCGAGACCCTGGCCAGTATTGGCGGCATGGCCAATGTCGATTTTCCCGACGAGATGGTGGCTGGGGTCGAGATCAATGCCAATCACATAAGATCCGTACACGAAGGCTGGGTCTTTGGGGAGGCGATCCCCGCTCACATTGGTGACAGAACGCAGGTGTGGGAGGTTCGTATTACCAATGAAGAGGGGGAGTTGGTCTGCCTGTCAAGATTGACGCTGGCAAACCTGCGGCGGAGATGAACTGTACTGCAAGACAGGGCGCATTTTTTGCCGATGGATGCAGCGCCCGCCAATCCATGCAGATCCTCTGGGCGGCAGCCATTGAGCTGAGAGCCGCTATCGCCATCTGGCGTCTGCCTCACTCCGGCGATTTTCACCTGTTGATTGATTTCTCCTCCCCACGCAAGGAGGGCCTGCTTGATATTCAGAATGGCGCAGAGGGTTTTGCGGTAAGCCCCTTTATAAACCCGGATGGCAGAAAAACCCTGCTGTTACGGCCACAGTTTCATATCATCTTCCAGGAAGATGCCGCAAATATTTTATCTGCCGATGAGGCGCCTTCGACCTTTTGGGAGAGCCTTAAGAGCGGGACAAACCAGGTTCGAACGGCGCTGGAGAGCACGCCTGGAAAACAGCCGGATACAAACCCCGGTACCAGCAAGAGCCACTTTATCGATGTGGTGAACAGGGCGCTGAAACTGATCACGCACAATGAGCTGGATAAGGTTGTCATCGCCCGCGCACTCCAGCTGCCACTGACCGGCAAACCAGATTTGCCGGCTCTGTTGCAACGGTTGGGCAACAGGCAGCCGAATGCCCTTGTCAGCCTCGTTTCCATACCCGGCCTGGGCAGCTGGATGGGGGCCAGCCCCGAGCTGCTGGTGGGGCTGGACAAGGAGGGGAGATTCCGCACCGTTGCGCTGGCAGGCACCCGAGCCTACTCCATGAGCACCCCGCTATCGGAGACTGCCTGGAACCGGAAGGAGCGTGAAGAACAGGCCATGGTCAGCCGCTTTATTGTTGCGCAGTTCAACGCCCTGCACCTGCGTGAATTCCGGGAAACCGAGCCATGCTCGGTTCGCGCTGGATCGGTCATCCATCTCAAAACGGAATATCAGGTCGATATGCAGGCCGCTCATCGCCCGGATCTCGGCAACCTGATGCTGCGGCTTTTGCACCCGACCTCGGCCATCTGCGGTATACCGAAGCAGGCTGCCAGGGACTTTATTTTATCGCACGAGGGATTTGACCGGGGGCTTTACGGGGGCTTTCTCGGCCCCGTGAATATGGAGGGGGAGACACAGCTCTATGTCAATCTGCGCTGCATGCAAATCTCGCCATCACAGTTGACCTTTTATGCCGGTGCCGGGATCACCCGCGATTCAGTCGCAGAAGATGAGTGGCGGGAGACCGATCTGAAATGTGAAACCTTGCGAAGCCTGGTGGCACCTTGTGAGTGACGCAATAAAAAACACCCGGCATATCTATGACCTGGTGGAACTCTGCGCATGCAAAGGGGTGCGTCATGCCGTGCTCTGTCCCGGCTCGCGTTGCGCACCTCTGCTGATCGGGTTTGGCAAGCATGCCCAAATAAAAAGCCTCTCCGTCACCGATGAGCGTTCAGCCGGATTCATCGGGCTGGGTCTTGCGCAACAAACGAATGCACCGGTGGTACTGGTCTGCACCTCAGGCACCGCCGGACAGAATTTTGCACCGGCCGTGACCGAGGCGTTTTATCAAAATACAGCACTGATCGTACTCACTGCGGATCGCCCAGCGGAATGGATCGACCAGTGGGATGGCCAGACCATCCATCAACAGACCCTCTATGGCGATCATCTCCGTGCCCGTCTGGATTTTCAGGCAGGGATGGATGCAATGCGCCAGGCGGAGACGGTGCTGGACCGGGCCATTTTGCCCGTCGCCGGCCCCGTTCATCTCAATATTCCCATCCATAAGCCCTTCTATCCGCAGGGGCTTGATGAAGTGCGCTTTCCAGCGCTTGATGCGGCACCTCCATCCAGACCGGCAGAGGAGATACCGGAGAGCGATTGGGCGGCGCTTGAAGCAATTTTGCAAACTGCCGAAAGGGTGTTGATCGTTGCCGGTCAACAACAGCCGGATGAAAAACTGCTGTCACTGATTGCGCGGCTTGACCTGCCCCTGCTGGGCGATGTCACCAGCAACATCCATCCGCATGCAGAGGCGATCCAGTCGGCAGCTCTCTTTTTTGATTCAAACGATGGCAGTTTACAGCCGGACTTTCTGATAACCATCGGCCGTTCAGTGATTTCAGAGGATCTGAAACAGCATTTTCGCAGACACAAGCCGATGCACCACTGGCATATCGGCAAGGGAATGGTAGGCAACCCCTTTCAGAGCCTCTCACAGATTGTCCCGGCCGGCCCCTGTGGTTTTTTTCAGGCATGGCTGGAGCGCGGTCTGAAGCTGCGGGAGCAACGTGCATGGCAGGGACAACTCAAGCAGAGAGACCGGCAGCTTCGCACTCATCTCTCCAACGCCCTTCAATGTGATTCCCTGAACCAGTTTGTCGCGATCAAGATGATCCTCGACGCATTGCCGGCGTGCAAAAACGCCCTGCATCTGGGCAACAGCATGCCGGTACGGGTCGCCAACATGGTCGGCCTTGACCGGCCGGAACCGGAGGTCTGGTCGAACCGTGGCACCTGCGGTATCGAAGGCGCCTTGAGTACCGCCGTGGGACATGCGCTGGCGCAACCGGGTCAGCTGCATACCCTGATTATCGGTGATCTCGCCTTTTTTTATGATCGCAACGGGCTTTGGTTAAATCAGGCATTGCCGGCCAATCTAAAGATAATCGTTATGAACAACAGGGGGGGCGGCATATTCCGGCTGTTACCCGGCCCCTCCGACCAGAGTGAGCTGTTTGACCTGTTTGCAACCCCGCATCAGCGCAGTGTGGAACTTGCCGCCTCAGAGTTCTCACTCAACTATTTCCGCGCAGATTCACTGCCGGAGCTGAAGAACATCCTCCCCTCCTTTCTGGCACTGCCAAAATCGGCAGTGCTGGAAATTCCAATCTGTACCAATGAAGATGAACGCATGTTTTACCGTATAAAACAGAGACCAAAAAATGAACTGGAAACCGATTAAAACCTATCAGGATATAAAGTTTGATTTCCTGGACGGCATCGCACGCATCAGCATCAACCGCCCGGAAAAACACAACGCCTTTACGCCACTGACGGTGGCAGAGATGATCGATGCCATGTCACACTGCCGGGAAGACGAAACCATCAAGGTCATTGTATTGACCGGCGAAGGCGGCAAGGCCTTTTGCAGCGGCGGCGATCAATCCGTCCGGGGGGATGGCGGCTACCTCGGCGCAGACAAGGTGCCTCGTCTTAACGTACTGGAGCTGCAAAAACAGATTCGCTCCATCCCCAAGGTCGTTATCGCCGCAGTTGCCGGTTGGGCAATCGGTGGCGGACAGGTTCTGCATGTCGTGTGTGACCTTACCATCGCCGCTGAAAATGCACGTTTCGGCCAGACCGGCCCTAAAGTCGGCTCCTTTGATGGCGGCTTTGGCGCTGCCTATCTGGCGCGGATCGTCGGGCAGAAAAAGGCGCGTGAAATCTGGTTCCTCTGCGATCAGTATAATGCCAGCGAGGCGCTGGAAATGGGTCTGGTCAACAAGGTTGTGCCGCTGGAAAAGCTGGAGGAGACCGTCATCCAGTGGGCTGGTAAAATCATGCAGCATTCACCCTTGGCCATCCGCATGTTGAAATCATCATTCAATGCCGAACTCGATGGGCAAGCCGGCATCCAGGAACTCGCCGGCAATGCCACCCTGCTCTATTACCTGACGGAAGAGGCAAAGGAGGGGCGGGATGCATTTATCGAAAAGCGCACCCCGGATTTTGATCGGTTTTCCAAATTTCCTTAGGCGCTCTCTATGACCAAGAACCAGATAGACAAAAGTTTTGGCAACCAGCAGGTAGAGAGCCAGGAACGCAGGCAGCGAATCCGCGAGGTGTTCGACAAGGTGGCACCGCGCTATGACCTGATGAACGATGCGATGAGTTTTGGTATTCACCGCCTCTGGAAGCGCCGCTTTGCACGCATGGCAGATGCCGGGGCTGGGCAGGTGATTGTTGATCTCGCAGGGGGGACTGGCGATATTGCGATCCGGCTTGCCAGGCCGGATAATTGTGTGCTCGTTGTCGATCCCAGTGTTGCGATGATGCATGCCGGTCAGCAGCGCCACCGCCTTCCCTGCATTGCCGCACCTGCCGAGCAGATGCCCTTTCCCGACCAAAGCGTAGACACACTGACGATAGCCTTTGGGATTCGCAATGTGACTGAAATGGAACCCGCCCTGGCGGAGATGGTGCGGGTTCTGAAACCTGGAGGGCGTTGCCTGATCCTGGAATTCTCCAAACCCCAGTGGTGGCTGAAACCCTTTTATGACTGGCACTCATTCTGGGTCATCCCACGGCTGGGCGCCTGGATCGCCCGGCAGCCGGCCGCCTATCAATATCTGGTCGAATCCATCCGTAAATTCCCCGACCAGCAGGAGATGAAGTCGCTGCTGGAAAAGGCGGGGCTGCTGGATGTGCGCTACAAAAACCTCTCTTTTGGCATCGCCTGCATCCATACCGGCAGAAAGCCCGCAGAAAACCAGTGATGATCCTTCCTCTCAGGAATCCGCAGTTGAACGGGGTGGAGTATACGTTTGCGGGGGCGCAGGACAAGGCGTAATCGGGATAGGAGGATACCTCACAGCATCCCTCCTCCCACATCACCCGGCATACGGATCACGTACCAAGGCGGTTCATTATCTTGTCGGTCGTTATCATGCTGCCAAGCCCGGCAGCCCCAAGTCTCTAAAGTATCTGTTTGGCAAGGCATAATAAAGGGCCGGACTCTTACTCAGTCGCCACGGGCCGTGCGCCGATTTGGCGGTATTCCACGCCAGTTGGAAATCAGAAGAGACAATACTTGTTTGTGATGTGTTCTTGCGAAATAGGTATTGTGCTCCCTGATTTTCCAGGCAACCATGCCATTCGGAGGCCCAATTGAAGAATGACACAGACGCTAACAGCTTGCCACCTTTAGATCAGCGCCGTAATTACCGATTCAAAGCACTACATTTTCCACAAAATATAAACACCAACACCCATTAAGAGCAAACCTGAAACAGGCTGCAACCATTTTTGATGGTTGGTTTTAGCCAGTTTTGCCTGTAATTTGCTAAGTCCGTGACCGAAAAAAAGCAGTGGCAAGCCTGCACCAAAACCATAGATAAACATCAATACTCCGCCGTAAAGCAAATCTCCCTGCATGGCAACGAGCGTGAGAATGCCCAGCAAAACAGGTGTAGCGCAGGGTGCAATAGCCAGTGAAAAGATTATACCCGCAGAAAATGCAGCTACTCTATGTTTAAGTGCTTCTTCTGTAGCAGTGTGAAGATATTTTATGTGCCAGGGGGGTATTTTAAATGGCAGGAGGCCGAGCAAATTCAACCCCATCAATAATGGCACTGCTGCCAGCAGCACGAGAAAGAACGAATCAAAACGCCCAAATGCCCAACCCAATGCGGCAGTTAATATACCCATAATGCTGGTGGCCGTTGCCATCCCCAGCACAAATAGCAAGGTAATACTGGTCAGTGACTTTGAGCCACTCTCGTAACTTTCATTAGAAGGGGGTTCGCTAGTATTACAATATGCTCCACCAATAAAACCAAACACTGCCGGATACATCGGTAAACAGCAGGGATTAAATGCAGTGATCAGCCCGCCGAGAACAACCAGAGGCAAGGCTAACAGTGATCCGCTGTCTAAAAATGGTATTAACCATTGCGCAAAATCATCCATTGATTAGCGCTCTGACAGATCTTCTATCCGGCTTAGCCTCTGCATCAGTTTTTGTTCAATAGCCTCCCCTTCACCAACGATACGTTCTACTTCTATATTGTTCATATCAACAAAAACAACCGTAGGCAAAAAACGAATCTTGTATCGTTCTATCAGCGGATTATTTTCCGCCCACTCTGTCTGGATAAAATTTATATTGCCACGGTGTTTCAGCTCTGCATCACTAATTATTTTGTATATTGCTTTACAGTTACCACTGCTATCACCTTTGAATAAAATAACTGCGGGGCCGTCTACCTGCGCGATTATTTGTTCACTATTTGCTGATGATTTTTGCCATAATTTCCAGCCAATCATTGCACCAATAATAATGATAAGCAGACTGAAAGCGAGTTTTTTTACTTGCATAATTCACCTTTTTTACTGTTACAATCGCAGGCGGCTTGTTGTTCATGATTGATAATGGAATCGTCATCCAGTTCACCTGGCGCCCGATCCTGTATATAGTTCTCACCACTCAGCAATGCATGTTCAGCGCGTGCCAGTTCACGGCCAAGATAAGCTGCGTGATCCAGCCGACTGATTAGTCCAAGCTTTATAATGTGTGTATATAAAGCAGCGGCGGTGCCTGCGGAAAATATTCGACTCAGTACACCTTTGTTGCTGTAGTGTTCCAGCACCAGCTGTTGATGTGTGCGATCAGGCGTCACAACAAAATAACCCGCAGGGTCGAGCAGCAGTTTGCCCGGCGCTTCTGCTTTTTCTATTGGCACTGAAATGGTTTCTTTCAGCGCACCGGCAAATGGCCCAGGCTTGTTACTCGCCATACTTGCGATCAAACCCTGCAACAGGGCAACATCAACTTCACCGATTTGATTGATTAACTGCACTTGTTTGCGAAAGGTTTCGACATACTCCAGAGAAATGTTTTTCAACATCGGTCGTTTACCCTTCGCTTCAACGATACGCATATTTTCATTCACGCCATGTTCACTTAATGCTACCAGTGACTGACCGGGTAAATGACCGATCGACTTGCGGGTATCCTCACCACAGACAATTAAGTATCGAATATGAGGGTTCGCCAGTATGTTACGAATAAGATGTTCGATGCCCAGATTTTCCGTGTGCAAACTGCCAACAATAGACAATCCTTCTATGTGGCTGTCATGTAATGGCTTGATCAGGTAATCAGAATTTAGCGTACACACAGCAACCGGCGCCTGAAAACGAAGCACCTGATAGCAACCGGGCAGTGGCGGCCAGCCATCTCGAGTTTCCGGTTCCTGCGTTGCGCAGTGCCCGCCTTCGGCAATGGCCGGATCAATTTCAGCCGCCAGATTTTGTGCCACAGCTGGCCAGCAGACATCACAGCCAAGACAGTCATAACGTTTTGGTTTAAATAGATTCTGTGCCTCACTCAATAGTGGGCCAAGTGTTTCAGTTATTGCGCTAAAGTCTTTTAAAGTGTTAACCGTGTCTTGAAAGCAGCCACAGCCCCAACATTTTTTTGCTGCCATTGCAGAGCGAAGTTCGTTTTCAATCTGCTGCAATTGTTTCGACTCACTTAACATTAAAATGCTCCGGCTACACACCGTTGCTTGTTGAAGCGATATTCAGGATAACAATGCCTGCTACAACCAGTGTTACCCCGATTAATTTCCAGATATTTTTCTGCTCTTTTAAAATAAGTATGCCAAGGAATGCAACGCCTGCTGTACCGCCGCCTGCCCATACAGGATAAACAGTACTGACTGGCAATTTCACCAGAGCAAGACTAACCAGATAAAAAGCTAAGGCAAAATTAAGCAGAGCAAAGACAGTAGGTAATGGTTTTCTAAAACCATTGCTATAGCGCAATGATAATGCAGCAGCGATTTCTGCAATCACTGCCAACCCAACTAAAAGCCACGCATAAGTCATTTCAATAAACTCTTACAAGCACCTGAAACATTAAATGTTTTTCTCAGCATCCTGACTTTTTCTCTGACGTTACATTGATGAGAATCACACCCGTTATCACTATCAAGATACCGAGTATTTTCATCAAATTAATATTTTCATTCAGAGCGAGAATGCCCAATAGTGCCACCCCTGCTGTGCCACCACCCGCCCATACAGGGTAAGCAACACTCACGGGGAGTTTTTTCATTACACGGCTGACCAGGTAAAGCGCAAACGTGAAAGATATAATTGCAATAACGGTAGGCAGCAACAAAGTAAAACCTTCACTAATGCGCAGGCTTATAGCACCTGCAATTTCCAGACAGACAGCAATGCCTAGTAGGGCCCATGTTTTAATCATTCCCACCTCTCAATACTTAAATACTTTCGATAATATCGAAACGATTAGGCCAAAAAAAAATCATCGCAAGCGTGTCTCCAGCATTTTCAGGTCACTTTTCAATGCCTTAAGCAGGTCGGCACTATGTAACCGGTAATACACCATTTTGCCGTCATCACGTTTTCGTAACCAACCCTTGTCTCGTAATAACTTCAGTTGATGTGATGTGGCAGCTACGCTGAGCTCAAGTACGTGCGCCAAGTCACAGACACACAACTCACCTTCGGCCAGCGCAAGAAGAATTTTTAGTCGTTTGCTACTGCCCAGTAGTTTGTAAAAGTCAGCCAACTCGGGCAAGCGATCCCGTTCTTTATCCAGAGTGGAGCGAATGGCATTAACTTTATCATGGTCAAAACAGGGGACGGTACAAGTGCCCTGTTGTTTTTTTAGTGAAACAGTATTTTTCATAAGGCCTTCATTTAGAAGATTTCGAAAATGATGACCTGGCTGTGAATCTTTGTCAAGCTTGATTCTTCGAGGAACCGCTTTTTCTGCCTCTATTCTTGGGTTGCTACTCCGTACAACCTGTTTATGCAGATATTCAGACTTCAGATTCAGGGGGAGATAGCAGCAGTCTGGCTGTTTGGCTCAGGGTTGATTGGCCTGTCTCTGTCGAATGCAAGAAGGAAAATTGACTCTTCATGCTCCAAACAAAAAGCCCCGCATCTGCGGGGCTTTGTTGTTAATTTGAGGTGCGAAAAAAACTCATGATATTGGCCATGTCGGTGGCCTGCTTGTTGAGGGAGTGGCTGGTGGCTGATGTCTCCTCTGCCAGTGCGGCATTTTGTTGTGTCATCTCGTCCAGCTGAGTGATTGCCTGGTTGGCCTGTGTGATTCCCAGTGACTGCTCTTGGGCGGTAGCCGCAATTTCCGCAACTGTGGTGCCAACCTGTTTTACGGCGCTGACAATCTCAACCAGGGTCTCGCCGGAGCGGTTGACCAGTTCGGTCCCTCTGTGTACCTTTTCGACACTATCCTGAATGAGGTTTTTGATCTCTTTTGCAGCGGTGGCGCTGCGGCCTGCCAGATTGCGTACCTCGCTGGATACCACGGCAAACCCTCGGCCCTGTTCACCTGCCCTGGCGGCTTCGACAGAGGCATTTAGAGCCAGCAGGTTGGTCTGGAAAGCGATGTCATCAATGACGCTGATGATGTCTGCAATCTTGTTGCTGGCGCTGTTGATTTCACCCATGGCTGCAACGGCCTCACTGACTACGCTGCCACCTTTTTCTGCCAACCCCTGTGCTGACTTTGCAGATTGACTGGCCTGCCGGGCATTTTCGGCACTCTGTCTGGAGGCGCTGGTGAACTGCTCCATTGTGGATGCGGTCTCCTCCAGACAAGAGGCCTGCGATTCGGTTCGCTGGGACATATTGTCGTTGCCGCTGGAGATCTCTTCCGACGAGTTGGAGATGCTGCTGCTGGAGGTAAGGATTTGATCGACAATCTGGTTTAGCTGGTCGATGGTTTGGTTGATATTACTGGCCAGGCTGCCGAAAGAGCCCTCGTAGGCTGTGCTGGCTCGCTTGGTAAGATCACCTTTTGAGAGGGCATCGAGTACGGTTATCGTCTGGTTGATGACCTGGTCGGTCACCTCCAGCAGTTCGTTGATGCCACTGCCCAGTGTGTTAAAGAATCCGGTCTTTCCAGCAAGATCAATGCGCTGGCCAAGGTCGCCGTTACGTGCGGCATCTACGATATTTTCCACCTCTTGCTCTACGGCCAGCTCCTGAGTGCGGTCGCTCCACTCCACGGCTGTTCCCATGTGGTTTCCATCGGCATCAACTACCGGGTTGGCGATGATGCGCAGGGTGCGAGAGCCAATGGGAAACTCTGACTCAAAGCGGCCGGTCAAATTGGCCAGCAGGGCCTGCTGGTGCGCCGGATTTTTGTGGAAGATGTCTACATTGCTACCCAGTATCTTCTTGGCATCAAAGTTTGGCAGAACCTGCCGAATATCCTCTTCGGCATCCTGGAACAGCTGCTGCACCGCCTTGTTGAGGTAGATGATGGTGTTATCGGCATCTGCCACCATGACGTTACCGGACACATTGTCCAGCGCTACTTTTATGCGATTGGTCTCTGCGGCATATTGCTGTTCGGTCTCGATCTGCTTCTTGATATTTTTCTGCATGGTTTTAAGGGCGCTGAGCAGCTGCCCCACTTCATCCTGGGTTTTGGCATCTATGTCGTTATCCAGTTTGCCATTGGCGATGGCGCCAGCGATCTCAATGGCCTGGTTAAGCGGCTTGGTGATGATGCCCGTGATCAGTAAAACGCCTCCCAGGCTTAGCAGCACCAGAATCCCAAGAACCATGCTGATGATATTCTGCGACAGGCCGATCTCTTCGCTGGAGCCTTTGGCCAGGGACTGGATATCCTGATTGGCGGAGACCACTTCCGAACTGAGTGCCTTAGCGTGATCCAACTCGCCAGAGAGGTTGTTGATGTCGATGACCTGGGCGTCGATATGTTTGGTAAACGCTCTCATTTTATCGACCGTTGCACTCAGGTTGACAAGGGCCTCTCTGCGCATGGTCTCTTCGATGTCACCGATGGTATCGGTCAGATCATCCAGGTTATCTTTGAGCAGCCCTTCGGGAAGCGCATCACCAATCTCAGTGGATTCTGTTACCAGTTCGTTCATGGTTGCCGAGAGCTGTTTGATCTTGCGCTCCAGCACCCTGACGGTCATGTTGGTGCGATTGATATCATCCACCACTGCCAGCATCTCAGCTGAAACCCGGGAGAGGTCGCTGTCAGCCTTTATCAGGCTGGACTCGGTAGAGCGTGAGTTTTTAACCCCGGTAGCGGATTTTTCCACGACTTGTGAAAAGCCGCTGCTCAGGTTGGTAAACGAAAAGATCGTTAACGTGAGCACACAGGCCAGCAGTATGCTGATTACGATGCCTCCGCCTAACATTCTCTGTTTAATGGTCATCTGTGAACCCCTGGTAAATTCGGGTGGTTAATCCTAAGGCGCTGATTAATTCAGTGCCTCCACGGCACGAGGATGTGCCACTGTTTTCAGCCAGAATATATGGTTGAAAACATAAGGATAAGAAAAGCCGCATTTTCTTATCCATGTCTGGTTAACTCCTCCCTGGGTTGATCAGACTTGCTCTAAACAAGGGGCAGCCAAAATTGCACCGCCCCTTAATTTAGAGCGATAAGCGAGGCAGCCGCTTATTTGCCCGCCTCCTTGGCATACATGCCAACGGCTTTGTTCATCTCTTTCAGCAGTGGCAGGTTGGTATTGGCCAACACTTCAATCTTGTCTTTTGGAATGCTGGTGGTTTTATAGTCTGCCCCATAGGCTACGATGGGCTTGAACTTCCCCCAGAGCCCCTCGACAACATCAAGCTGGGCAAGGATGTGTGGCTGTTTGGTGGCAGGCAGACCAAGGGTCGTATCGCCATCACGCAGGCCTTTCAAGGTACGCTCAAACAGGCTGTAGGTCTCCAGCAGGCTAAGCTTGTTGTCATCCACGTCATGGCCGTATGCTACCAGCAGGAACTCTTTGCTCATCTTCTGGGTCAGCATGCGCTGTTTGCCCGACAGGTTCAGGGTGGCAGCCAGACCGGGGGCGGATTTAAGACCGCCTTTCTCGGCATCTTTCTCATACAGTCCAACGGCTTTATTCATCTCTTTGAGCAGGGGCAGGTTATTTTTGGCTATAGCGGCAACCTGCTCTTTGGTGACGGCCTTGTTTTTGAGGATGGTTTGAACCACCGGGTACAACTTGGCCCAAATAGCATCAATCTTGTCGAGCTGACGTAAAATCCGGTTGGCACGGGTGGGAGGCAGGCCCAGCTCAGCACTGCCGTTGCGCAGCCCCTTCAGGGTTTTATCAAACAGTTCGGAAGTTTTTGCCAGACTGGCCAGGTTTTTTTCGGTATCAATGCCCAGAGCAACCAGCATAATTTCTTTGCTCATCTTCTGGGTCAGCATGCGCTGCTTTCCCGAGAGATTGAGTACTACACCATATTCAGCCGAGGTGGGGCCGTCAGTGGCCAGCGCCATGGGGGCCGTACACAGTAGCAGCAGAGAAAAAAGGAGTACTCCTGCGGCCTGCAAAGGATTTAATAGTTTATTGTGTGACATTTTTAACTCTCCTAAATGTGTAATAAATAGTGAGTGCAGGGCAGAAAATATAGTTTGGTGTGAGTGCAGGTAATGAATATTTTTATGACCCTACAACATACACGGTATCATGTTTTTATCAGGAGGTCTTATTCAACCCAGGTTCAAGAATCCGGGAGACGCTGGAGGCTGTCCACTCGGCATCACCAATGGGCGGGCGACCAAAGTCCTTCCAGAGCTGAACAATCTGTGGCAAGGAGATTGCATTGGATTGAAACTCATGGGCTTCACGCCGTAAGGCAGTGCTGTATGCACTGCTGCCAACCAGATTCACCAATTGCGCCAGGTCTACTGTGATGCCATGCTCGGTCTGCAGGATATCCAGAACATCTTCAAAGCTGTGGATTGCCAGCAGCTCACGGGCTGTGCTGATCAGTTTTTGGTCGCCTTGGCCAGCATTGGCGGGCTCTTCAAATGCCGGCTTACTGGTGCCGCCCCCCATTGTTTGCTCTTGACTGCTTTGCCGGGTGATGTGCGTGCTGCGGAACTCTATAACAGACTCCTGAGTGAAGCTGTCTGCCAGGTTGGGGTAGGCTTCGTTCAACCTCTCCAGCAGATCTGCGCCTTCATGCAGTGCCGCTAAAAAGCCCGCCATGTTGTTGTTGGTCATTGTTAAACCCGTACAAAATATCTGTCTTACGCCTCGGTAAGAGTAGGATCGGCAGTACGGGTTTTTTCTTTAGGCCGTGGTTTGTGACTGCAGCCGGGCAAGTTGCTGCCAGCTATAGATGGGGCCATCGGTGCAGACGTAGCTGCTCCCCAGGTAGCAGTGGCCGCATTCACCGACGCCGCAGTGCATGCGCCTCTCCAGTGCAAGCCAGATATTTTCCGGGGGGAGACCGTTGGCTGCAAAGTGGCGGCCTGCGGCACTCATCATCACCTCCGGGCCACAGGTGAGGATGGCTTCGGGTGCGCCACCCAGCTTTGCGGTCATCTGGCTGATGTGATCCAGTGGGGTGCCTATGAGCTGCTTCCCGTTTGAGGGGTGGTCAAAGGTTTCAAGGATTGGCATGCACTTATGCCAGGCTGAACGTTCATGTTGCAGCACCTGATCAGCCGGTGAGCGACTGCCATAGATCAGCCCGACCGGGGTTTTGTCATCAGCACTCAGGTGATCCGCTACAGCAGCCAGCGGTGGCAGCCCGATACCGCCGGCGAGGATCAACACCCGCTTGCCCTGTAGCTGATCCAGCGGCCAGCAGTTGCCGAAGGGGCCGCGAAAACCGATGAGATCACCCCTGCTGCGCTGAAAAAGCGCCGAGGTGAGGGTGCCTGCCCGGCGGATCAGTGCCTTGAATTGTCCCCTGACATCAGGCAGAGAGAGGTAGGTGAATGCCGCTTCGCCATGACCGGGGATGGCAAGGGTAAAGAACTGTCCGGGGCTGGCCGGGTGGCTGATGCCGGTGACAGGTTCAAAGGTGAAGTGGCGGGAGGCCTCGCCGTCATCATAGATTTCGGTGATACGGATGAGTTGTGGGGTCATGAGTCCTTTCATGGTGCGGCCGAGATGCTTTTCATAACGGAGTGAACCCCAATGACACCGGGGCAGGTTTTTTCGCAGCGGCCACAGCCGGTGCAGCCGTACCGGCCAAAGGTTTTGGCATACTCATCGGAGAACTTGTGGAACCAGAAGCGCTCCACCCGCTGGCCTGCGGTGGCGCTTGGGTTGTGGCCGCTGGCCTCGCGCTGGAAGGCGTCGTAGAGGCAGGAGTCCCAGCAGCGCTCACGTTCAAAACCATCAGCAGCAGGGCGGTCATAGCTGGTAAAGCAGGAGCAGGTGGGGCAGAGGCTGGTGCAGCCAGAGCAGGCCAGGCACTGTAGCCCCAGCGCCTGCCACTGCCCTGCGGGAACCTCTGCCCGGTTGATGCGCTGGATGCCGGTCTCGATATGTGTTGCCGGGGGGAACCGGGCGATGACCTGCTGCTGCGCTCTTGTACGCTGGTCGATTCGGCTGGTCTCTGCGGCCTTTAGATCCAATCCCCGAAGCAGCGCCTCCCCTTCTGCGCTCTGCGCCATCAGCAGCCACCCCTCATCCTGCTGTTGATGGCAGACCAGATCAGCCATCCCATCCCGCACAAAGGGGCCTGCATCTACCGTGGGGCAGAAGCCGCCATCACAGGGTATCTGGCAGTCGATGCCAACCAGCAGTGTGGCCCTGCGGCGCGCCTGGTAGTAAGGGTCTTGCTGGAAAAACCGATCCTGATAGGCGATGGCGCAGAGGTCGCAACTGCGAACGCCAAAGAGTATCTGCGGCGTTGGTTTGGGCAGGGTCTCTTTGAAGTCGTTGCCGTCAAACCGAAAGAGTATCTCCCGCTCCGGAAAAAAGAACTGCTTGGCAGGACAGGTTGGGAGCCGGGGGCGCCCGGTGGCCGTGGGTGGGGTCTCACGGGTCAGAGGCAGCCAGTTGAGCTCGGCAGAGCCATCGTTGCCCTGCGGGGTAAAAAGAGGGCGCTGGGATGCCAGATGGTCACGCAGCCGGTCAATTCTGTCCAGCAGAAAGCGCTTCATTTGCACTCAGCCTCCAGATTGGTGACCCGCACGGCGCAGGCCTTCAGCTCCGGCATCTTGGTGACGGGGTCCTGGGCGGTATTGGTCAGCCGGTTGGAGGGTGCCTCTTTGAAGTGGTAGGGCATGGCTACGGTGCCGGGCGGAACCTCATCGGTGATGACGGCTCGTGTCTCTACCTCGCCGCGCCGTGAACTGATGCGCACTTTCGTTTGTGGCTTGATCGCAAGCGCTTGTGCATCTGCCGGATTGATAAAGAGAACGCCGTTGGGGGTCTCTCGTTCCAGCAGTGGGGATTTACGGGTCATAGAGCCACAGCCGTAGTGAAAGTGGAGCCGGGTGGTGGTGAAGAAGAGGGGGTAGGCCTCGTCCGGCATCTCGGCCGGGCCAGCATGGCTGACCGGGATGAGCCGCCCTTTGCCGCGGCTGAATGCCTTGCTGTGCAGCAGTGATGTGCCGTTGGGGGCCTGCTCGTTGCAGGGCCACTGCAGCCCATGATTTTTGGCCAGTCTGGGGTAGCTCATCCCCTGGTAGAGTGGTGACAGGGTGGCTATCTCGTTAAAGATCGCCTCGGCATTTGGCCACGCCATGCCGTGATACCCCAGGCGGCCGGCCAGCTCTCCCAGGATCTGCCAGTCGGGCTTTGCCTCGCCGGGGGCGGGTATGGCCGGCGCTATCCGCTGCACACGGCGTTCGCAGTTGGTGAAGGTTCCCTCCTTTTCAGAGAAGGCGGCAGCAGGCAGGATCACATCGGCCATGGCGGCGGTTTCGGTCATCACCAGCTCAATGACCACCAGCAGATCCAGCGCCTCCAGGGCGCGTTGAACATGGTGCTGGTCGGGGTCGGTGACGACGGGGTCCTCCCCCATGATGAGCATGCAGCGCAGGTTGCCGTTCAGCGCCTCTTTGGTCATGCCGAGGGAGGTCAGCCCTTTGCGCTCTGGGAGCGGCCGTTGCCAGTGGGTGGCAAACCTTGCCCTGCTGGCCGGCTCGGCGACCTCCTGATAGCCGGGGAATACATTGGGCAGCGCCCCCATGTCACAGGCCCCCTGGACATTGTTCTGCCCGCGCAACGGGTTGATGCCGGTGCCTTCGCGGCCAATCTGCCCGGCCACCAGCGCCAGGTTGGAGATGGAGATGACATTGTTGGTGCCGGTGGTGTACTGGGTGATGCCCATGCCGTAGGTCAGCAGGGCACGCTCTGCCTCGGTGTAGATGCGGGCGGCCGCGATGAGCTTCTCCTCGGGCACGCCGGTTATGGCGGCTACCCGCTCGGGTGGGTACTCTGCCACCCTGGCGCGCAGTGCCGCCTCGTTTTCACAGCGGCTGTTCAGAAACTCTGTGGCCTCCCAGCCATTGGCAAAGATGATCTGCAACAGGCCATTGATGAGTGCGATGTTGGTGCCGAGTTGCAGCTGAAGATGCAGGTCGGCCATCTGGGCCAGACGTGTCTTGCGGGGGTCGATAACCAGCAGTCTGGCCCCGGCCATTTTGGCTCCGATGATGCGCCCGCCCAACACGGAGTGGTTCTCGGTGGGGTCGCAGCCGAAGACGACGATGAGGTCGGCCTTCTCGATATCGTTGATGGAGTTGGTCATTGCGCCGGAGCCGAGCGTCTGGCGCAGGCCGGCCACCGAGGGGCTGTGGCAGATACGGGCGCAGTGGTCGATATTGTTGGTGCCCAGCGCGGCACGGGCAAATTTTTGTGCGGCGTAGCAATCCTCGTTGGTGGCGCGGGCGCAGGCGATGACGCCGAGCGCATCAGCACCCTGTTGCGCGATGGTGGTTGAAAAGGCTTCGGTGATTACCCGGTAGGCCTCATCCCATGAGGCGGGGCGGAATGTGCCGTTCTCTTTTATCAGAGGGGTTGTGATGCGGTCGATGGGGTCAACCGCATAGGCCGTGCTCCACCCTTTTGCGCAGAGCTTTCCCTGGCTGACAGGGTGACTGACCAGCGGTTCGACACCGGTGATCTTCTCCTGCTCAACCCGCAGACCGATGCCGCAGCCTACCCCGCAAAAGGGGCAGATGGTGTTGATGATTCTGGATATGTTGTGTGTGGCGGCGTCCACGGCTGTTGGGTGCCTGAGATATATGGCTACTGGATAACCTGCGCTTCGCCTATGAAAAGGATTGCCGGAAACTCACGGTTGAGTGACTTGCTGTAGAAGTTTTTCATGACGGCGCCATCGTTGGCATAGCGAATGGTGTCGCCTTTTTTGACGGTTGTTTTGGGCGCGGCCAGCCAGATGGCTTTGCCGTCCTGATCGGCCTCGATGTAGGTGTAACCACCGCTGTCCACGGCACTGATCACCTGGCTTTCGACGATGTTGAGCTGCTCTCCGGGGGCAGCTTCGGTGATCGCAGGCAGCGGTGCGGCGGTGCTGGCAGGTGTTGGGTGCGCCCCTTCAAGCTGGATCGTGCTGGTGAAGCGTATCTCGGGGAAGGTTCTGTTCAGGCTTTTGCTGGAGAAGTTGCGCATGATGCTGCCGATGCTGTAGCGCACGACATCGCCCTCTTTGATCTCTGCTGCCTTGCCAGCGATCCACTCTTTTCTCTCTTTGCCCTCAACATGCAGATAGCTGTACCCCGCCACGTTAACTGCCTCGATCACCTTGCCGATGTTGGGCAGGGCGGCGTTGTTGGCTCCATGGGGCCCCATGTTGCCTGCGCTGGCAGTGGCTGCAATGAGTGTGGCGCATAATAGTGCCAGGGTGAGGGTCAGTCTATTCATATTTTGGCTCCGTGGGAAAGGATAAAAAGCGACACCCTGTATTGGGTTTGGCTATGAATATTAGTTTAGCAGTTTGACCAGGAGTTCACGCAGTGCACGGCCACGGTGGCTGAGCTGGTTTTTCACCTCTGGCCGCAGTTCGGCAGAGCTGCAGTGGTGATCGGGTACAAAAAAGAGCGGATCGTAGCCAAAGCCGTTTTCGCCCTGTGGCTGAAACAGGATCCGCCCCTCCCAGGTGCCCTGGCAGATGAGTGGTGTGGGGTCGGCCGGGTGGCGCAGATAGACCAGCAGGCACTGGAAGCGGGCGCTACGCCGGGCCTCCGGTATCTCTTTTAGCTGCTCCAGCAGTTTGTCGTTATTGGCCTGGTCGGTAGCAGCCGGGCCGGCAAAGCGTGCGGAGTGGATGCCGGGCGCGCCATTGAGCGCATCGACCTCAAGCCCCGAGTCATCGGCAATGGCCGGCAGGCCACTGTGCCGGGCGGCATTGCGCGCCTTGAGGATGGCGTTTTCCACAAAGGTCAGGCCTGTCTCCTCGATCTCGGGTATGTTGAAATCGCTCTGCGGTATGACCTGTATCCGTTGGCCGCTGAGCAGCTGGTTGATCTCTTTGACCTTTCCGGCATTGCCGCTGGCCAGTACGATGCGGTTGTGGTGTGGTTCAGAAGGCATATTCTAGGCCAGTGCGGCGCGTTGGTGCTCAAGGATCTCACGGACCCCTATTTTGGCCAGATCCAGCATGGCGTCAAGCTCGTCACTGCGGAAGGCGTGGCCCTCGGCGGTGCCCTGTAGTTCGATAAAGGCACCGGCATCATTCATGACGACGTTCATGTCGGTTTCGGCATCGGAGTCTTCGGCGTAGTCCAGGTCGAGTACCGGCTCGCCCTTGTAGATGCCGACGGAGACGGAGGCGACCATGCCGTAGATTGGGTTGCTGTTGATCTTGTTGGCGCTGCGCAGTGTGCCAATGGCGTCATGCAGGGCAACGAAGGCACCGCTGATGGAGGAGGTGCGGGTGCCGCCATCGGCCTGGATGACGTCGCAATCGAGGGTGATGGTGTGCTCGCCCAAGGCGTTGAGATCAACTGCGGCGCGCAGTGAACGGCCAATCAGGCGCTGGATCTCCAGGGTGCGCCCCCCCTGTCTGCCGCGGGAGGCCTCGCGCCCCATGCGGGTGTTGGTAGAGCGAGGGAGCATGCCGTATTCGGCGGTGACCCAGCCCTGCCCGGTTCCTTTAAGGAAGCGCGGCACTCTGGCCTCCACCGTTGCGGTGCAGAGCACTCGGGTGTCGCCAAACTCAACCAGCACAGAGCCTTCGGCATGTTTGGTGTAGTTTCGGGTGATGGTGATTGGGCGGAGTTGATCGGGGTTGCGGCCACTGGGTCTCATAGGGGTTCCTTAAAGGATTTGATGGTGTTTCTCAGCTCATCAACCGCCTGGTTGAGTGCTGATCGTTGATCGCTGGTGCCTGTGGTGGGATCTCCGGTTGATTGCTGTAAAGAGAGGGCGGGGGTGCCTTCAATCCACTGTAGCGCAATGGCGGTGATATTGTCGCTCTCCGGGGCGGTGGTCGTTTCGGCTTGTTGTACAAGATGTGCTATACGCTCGCTGAGCGGCTGGTCTGCGTGCATGCCTTGGAGCAGGTCGCCACTGTTCAGCGCGCCCCACAACCCATCTGAGCACAGTAGCAGGGTATCACCAGGAAGCAGTGGCGTGGGAACGCCCCGCGAAAAGCTGATGGAGGGCAGGTTGCCGCCCAGGCAGCGTGTTACATAGTTGCGTTGCGGGTGGCTTTTGCACTCTGAAGAGGTGATGGCCCCCCGCTTGCGCAGCAGCTCCACATAGGAGTGATCCGTGGTGCGTGCCAGGATTTTTTTATCGCGAAACAGGTAGAGGCGGCTGTCACCGGCATGCGCCCAGTAGACGGTGTTCTCCTGAATGAGCGCAATCACTGCGGTGGTGCGGGGTTTGATGGCAGGCTTCTGTGCCTCTCCGTAAGCGATAATCTGCTCATGCGCCCGGTTCATGATGAGGGTGAGGAAGGCGGCCGGGCTGGGGATGGGTTTGCGTATTGTGGTAAACATCTCGGTGCAGACATTGACCAGTATCTGGGCGGCTGCCTCCCCCTTTGGATGCCCCCCCATACCGTCAGCCAGGCAGAGCAACATGCTGTTGATGGACTCAATCAGGGCGCATCTGTCCTGGTTCGTTGGCCGGCTGCCAATGATCGACATGCTTGCGGTTTTGTAAACGATCTCTCTCATGCCGAATCTTTTCTGCCGGGTTTGGGGGGCAGCGTGGTAGCGGCAGGGTGGCCGCTTTTGCTGACCAGGGCATTTAACAGATCCCCTGCATTTTGTGGCCGCTGGTGGGGGTCGATCTCCATCGCCCAGTCCATCGCCTCCAGCAGATAGGCAGGGTAACGCAGCCTGTATTTTCTTGCGGCCGGAGCCAGCCTGTCTTTGGCGTGGCGCTTGATGGCCGATGGCGGTGGTTTGCCCTCAATGCAGGCACGCATGGTGGCGCCGATGGCGTAGACATCGCTCCAGGGGCCGATGTTGCCTGATGCGTAGTACTGCTCAACAGGGGAGAAGCCCGCAGTAATAACCCGGCTGGTTTTGATGCAGCCGGTCTTGGTGACCTGATGTATGGCGCCAAAATCCAATAGCAGCGGGCTGCCTCCGGGGCGCAGGTGGATATTCCCCGGTTTGATGTCGAGATGCAGCTGGTTGTGCGAATGGATCAGGTTCAAGGCATCCAGAATGGGGGGGAAGACGGTCATGATAAACGTGGTGCTGAGGCTGCCCCCACGCTGCTTGATATAGCCTCCCAGGTTTTTACCCGGTTCGTAATCCATCACCAGATAGGCGGTCTTGTTGGCAAGAAAAAAGTTGCGCACCCTGACGACATTGGGATGTTGCAGGGCGGAGAGCGCCTTGGCCTCCTGATAAAAGAGCTTGCGTCCGTGGTGAAAGGCATTTTGCTGCTTTTCGCTGTTGGCAATGGTGATTCGGTTGGCTCCATTGCGCGAGGCCGTCTTCTTGGGCAGATACTCCTTGATGATGACGCGCTCTTGAGTATCCTCATCTTCAGCAAGGTAGATAAGGCTGAAGCCGCCGCTGCCAATCATCTTCACAATGGAGTAGCAGTCTATAATGGTGCCTGCGGGCAGGCTGTTACGGGGCTGCGTCATAAAAAGATAATCAGGAATTGCAGGTGCAAGGAGATGGCTGGCGCACTATGATACATAGCTTCGTAGTGTTATCTGGCAATCCGGCTCTTCTGTTTTTTTATACGATTTTAGTTTAAGGGGCGATGATGGTTCACAGTATGACCGCTTTTGCGCGAAAGGAAAATAGAGATGAACAGGCTGAGCTGATCTGGGAGATCCGGTCAGTCAACCATCGCTACCTGGAGATATTCGTGCGCCTGCCAGAGGAGCTGCGCGCGATAGAACCACTGGTTCGAGAGCAGATCGGCTGCCGCCTGGGGCGAGGCAAAATCGACTGTAGCCTGCGCTTCAAGCCGGTGCAGGCAGCCGTTGCCGGGATA
>WFXD01000069.1 GCA_015490795.1 Gammaproteobacteria bacterium
GAAGCAGTAGAAGTCATCGCGCAGCGGATCGCCAGTGCGATGGAACTCCGCATCCTGGTTAAGGTACATGCGGCGGAAACGGTGTTGTTCAAGTCTGCGCCGGAGGTAGAAAAACAGGCCGAGCGCCAGAATGCCAAGGGCGATATAAGTGGCGTGAGTGTTGTCCATATTGTATTCACCAAGATGCAGTCAGTGGCTGAGATTGAGGATACCATGTTGTTGGATGCTTAATCTTAAGATAGAAATATCCTTTTTGTTGCGCACTCATGGCGCACTTGCTGGCAAATAGTAGCGATTATGTGCCATAATCCACAACTGACGAAGCACACTAAATATTTGATTCTTTTATGGTTGTTTGTTGCTGCTTATTGGAAAAACTGGATTCGTAATGCGTAGGTCAGCGGTTCGAATCCGCTCATCGGCTCCATAGAATGCAATTGGTGAAAATCCGGGGGCAGTATACTGATCTTGGGCAAATCCGAATATTAAGATTTAAGGAATTGAATCTGGATTTGGTAACTGAACTGTGAGCCTAGAAAAAGCAGTTGAGCCGTAGCGAGAACGCCTATATGGATGCAGGCGGTAGAGCAACGCAGGAGCAGCTGCCGAGTAGGCTCAACTGATTTTTCCAGGATGAATGTGTCCAATCCTTACTCCGGCGCATTGGGGGGATCCAGATCCTCCTGTGGTGGGTGGTGGGTTTCAGCCTCGCGCTCGATGCAACTGTATAGCCATTCCAAGTGTTTCTCTTTCTCCCTGATCATCTCAGATGCGATTTTTTTTACACCCAGATCAACCGCATCCCGGAGAGAGCGGCGATAGAGATTGCAGCTACAGCTTTCGTTGCGCAACACGAGGCGTAGCGCCTGATAAGGGGTCATCAGATAGTGCGCCTCCTCCATGCATCTGTGCGGGCCTTCCGCGCTAAGCCATTGGCACTCCCACGGTGGCAGCTCCGGCAATGCCATGCCTCCTGTCTGTTGAACCACCTCTTCGGCACGGCTTTCGCCATAATGTGCCAGCTTCTGAAACAGTGCCGCCGCTTCAGGGTTGTTATGTATCTCCAGGGTTTCGGAGAGTTCCCGGTAACGCTCCCCCGATTCCGTCTCCAATGCTTGGGCGTGCGCCAGAAATTCCAGAACCTGAGCGCTCATCGCCTGCTCTCTTTCGTTCATACCAGAAACTCCTGTTCGATCCGGGACAAAGAGCGCTGAGCCGCTTTTTCTGACCGCCATACAGGTAGTGACTCGATATAAAATATGCCCAGGGATCTGCCATCGTCACTTTGAATAGCGTGTGCCGCATCGATGGGATTATCAGTGGTTTCCAGATCACAGGGATGAACCTGCTGTTTCCAGGCGCGTTGCTCCGGCCGAAAGGTCGGGCAAGGGCTCAACACATGCACGAAAGAGAACCCAGGGTGCTGTATGGCTTCTACCACCAGGCGCGCAAGGCCGGATGGATCGCCCGAGAAGCCGCGGGCGATAAAGCTGGCCCCCGACGCCAGGGCAATGGCTGCCGGTTGGAAGCGGCGGATGCCCGTGCCATGCGGTGTCAGCTTGCTGTGGCTCCAGTCGGGCGCTGTTGTCGGTGACGCCTGACCTTTGGTCATGCCATACACCTCATTGTCCATGGCGATATAGGTCAGATCCATGTTGCGGCGGCAGGCGTGCAAAAAGTGGTTTCCACCGATGGAAAAGCCGTCACCATCGCCCCCTGCGGTCAGCACGGTCAGATCGGGTCGAGCTGCCTTCAGGCCAGAAGCGACCGCCAGCGCCCGGCCATGTACGCCATGGAAACCGTAGGTATCGACATAAGCGGGAATGCGTGACGAGCAGCCGATCCCGGAGATCAGAGCCACCTGCTCCTTCGCCAGACCCAGATGAGCCAGTGCTTTTGTAATGGCACTGAGCACGGAAAAGTGGCCGCAACCAGGACACCAGATCGGCTTGATTTCTGACTTGTAATCCTTTGGCTTGAGGTTTTTTCGATCTTGGGCCGTGCTCATACATCACCCCCCTGTTGAACAAGGTCGACGATCTCACCCGGCCGTATCGGCAGTGGCCCCGGCCGCGCGTAGGATTCGGCAGAGGGCGGCAGCGCCTGTTGCGCATTCAAATAATGGAAGAACTGGGCCTGGTGATTTTGCTCCACCACCAGTACCCGTTGCGCCGTGCCAATCGCCTCCCGCAATATCTGAGTCCGTAGCGGGGCAAGCAGCCGCACGGCCAGCACCCGTACCGTTTGACCTTGCGCTCGCAGCCTGTTGGCCGCCTCGAACACCACGCCTGCGGATGAACCCCAGGTCAGCAGGCAAATATCACCTTCGCCTTCGATCTCCGCCCAGCGTTTACCATAATCGAACCCCTCCAGCTTGCGTTGGCGTTTTTCCAACTGAGCCAGATGATCGGCCGCTATGCTGGAGGGGGCACCTCTTTCGTTGTGCTCCAATCCGTCCCCCGTGTAGATGCCATCCGCCGTGCCGGGTGCCGTCACCGGCGACACAGCCTCTGCCGTCACCCGGTAACGAAGATAAGGATCGGTCGGCTGATCCGCAAGCTGACGCGACAGTGTAAACAACGGCATCTCAGGCGGGTCGATAACGGCCCGCGCCTGCCCCAGCGACTGATCCGTAAGGACGATTGCAACCGTCTGCAGTCGCTCCGCCAGGCCAACGCCCCACTGGGTGGTGGCAATGCAATCAGTGATGGAGAGAGGTGCCAATACCAGGTGCGGTGCATCCCCATGAAAGCCGTAGATGGCTATGTTCAAATCGGCTTGTTCCGACTTGGTGGGAATGCCGGTTGAAGGCCCGCCGCGCATGACATTCACAACCACTGCGGGGATCTCGCTGGCCACAGCCAGCCCCAGCCCCTCCATCATCAGGCTCAAGCCGGGGCCGGAGGTGGTCGTCAGTGCCGGCACACCGCCAAATGAGGCGCCGATGATCATGTTCACGGAGGCCAATTCGTCCTCCGCCTGGAGCAGCGTACCGTCCAGCTGCTCCAGACGGGGCGCCAGCCACTCAAGTATCTCAGTGGCGGGCGTGATGGGATAGGCGGCCACGAAACGCACCCCACCTCGCAAAGCGCCCAACCCGCTCGCCTCGTTGCCACTGATATTCCAGCGCGCTCTCGCACGCTCCGGACGGGGCGCTGCCGCAAACGACCGGCCTTCGGCCACCGAATCATAGCCCTTCAGGATGCATTCGGTCGCAGCGGCTACCACAGCATCCCCCTTGGGGGCCAGAGTGTGAGCAGCCGATTCAGTCATTGCATCGGGTGGCAAAGCACAAACAGCCCCAACCGCACCCAAGGCTACCATGTTGATGCGCCCTCCTTTAACCCCGCTTGCAATCTCCTTTATCGGCAGTGTGAGTAACTGCGCCCCGGACTGCGTCAACGCTTCTGGAGCATCGCCGGCGGCCGGGTCGGCAATAATCAGACTGCGCTCATCAAGGGGGATTTCATCCACAAAGCGCAAGACATTCCGCCAGTCCAGGGCAACAAGCAGATCGAATCGATCGCCCGGACAGTCGACCGGCTGGCTGGAGAAGCGCACCATCGCGGCGGATTCTCCACCCCGGATCTGAGGGCCCACGGAACGGCCCATCAAGCCATAGAGACCGGCCCGGGCAACGCTTTCGAGGAGAACCAACCCAGCCGTCACCGCACCGCTGCCGCCTGAACCGGTGATTGTGATCGAGACTGCATTTTCATGAGGGGTGAAATATGAATGGTTCATGCCAGCGATTATCCGCCACCTGCAGAGGCATGACAAATGCGTTAGTTGCTGTTCAAGAAACTCTCAATAAGCAGGCCGGGCTTTAGCCAGACCTGCATGTTGAGAAGTTACGTTACCCGTTCAATATGTTTGGCAGCAAAAGACCGTTTCAGGCAAGCATCCCCTTGCTGCGCAGCAGCTTGTAGGTTCCCATTTTGATGGCATCGTTGATCAGGAACCAGACCAGGGCATAGCCCCAGATCCATAGCGCGTACTCCCAGCTGATGGCGGTTATAAAGAGACCGTAGACGGCGATCAGCGTGCCCAGAATTTCGGTACCAAAGGTGGCGCCAAACAGCAAGGGTGAAGGCCAGGGGCGTTGCCAGAACCACCCCTCGGCTCGGGTGATATAGAGTGTGCTGTGTCCTGCTACCAGCAGCTTTAAAAACAGCAGTGTTTGTATGACATCTTCAGAGATCCCCTGCTCCTGCAGGATGAAGAAGAGCAAAAATGAGGAGATGACGCCAGCGACACCAAGTACGCTGGAGATGGTGAGCAACTCCTGCATCTTCCAGCGTACCGGCTTGCGATCCACCCGTGTATTGTCATAGGCGATGGCCAGGATGGGGATGTCGTTGAGCAGTGCCAGCAGGATGATCATCAGCGCAGTGATCGGGTAGAAGTTGAACACCACGATGGAGAGGGTCATGAAGAGGATGATGCGGATGGTTTCGGCGATGCGGAAGGTGGCATAGCTCTTCATGCGTTCAAAGGTGATGCGTGCCTGCTGGATCGCCTCGTTGATCACCCCCAGCCCGGGGGCGGTGAGGATGATGTCCGCCGCCGCCCGTGCCGCGTCGGTAGCGCCGGATACAGCAATACCGCAGTCGGCCTTCTTCAGCGCCGGGGCATCATTGACGCCGTCACCAGTCATGCCGATGATGTGCCCTGCCTTTTGCAGGGTATCCACGATGCGGTATTTATCCTCGGGCACCACTTCGGCGAAGATGTCCACATCGATGATCATCTCCACAATGGCTGATTCGTGGGTGTGAATGAATTCCCGGTCCAGCAGACGGGTGTCGTAGGTGGCTTGCACCATCTCCATCACCTCGTCGGCAAAGCGTTGTGCTTCGCGCTGGGAGACATCCCCCTTGAGCCGCCGGTAGATGGCCGCTGCCAGTGCCGATGTGAGGGTCAGCATCTCCTGGCTGCCACTGCCTGAAAGCTGTTGGGAACGGATGCTCTCCTGTTCCAGACCCAGCAGGCGGCCAATCTCCTTGGCGATGGCCAGATTATCCCCGGTGACCATCTTGACCTGTACGCCGTAGTTGGTCATCTCGGCAATGACCGCTTTTGAATCGTCACGTGGTGGATCATAAAGGGGGATCAGGCCGATCAGTTCCAGCGGGGCCTCCCCTTTTTTGCGGCCCACTGCCAGGGTGCGATAGCCTTTGGAGGCCAGCAGATCCACTGTGATGTTCAGGCTTTGGGCGGCATCGTCACCGAGTTCGGCCATCTCCAGGAGCACTTGTGCCGCCCCTTTGACGGCCAAAAAGGTCCCACCTTCATATTCAACCACCGCCTCGGTGCATTTGCGCACCGGGTCAAAGGGGGTAAAGCGCTTTTGAGTGTGGGCCTGCCAGTTCAGATCGGGAAGTTTTTCATCCAGGTAGTGAAAGATGGGCAGCTCGATGGGGTCATTGTTCTCCAGTTTTGATGCCAGTGCGGCGGTGAGAAACAGCTCCCGTTCACTGAAACCATCCAGCATGATTGGATCGGCAACCTTCATCTCATTTTTGGTCAGGGTGCCGGTCTTGTCCGAGCAGAAGATATCCACCCCGGCCAGCTCCTCGATAGCGGTGAGTCGCGAAACGATGGCCTGCCGACGAGCCAGATTGACTGCTCCCACAGCCATGGTCACAGAGAGCACCGCTGGTAGCGCCACCGGGATTGCTGCCACGGTCAGCACCAGGGCAAAGCGGGCAATCTCCATCATCGGCTCATGGCGAAAGAGCGAAACCATGATGATCAGCAATACCAGGGCAATGGTGATCAGGATCAGGAAATTGCCGATCTGAATCACCATCTTCTGGAAGTGGCTGCGCTCTTCCAGGCTGGCCTTGGCCACCAGTGAGACCACGCTGGAGAAGTTGGTTGCCATGCCAGTGTTGACCACTATTGCCAGCATCTCCCCCTGTTTAACGATGGTGTTGGCATAGGCCACCTCGCCGCTCTTCTTGCTTACAGGCAGGGATTCGCCGGTGAGTGCCGCCTGGTCGATCAGCAGGTAGTCACCGCTGAGTAGCTGGAGATCGGCGGGCACGATATCACCAATCCTGAGCTTGATGATGTCACCGGGCACCAGTTCACGGGCGGGGATGGTCTGGAACAGACCTTCGCGCAGCACGATGACCTCATTGGCCAGACGCTGCTTTAACGCCTTCAGGGCGTTCATGGCGCGGTGTTCCTGGAAGAAATCCAGACCGGCATTCACCAGCAGCATGACCAGGATGATGAAAAAGTCTTCCCACTTCTGCACCAGGGCGGAGAGCAGGGCTGCAACCTCGATCATCCATGGGATCGGCCCCCAGAAACGGCGAAAGATGCGGTGCCAAAGGGGTTCTTCCCTCTCCTCGATCTCGTTGTAGCCGTACTGACCGAGGCGTTTGGCGACCTCTGCCTCGCTCAACCCCTGTTTGATATTGCTGGAGAGTGAGCCAACCGTTTGATGGATGGACTGATGGGCGTAACCGTCTGTTGTCTTTTTCATGGATTGATGTGGCAAGACTTTTCCGGACAAAAAGTCACACAATTTCTCGGTTTTTTCTCATAGCCCAATGGCGTTTGACAGCCGATAGTTGAGTGGTGTCTCTAGTAATTATAGAACACCTCTATAGCTATAGTTTAGAGTGAAGTGGCTAGACTATCCCGGACACACAACCTCAAGTAATCTTGGGGGCTAACCTAGGAGGCTGTCCGAGAATAGGTAAATATGCAATATGTCAATAATTAAATTCTTATGAATCAATGAGTTAGAAATTGCATTTCGTAAAAAGCCGAGTTCTCGGACAGCCTCCTAGTACTCCATCAAGGTTATATTGCCTATCGCCTGCCCCATTTCAAGTGTGGCATCAGGGGTCATTGCAGCAGACCATTCAACAGCATCTTTTCCAAACAGCAGCACGACCGTTGAAC
>WFXD01000070.1 GCA_015490795.1 Gammaproteobacteria bacterium
GTCAGAGTAACCTTTCAGAGAATCATCTGGAATACACAAAACCGTATCACCCGAGCTGAAGGTTTAGAGCAGCCTGAAATCTACCAGGAATTTTTTGACCGCCTATCAAAAGCAGTTTTTCTAGAAGGACAGAAGATATGAAACTGGCTAAGACAATAACAACCCTTTCATTTTCATTGATCATGTTATTCAGCTTGCCCGGGTGCCAAACCAACTCGAGCAAGCAGCTGTTAAAAACCGATGAAAGCCAAGTAAAAATGCGGAGCATTCAAACAAGAGCATTTGATACTACAGACAAAAACAAGACCCTTCGCACCGTAATTGCAACACTCCAGGATCTAGGGTTTGTGGTAGATAAAGCAGATGAAACCCTTGGCTCAGTAAGCGCCACAAAACTTGATGGTTACCAGCTGCGCATGACCGTTACAGTTCGACCTAAAGGCAACCGGCAGCTACTGGTGCGTGCAAATGCACAGTATAATTTAACCGCTGTTAACGACCCAGAAATATACCAGGATTTCTTCTCTGCTTTGGGAAAATCAATGTTTTTAAGCGCCCACTCCGTGGAATGAAGTTTTGATACACAGCAGGAAAGCAGCTCTCAGCGCTTTTAGCGCCTGACCGTTTATGCCCGAAGGCCCAGAGATACGCCGCGCTGCTGATAACCTGGCCAAGGCCATCAAAGGCAAGATGGCTGATGAGGTTTTTTTTGGCCAGGATCACCTGAAGCCATTTGAAAAGATATTGAGTGGCAAAAAGGTCTGGGCAGTGGAGAGTCGGGGCAAGGCCATACTGACCCGCTTCAGCAATGGCCTGAATATCTACAGCCACAACCAGCTCTATGGACGCTGGCAGACCGTGCCAGCCTATGCATTTCCAGATAGCTCAAGACAGCTGCGGCTGGCCATTCACAACGACACGCACTCTGCCCTGCTCTACAGCGCTTCGGATATCGCTGTATTGCAAGAGAGTGAGCTGGCAGACCACCCCTTCCTGCAAAAGCTGGGGCCTGATATGCTCTCACCGGAGACGACATCTGAGCAGATTGTTGAGCAACTGCTGAACCCCAAATACCGTCGCCGTCAGCTGGGCGGGGTATTGACCGATCAATCCTTTCTTGCCGGCCTCGGCAACTACCTGCGCTGTGAGACCCTTTTTGTAGCCGGGCTGCCGGCAAAAACCACAGCCCAACAATGCAACCCTGAAAAGCTGGTGCAACTCGCCGAGGCCATCCTTAAACTGTCACGGCAATCCTACGACACGGGCGGCATTACCAATGACCTCACACTGGCTACGCAGTTGATGAACGATGGAGCCAGCTTTGAGAATGCGCGGTTTTACGTTTTTCGCAGGGCCGGAAAGCCTTGCTATCAGTGCAGCACGCCCATCGAAAAAACCACCGCCAACGGACAGGGGCTCTACTTCTGCCCCAGCTGCCAGCTCTTTTCAGGATAGCTACCTGCAGTTCTCCTTAATCTGCTCTTTTGCCTCCTTCATCCTTTCCTGCCGCGCCTCTTCGGTAATATAACGATAGACGCCATCCGCCTCTTTCTGCCGGGCATGGGGGCGGGCAATATAGCCTGCCAGATTCCGCTTCGCAGCTTCGCAGTTACGTTTTAGCCGATCATCCTCAGCCTTTTTCTCGTTCGCTGCCTGCCTCTTTAGCTCACGATCCTCCCTTAAATCCTCAAGCCTCTGCTTTTGCGCATTCAGCTTGCGCCATGCCTCTTCAGGCGAGATGGCAGGCGGTGGCGGCGGCTTTATCTCTGTGGCTGCCCCCGATGGGGGTGGGCTTTGTGAATAGACTGTTACACCATTCTCATCTACCCAGCGATAGGTTTTGGCTGCCAGCGAGGCACAGGCCAGAGAGGCCGCAACCATCAGTATTAAAGAGACTGTTTTCATGGATAATCGTTTTTTATAGAAAATGATGCCTTCAATTATGTGCCAACAGGGTGAGATAGCAAGATCTTCTCTTTGGACAAAAGGGGGCATGGCGCATAGATCCCACAAATCCCTGGAGATCAGATGGCAGGCCAAACAGGCGTTGGCCGGCAAGCACGCAGGCGATCCTGCTCTTTTGCCACTACGCGTGCCAGGAACTGGAGACGCAGCCGGGTTTTGTTATCTGTTTTTACAGGTGATTGCCTTCTCTATGTCCAATTTCATGGACTAGGAGGCTGTCCGAGAATAGGTAAATATGCAATATGTCAATAATTAAATCCTTACGAATCAATGAGTTGGAAATTGCATTTCGTAAAAAGCTGAGTTCTCAGACAGCCTCCTAGGAGCCTGTCGGACTTAGGTGGATTGTAGCGAGGGAGTGGGAGAGTGAGCGCAAATACCCCCGGTTTTGAGGCGCATAGTGGGCCTACGCAACGAAAAACCGGGGGTATTTGAGCCGCTCTCCCACTTTCGCAGCCAGTTCATCCTAAGTCCGACAGGCTCCTAGCAGTTTCTTGAGATTGGGAGCGCTTATTAAGTACATCCACTTTTTAAGTACATCCACTTTGTGCCCATGCATCTTTTGTGACACTTTTGTCGATATGCCCGCCATGAGCATTTTCGGGCAGAGAGGCCAGGCGCTCTTTCGAGCGTCTGTTTATGGCGCCTCTTTAGCTGCTTGATAATTCATCTTCTGTTGATATATTTGAGAAACACTAATGATATGATACCGGATTATTAATCATATCACTCCTGTCTTGATGGCTCTCATAAAGTCCCTGCCGAAGCTCCGCTCCCAAGGCGCTGCTTTTACACATGACCTGCTCATGGTGCCTGTAGCATGGCTTGGTGCCTATTGGCTGCGTTTCAATCTGGGCGTAATTCCGGAAACCTACATTGAACGTGCCTTTGAGGCATTGCCACTGCTTATTGTGGTTCAGGCTGGGATAAACTGGTTTTTTGGTCTCTATCGGGGGGTGTGGCGCTTTGCCTCTATCCCCGATTTGATCCGAATCCTGCAAGCGGTAACCGTTGCCCTTGTTGTGGGTTTTGGCCTGCTGTTTCTGTTTTTCCGGCTGGAAGATGTTCCTCGTTCAGTCCCCATCATCTTTGGCGTTTTGCTGGTGATGTTGCTTACCGGCCCCCGCTTTTTCTACCGCTGGCTTAAGGATCGCCATATTGACCTGCGCAGCGGGGAGCGGGTGCTGATTGTCGGTGCAGGCAAGGCCGGTGAGGTGCTGGTGCGGGATCTGCTGCGACAGGGTGGCCGCTCCTATGTGCCGGTGGCCTTTGTAGACAATAAAAAGCGCTGGCACGGGCAGGAGGTACATGGGGTGCCCGTCGTTGACAGCTGTGAGGCTATCCCCCAGGTGGTGGAAGAGTATGCCATCGATCTTGTGATGCTGGCCGTACCCTCAGCCAGGCCGGCGCAAAGGCGGCATCTGGTCGAGCTGTGCGAGCAGAGTGGCGTACCCTTTCGCACAGTGCCCGAGCTGGATGCGCTGATGTCGGGCCGGGTGAGTATCGATCAGTTGCGTGCAGTCTCGATTGAGGATCTGCTGGGGCGTGACCCGGTCTCACTGGATTGGGATGGCATCCGCGCCGGGCTGGCGGGTAAAACCATACTGATTACAGGCGGCGGCGGCTCCATCGGCTCGGAGTTGTGCCGGCAGATCGCCCGCCTGAAACCGGCAGGCCTGCTGCTGCTGGATCAGTGTGAATTCAATCTCTACTCCATCGAGATGGAGCTGCATGCCCAATTTCCAACGCTGAAGCTGCATGCCTATATTGGCGATGTAGAGGATCAGGCAACGGTTGAGCGGCTGTTTGCCCGCCATGGCCCCGACATTGTGTTCCATGCTGCCGCCTACAAACATGTCCCGCTGCTGGAGCATCAGGTGCGGGAGGCAGTCAACAACAATGTGCTTGGAACGCGCAATGTTGCTGAGGCGGCAGACCGGCATAAATGCTCTGAATTTGTGCTTATCTCCACCGATAAGGCGGTAAATCCGGCAAATGTAATGGGGTCCACCAAACGACTGGCGGAGATTTTCTGCCAGAATCTGGATACCCGTTCAACAACACGCTTTATAACGGTGCGCTTTGGCAACGTGCTGGATTCTGCGGGCAGTGTAGTCCCCCTGTTTCACAAACAGATCGAGGCGGGTGGCCCGGTGACGGTCACCCACCCGGATATGGAACGCTATTTTATGACCATCCCCGAGGCCTCCCAGCTCATTATGCAGGCGGCGGTCATTGGTGATGGGGGGGAAATCTTTGTGCTGGACATGAATGAGCCAGTAAAGATCCGCTATCTGGCAGAGCAGATGATCCGGCTGTCGGGAAAGGTGCCGGGCGAGGATATCGAGATCAAATATATCGGGCTGCGGCCGGGGGAAAAGCTCTATGAAGAGCTGTTTCATGAGCAGGAAAAGCTGCAACCAACAGGCCATGAAAAGATCCTGCTGGCCCAGTACCGCAAGGTGGACTGGGAGTCACTGAGCGCTGCAATGGCCGGGATGGAGCAGGCCTGTGACCGTTTTGATGAGACCGGCCTGATGCAGCAGCTGCAAAAACTTGTGCCTGAAAACCGCATTAATCAACCTGACTGAATCCGGATGGGGAAAAAGCGAGAGCAGCCATCAGGCTTGTCACTACTAGCGCCTCAATACTGGCCTGCCTGGCTTGGCATTCTTCTATTGAGGCTGGTCATATTGCTCCCCTTTCCCTGGACGATGGCGCTGGGCCGCACGGTTGGCCGCCTGGGCTTCCGGTTTGCCCAAAAGCGGCGGCGCATTGCCGACATCAACCTCCAGCTCTGCTTTCCTGAGTGGGATGAGGGCAAGCGGCAGCAGGTTCTAAGGGAGCATTTCGAGGCGCTGGGCATGGGGCTGCTTGAGATCCCTATCGGGTGGTGGACGCCCTCCAGCCAGCTTCAGAGGCTGGCGCATATCGAGGGGCTGGATCATCTGCAACAGGCATTGCAGGCGGGCAAGGGGGCCATCCTGCTTTCGGCGCACTTTACCTCTCTGGAGCTTGGCGGGAGACTGCTCTCGCTGTATGCCCCGTTTCATGCAATGTACCGTCGTCACGATAATCCGGTAGTGGAGAGGATCATGGCAGGCAGCCGCACCCATCGACTGGAGAAGGCCATCCCCAGGGACGATGTGCGGGGCATGATCCGCAGCCTCAAAGGCAATCATGCCGTCTGGTATGCGCCGGATCAGAACAGCCAGCGCAAGGCCGCCGTATTTGTTAACTTCTTTGGCCAGGTGACCTCAACCAATACTGCCACAGCCCGCCTGGCAAAGCTGACCGGGGCGGCGGTGGTGCCCTACTATGTGGTAAGACGCAAGGATGGCAGTGGTTACAATGTGATCCTGGAGCCGGCATTGAGCGACTACCCCTCCGGCGATCTGGAGGCCGATACCCAGCGGGTCAACGACATTATCGAAGGCTGGGTCAGGAAAAACCCGGCGCAGTATCTCTGGATTCACCGGCGCTTCCGAACGCGGCCTGCAAGGAGTGATCCCACGCCTTATGACAACATCTGATGCATAAGATGTATAATCGCCCCTTTTCCTCTGTCTGCCCCCACAATGTCTGAGCCAACCACCCTGTCGAGTCGGGAACTCTATCTCCGGCTGCTGAGCCATGTGAAGCCTTACTGGCGTCAGTTCGGCAGCGCCGTTCTGGCTACCGTCATCCTGGCGCTTACCGAACCGGCCATCCCGATGCTGCTCAAACCGCTGCTGGATGGCACCTTTGTCGATAAAGATCCAGACTACATGTTCTGGACCCCCATAGCGCTGGTTGTCCTGTTTCTGATACGAGGTACGATGGGCTTTTGCAGCAGCGTGGCATTCGAGTGGGTATCGGGCAAGCTGGTCTACGATCTGCGCCGATTGATGTTCGAGCGGATTCTCAGCTTTCCCACCGCCTATTTCGATGCCAACGCCACCGGCAACATCGTCAACAAGGCCACCTTCAATGTCAACCAGGTTACAACGGCGGCCACCCGGGTATTGGTCATCCTGGTAAAGGACAGCATCGCAATCATTGGCCTGATCGCCTGGATGCTCTACCTGGATTGGCAGCTGACCCTGACGGTATTCATCCTGGTGCCCGTGCTTGCTGCGATGGTGAAGATTCTGGCCGTGCGGCTGCGCAAGATCAGCCGCAGGCTACAGGGCACAATGGGCGATATGACCCACGCCCTGGAAGAGGGCGCACGCGGCCACAAGGTGATCAAGGTCTTTGGTGGCCAGCAGGCCGAGAGGCAGCGGTTTAACAAACTGGCCAACTGGGTGCGGCGCTATAACCTGAAGGCAAAGGTTGCAGGCTCTGCCAATGCCCCTGTGGTTGAGGCCGTGGGGGCGTTGATGCTGACCATCCTGATCGCCTCGGCAGAGGATATGACGGTAGGTGCCTTTGTCTCGTTTTTGACCGCCATGGGGCTGCTCTTTCCGCCCATCAAACGCCTTACCGGCATCAACCACCCGCTGCAACGAGGGCTGGCTGCCGCCGAGTCGGTATTTGGGCTGATTGATGAACCGGCTGAGCAGGAGACCGGCAACCGGCAGATCGAGCGTGCTACGGGCCGGCTTGAATTCAATGCCGTCACCTTCCGTTATGAGCAGGCCAGCAAAGATGCGCTGAGCCACATCAGCTTTACCATAGAGCCAGGCACCACCGTGGCGCTGGTTGGCCCATCAGGTGGCGGCAAGACCACCATTGCCAATCTAATCCCCCGTTTTTATCTGCCATCGCAGGGGCAGATCCTGCTGGATGGGGTAGATATCCAGGAGCTGCAGTTGGCCAACCTGCGGGATAATCTCTCCTATGTCGGGCAGGACCCCATGCTCTTTAATGACACCATCGCTGCCAATATCACCTTTGGGCACAAGAGCGCGCTGGATCGCCAGACGCTGGAGGAAGTGGCCAGGTCCGCCCATGCGCTGGAGTTTATCCAGGGGTTGCCAGAGGGGTTTGACACCCTGGTGGGTGAGGATGGCGTGCGCCTCTCGGGTGGACAGCGTCAGCGCATTGCCATTGCGCGTGCGCTGCTCAAGGATGCGCCGGTATTGATTCTGGACGAGGCCACCTCGGCACTGGATACAGAGTCCGAGCGCCATGTACAGGCGGCACTGCACAGCCTGACGGCGAACCGAACCACGCTGGTCATTGCGCACCGCCTCTCCACCATCGAACATGCCGACCTGATCCTGGTGGTCAAGGAGGGGCGGATTATCGAACAGGGCAGACACGCCGGGCTGCTGGCAATGGGTGGTGAATATGCCAAACTCTACCGCAACCAGTTTCAGCCGGGTGCCAATGGGCATGACCAGGCAACTGCATGAGACTGCTGTCAGGTGAGGCCTACCGGCGGCTGGTACAGGATACCAGGGTGCTGGAGCACGACCGCTTTGGCGACAAGGTGCTGCGGCGAAGGGATGACCGCGTCATCAAACTGTTTCGCACCAAACGGCTGCTGAGTCTCTCGCTGATCTACCCCTACTCACTGAGGTTCTCTCGCAATGCACGCAAGCTGAACAGGCTGGGCGTGCCATCGGTAGAGGTTGAACAGCTCTTCTACTGCGCATCCATCCGCCGGCATGGGGTTGTCTACCCCCTGTTGCCAGGTGAAACACTGGGCTGTCTGCTGGAGGGTCGGCCGAACAGAGATGACCTGATGCAACAGCTGGCCCGCTTTATTGCCGAGCTGCACCAAAAAAAGATCTATTTTCGCTCGCTCCATCTGGGGAATATACTACAGCTGCCGGATGGCAGATTGGGGCTGATCGATGTGGCCGACCTGCGTTTCAGCCTCCTCCCGCTGACTCTCTGGCAGCGGCGGCGCAATTTTCGCCATCTGCTCCGGCGGGCCGAACACCGGGCGCTGTTCGAGCAGTTTGGTATTGAGCGGTTCATCGAACACTATCTGGATGCGGCGGATGTTCCGCAGCAGAAAAAGGCAGGATTCCAGACATTAATAATGGGTTAAAGAACAACTATGGCCGTTGATATTCCTGAGTTCAGTCAGGCACGCATCCTGGTGGCTGGTGATGTAATGCTCGACCGCTACTGGCATGGCAGCACGGATCGCATCTCCCCCGAAGCCCCGGTGCCGGTGGTGCATGTCGGTAAAAACGAGCAGCGCCCGGGCGGTGCGGGCAACGTGGCGCTCAATATTGCCGTGCTGGGTGGGCAGGTGACCCTGCTGGGGCTGGTGGGTGATGATGAGCCGGGCCGCGCACTGAATGACGCCTTATCCAAAGCAGGCATCAACTGTTATCTGGAGCAGCAGCAACAGTTCCCCACCATCACCAAGCTGCGTGTGATCAGCCGCCATCAACAGCTGATTCGGATGGATTTTGAGGATGGCTTTCCAGGGGTTGACTCCAGCGCGCTGCTGGCTGAATTTGAAAAGCAGCTGGCCGCCCATGATCTGGTGGTGCTCTCCGATTACGGCAAAGGCACCCTGCGAAACATTGGAGAGTACATCCAGCGCGCCCGCACTGCCGGGAAGCCGGTGCTGATTGATCCCAAGCTCAAGGATTTCTCCCCCTATCAGGGCGCGACCCTGCTCACCCCCAATATGCAGGAGTTCGAGGCGATTGCCGGTGTTTGTAAAAACGATGAAGCGCTGGTCGAACGGGGGCAAGCCCTGCTGCAACAGCATGGCCTGGAGGCGCTGCTGATCACCCGTGGCGAAAAGGGGATGACCCTGCTTCAGCGCCAGGCCGAACCACGCCATCTCCCCACCCATGCGCGCGAGGTCTTTGATGTCACCGGCGCAGGAGATACGGTGATCTCAGCACTGGCTGCCGGACTGGCTGCCGGTCTGCCGCTGGAGTCTGCAACCCAGCTCTCCAATCTGGCAGCGGGCATCGTGGTGGGCAAACTGGGAACCGCATCGGTCACCGTCGACGAGCTAAAATGGGCGCTCAATGAACATCAAGTGGTACACCGCGGCGTTGTCACAGAAGCGCAGCTGGTCGAGGCGATGGCCACCTGCCGGGCGCGCGGTGAGCGCATTGTCTTCACCAACGGCTGTTTTGATATCCTGCATGCCGGGCATGTCACCTATCTGGAACAGGCCAGCCGCATGGGTGACCGGCTGATTGTGGCGGTAAACGTGGATGAGACGGTGCGCGCACTCAAAGGGGCCGACCGCCCGGTCAACACCCTGGCAAGACGCATGACGGTGCTGGCCGCCCTGGCCTGTGTCGATTGGGTGGTGCCCTTTTCGGAAGAGACCCCGGAGCGGCTGATCTGCGATCTTGTGCCGGATTATCTGATAAAAGGCGGTGACAATAACCCGGATGATATTCCCGGTGCACGCTGTGTAAGAGAGGCCGGAGGTGAGGTGCTGGTGATGAGCTACGTTGATAACTGCTCGACCACCGGGCTGATCTCAGAGATCCGCGCCAGGGATAAGCCCGTGGATTGTTGAATTTGCTAGGAGCCTGTCAGACTTAGGATGAACTGGCTCCTGGATGGGTTATACTTGGTTATGTTAGTTAGCTAATGATAAGGTCGCGATAATGCAAGTCACTATTCACTCTGCCAAAACCCACCTTTCACGCTTGATCAAGCAGGCCTGTGAAGGTGAAGAGATTGTGATTTCCCGAGGAAAGCAACCGGTTGTCCGTTTGGTTCCAATTGCTCCTCAGGGGCGTCGGGTCTTTGGGGCGATGCGCGGTCGGGCAACTGTTGGTGATGCCTTTTTTGAACCATTGCCTGATGATGAACTGGAAGGCTGGAGTCAGTAATGCGTGCGTTGCTGGACACGCATGCCTTTCTCTGGTGGCTGGATGGGGATGAGCGGCTCTCACTTACTGCACGCGATCTGATTGCTGGTGAGGACAATATTATATTTTTCAGCGCTGCTTCTGCCTGGGAAATTACAACCAAGGTGCGCATTGGAAAGCTGCCCGGTGCTACAGAGGTGGCTGATCAGCTGGCGAACTGTCTTCTACAGCAGGGCTTTACTGAGCTACCCATTACGGTCAATCATGCGCAGAGAGCAGGTGCATTGCCAGGCCTTCACAAAGACCCCTTTGACAGGATGCTGATTGCGCAAGCCCACGCAGAGAATGTATCAGTTGTCAGTAACGAAAAGCTCTTTGACCAGTATGCTGTTCAGCGGATTTGGTGAGAGCGCTATCCCTTTGCACTCAACAACACAGTGAAATGAGTACTCCAAACGTAGTTGATGTTGTCATCTTCGGCGGTGGGATTGCCGGGCTGTGGACGCTGGCGAGGCTTCGCCGGGCCGGGTATTCTGCTGTTCTGTTAGAGAGTGGTGCGCTGGGTGGGATTCAAACCATTGCGGCCCAGGGCATTATCCACGGCGGCACAAAATATGCGCTAAGCGGCGCCGTCAGCGATGCGACTCAAGCCATTGGTGACATGCCGCAGCGCTGGCGAAACTGCCTGGCCGGAGAGGGCGAGCTGGATCTGAGCCGGGTTCGCGTACTCTCCCGGCATCAATATCTCTGGTCGACAGAAGGCATTGGCTCGCGCATGACCGGCTTCTTTGCCAGCAAGCTCATGCGCAGCCGAATGAGTGCCGTTGACGGGGCAGAGCGCCCGGAGCCGTTCCAGTCTGCCGCATTCAAGGGCAGCGTCTACCGGCTGGAAGAGCCGGTGCTGGATCTTCCCTCGCTGGTGGCAGAGCTGGCGCGCCAGCAGGGCGATGGCTGTTTTTCCATTCAACCGGAGAGGGTACAGCTTGATCCGGCAGACCCCGGCTGCCTGAAGATAGAGATGCCAACAGGTTTACTAACGCTACAAGCTCAGCAGCTGGTACTTGCTGCGGGTGCGGGCAATCAGGCGCTACTAAAAAAACTGGGCCGCAAAACCCCGCAGATGCAACGCCGTCCGCTGCACATGCTGATGGCCCGTGGACCACTGCCCCGGCTTTATGCTCACTGCCTGGGTGCCAGCGCCAACCCGCGTCTTACCATAACCAGCTACCCGCTTGCAGAAAACGAGGCAGTTTGGCACCTTGGCGGCCAGGTTGCAGAGAGTGGTGTAACTCGAGATGAGATCGAACATATCGCGGCAGGCAAGGCAGAACTTGCAGCGCTGCTACCCTGGCTTGATCTGAACGATGTCAGCTGGGCAGCACGCCGAATTGACCGTGCCGAGATTGCCACCCCTGGCGGCAAACGCCCGGACAGCTGGCATGTTGACAGCCAGCAGGGTGTAATCACGGCCTGGCCCACCAAGCTGGCATTCGCCCCCTGCCTGGCAACCGATGTACTGCGTTGTCTGGAGCAAAGCGGCATCAAACCCGGCAATGGTGATTGCACTGCCCTTGCTGATCTACCCCGCCCCCCCCTGGCACAACCACCCTGGAATGAGGTAAAAATATGGAACTGAGAGCACTGGGTGAAACCGGAATCATGGTCAGCCCGCTGGGGCTGGGCACCGTTAAACTGGGACGCAACCAGCAGGTAAAGTATCCCCACCCGTTTGAAATCCCGGATGATGCCGCAGTTGCAGCGCTGCTCTCCCTGGCGCATGAGCTGGGCATCAATCTGCTGGATACGGCGCCAGCCTACGGCACCAGCGAGCAACGCCTGGGGCAACTGATGCCCGGCTCCCGAGATGAGTGGGTGATTGTCTCCAAGGTCGGCGAGTTTTTTAAGGAGGAAAAATCCTGTTTTGACTTCTCTTATGAGACCACCATCCGCACCGTTGAGCAGAGCCTGCGCAACCTGAAAACAGATTATCTGGATGCGGTGCTGATCCACTCGGATGGCAATGACTACCACGCCCTGAAAGAGGAGGGGGCGCTGGATGCACTGTGTAAATTAAAAGAGAGGGGGCTGATCCGCGCCCACGGCATGTCAACCAAAACCCTGGTGGGAGGCCTGCTGGCGACTGTGGATACAGACATTGTCATGGTGACCTGTAACCCGGCTCACCAAGAGGAGCTACCTGTATTGCGGGCTGCTGATCTGCGCAGTCGAGGCGTGTTGATTAAAAAGGCGCTACAGAGTGGCCATATTGAAGCTGGGGGGGTTGAAGAGGCCATGAAATTTATCTTTGCTCAGCCTGGGGTAAGCAGTGTGGTTGTAGGTACGATTACCCCTGATCATCTGCGGAGCAATGTTGAGGCAGTAATGAAGAGTACTAAAAGCAAACTTTAAATACGCGGGTGGTTGCAATTGTGAAGGCGATATATAATAACGATATCATTCATCATTGGTAGGGTTCTGCTATGAGAACTATTGTTGATTTACCGACTGAGCAGATTGAGGCGCTAAAACGAATGGGGAAGCGCTCACAGCTATCGCGTGCGGAATTGATGAGGCGTGCGGTTGCGGAGTATGTTGCCCGCCATCAGCCGGATCAGGGCGATGATGCCTTTGGCTTGTGGAAAAAGCAGCCCGTGGATGGGGTTGAATATCAACAACATCTGCGTGAGGAGTGGGAGTAGTGAAGGTGCTGCTGGATGCCAATATTCTGATCGATTATCTCAATGGTGTGGAGGCAGCCAGGGAGGAGATTGGTCAATACCCGGCGCCTATGATTAGTCCCATTACCTGGATGGAGGTGATGGTGGGGGTCAAAGATGAAGATGAGCCAGCGGTTCGTGCTTTTCTTTCCCGTTTTACCCAGATTCCAGTGAATTCAGAAGTGGCTGAAAAAGCAGTTTTTATTCGGCGCAAGTTTCGAATTCGTCTGCCGGATGCCATCATCTGGGCCAGTGCGCAACTTGAAAATGCGCTGCTGGTTAGTCGTAATAGCAAGGACTTTCCCGCGGACTCACCGGGTATTCGAATACCTTATCGGTTATGATCGCCACCAATTTGTATGCTTTCTGAGTTGCATGCTCATGTTATCAGTGAAACAGGTCGACCCATTCCAAAAGGCTTCGATTTGACCCTACGCCCTTTATGAGGGTTACAAAAAAACAGTTGACATGTAACCCAGGAAAAAACCTTTTGGCTACCTGAGGTTAGAGTTAGACTGTCTTTTTTGTAAAAAACAAACATACGTAATGTATTCAGTAAATCCAATCCAACTCATGCGTGATTATTGGCATAACAGATCGCTAATAAAGCAATTGGTTGCACGTGAAATACATGGGAGGTACCAAGGGACTCATTTAGGTTTTCTATGGGTTGCCCTCGAACCACTCCTCATGCTCGCAGTATATACTTTTGTTTTCCGCGTTATTTTTAGTCGCCACTGGCATCCTGAGGGAGAATCTACGCTAGAGTTTAGCATTATTCTTTTTTCAGGCTTGTTGGTATTTAATTTTTTTCGAGAAACAATTAATAATGCACCGCGATTAGTTCTTAGAAATGCAAACTATGTAAAAAAAGTAGTATTTCCTTTGGAGGTACTACCCTTGGTATCTGTATTAAGCAGCTTTTATCATCTCTGTATTAGCTTTATTATTTTAACCATTGTTTGCTTGATTAATAATGGTTTACTTCATGTGGAAATTTTATATATTCCATTTATCCTTTTGCCGTATATTCTTATAACATACAGTGCGAGTTTATTTCTGGCATCTGTTGGCGTCTACCTTCGAGATATTGCACAGATAATTGGCATGATAGTAATGGCAACTTTATTCCTAAGTGCGATATTTTATCCAATTGAATCAGTCCCAGAACAGTACAAGATATGGTTTTACTTAAACCCAGTGGCCTTCACAGTTGATCAATTTAGAGGTGCTATTATCTGGGGGCGCACACCTCAATGGCAATGGATGCTCCTCTACTATCCAGTGGGTATAATAATTAGCTGGCTTGGTATCTTTTGGTTTCAAAAAACCAGGAAGGGATTTGCTGATGTGCTCTGACATTACTATCAGAGTTGATAACATAGGCAAATGTTTTCAAATGTACAGAAAGCCACATGAACGGCTTTTGCAAAGTATTTTTCGTGGAAAAAAAACCTATTACAAAGATTTTTGGGCAATACGCGATATATCTTTTAATGTCAGCAGAGGTGAGACAGTAGGCATTGTAGGCCGTAATGGATCAGGAAAAACAACCCTTTTACAGCTTATCTGCGGAACACTGGCACCAACTAAAGGCTCATGCAAAGTTAATGGCCGAGTAGCAGCATTGCTTGCTCTTGGCGCTGGATTTAACCCTGAATACTCAGGCGAAGAAAACATCCATTTATACGCTTCACTACTTGGGCTCAATAAGCAAGAAATAAGCGAACGATATAGTAGCATCTGCGAATTCGCTGATATTGGTGAGTTTATTTCACAACCCGTAAAAAAATATTCGAGTGGCATGTACATGCGGCTTGCCTTTGCTGTAGCAGTCCATGTAGAGCCTCATATTCTTATTATTGATGAGGCATTAGCCGTTGGTGATGAGGCGTTTCAAAGAAAATGTTATGCAAGGTTGGAGAAACTCAAGAAAAATGGCATGACACTCTTATTTGTATCACATTCAGCTGGTTCAATTATTAACCTGTGTGATCGAGCATTACTGCTTGAAAAGGGAAAGCTGCTAGCATCTGGACAACCAAAATCCATTATATCTGCATATCATAAACTGCTATTTTCACCGGCATCTAAAGTTGGGCATATTATTCAAGAAATACAAAAGAGTTCAAACCTTGATGAAAGTCAAGATATTAAACATAATCAAAAAACAGAACCCCCAAAACAAAAAGCCTATTATATTGAAGGCATGCAATCAAAAAGCATAATTTATTATGAATCGAAAGGAGCAGAGATAAGTAAGCCATGCATTACTACTCCTGAAGGAAGCAAGGTGAATGTGTTATGCAAGGGAGACAGGTATCATTATTCCTATAAAGTAACATTCAAGCAGAATTGCCTCCGGGTTAGGTTTGGCATGCTTATTAAAACAATAACAGGCATAGAGGTGGGCGGATTTGCAACATCATCTATTCACAACCCAATTGATGCAATTCAAACAGGCTCCCAATATCATGTAAATTTTTCCTTTATATGCCGGCTTAATCCTGGTGTCTATTTTTTAAATGCAGGAGCTAAGGGAGTATTTGATAGTGAAGAGACTTATCTGCACCGCATTATTGATGCAATCATGATACGCGTTATGCCTGAAGAAGAGCAAAAAAGCACAGGGATCGTGGATTTCGAAATCAAGACCCAAGTGCAAGCCCTGCAAAACACCGAAAATGAAGCAATTGATGGGTGATAGCACCCAATGACACAAAAACTGTGAATTCTAATACCATATCATAAGAGACAACAATGCAGCTAATTGTACTTGGAATGCATCGCTCAGGAACTTCGGTTCTTGCAAGATTACTGAACATGATGGGCGCTTATTTTGGCCCTGAGGGAATAAGCACTGGCGCTAATCAGGAAAACCCAAAAGGCTTTTGGGAGCGGCGAGACGTTAGGCAGCTTAATGATTTTATCTTGAATTCAGTGGATTGTGACTGGAATGAAATTGCTGGGCTCGATCAAAAAACACTTTCTGATGCTGTAATTACTGAGTTTAGAGAAAAAGCATCAAAAATAGTGCTTGAAATGGATGCTCATCGTCCTTTTATGCTTAAAGAGCCACGGTTATGTGTGCTGTTTAAACTATGGAGGGATTTATTTGAAGTTCCTATTTGTATTCATATATATAGAAATCCAGTTGAAGTTGCTCATAGTCTTTTTGCAAGAAACGGCATCCCCATTCATGCAGGTATTGCCTTGTGGGAAAAATATAATTTATCGGCATTAGAAGCTTCATATGGGTTGCCAAGGTTTGTTGCTTCATATAACAAACTCATGAAAGACCCTGCTTCAGAGGTAAAATATATCTATGAGCAATTACTTAGTTGTGGCGTGGATAAGTTACGCTTACCGTCGGAAAAAGAAATAACATCTTTTGTTTGTGAAGAACTTCATCATGAGAAAGTAAGTGAAGACAAACTACCACAGCATTTAAACGGCAAGCAATCACAGCTATTTGAATCATTTACAAATGGACAGATACTTAAAAAAGAAAATGGTTATCAATTATCTGAAGCGAGTTTTTTGATTCTAAAGCAATATGAGCAGAATGGAAAAGAAGCAAAGAGCGCTCAAGATGCAGCCGACAAAGTGGTGGCCGAGCTTAAAAAGCAGCTTGAACAAAAAGAGAAAGATTTAACTCAACAGATAAAACAAAAAGAGCAAGAAGCAAAGGCCATCAAGGAAGCAGCCAATAAGATGGAAGGCGGGCTTAAAAAGCAGCTTGAGCAAGTGCGAAAAGAATTAATGCGGAGCAAAAATGACATAGCAACACTAAGAGGCATTGCGCCTCGTTTAATAGAGGCTGTAAATGCTCTCCTTGCCTCACGGCGTTGGAAGCTTGGTGATTTTATTCTCTCATTCAGGCATAAATTGCTACTTAAAGATGTACCTCCCCTTGTGACAGATCATATACACAAAATTACATGTGAATATGAGAAATGGCTAAAACAGCATAAAGCTACTCTAGCTAAAAAAATCAAGGAGCCTGTCAAGCCTATAGAGAAAGCTCATACTGCGAAAAAGAAGCCTTATACTCCACTACCAGATCCAGTGCTCATAGAGCGTATTAATGAGTACAAGAAAAGTAAAGCAAAAAAGCGGATTGTTGTATATACAGCAATATTTGGCAATTACGATGTGCTAAAAGTTCCGGAAACATTAAACCCGGAATATGACTATGTATGCTTTACTGATATACCTATTAAAGGCCATCCCGTATGGCAATTTAGACATGCAACATATTTTCATTCTGATACGACACGTATAGCTAGATACTATAAACTTCATCCGCACACCTGTCTTAACGAATATGACATTGCAGTGTGGGTTGATGCAAATATTCTTATCAGGAAAGATATTAACTATCTGATTGAAGCATTTAAGCAAGGCAACAAGCCGCTTGGTATTTTTACTCATTATCAACGCAATTGTACTTACAGTGAAGCAACGGCATGCATTACTGGCTCTAAAGATGAGGGTGAAGTTATTGAAAGACAAATTAAACGCTATCGCTTAGAAGGTCTTCCTGAAAATAAGGGTTTGCCAGAAACAAATATGCTGATTTCAAAGCCGAGTGACCCAAAAGCGCATGAGATATTCAGTCTTTGGTGGAAGGAGCTTGATAATGGCTCAAAGCGTGATCAGGTGTCGGTGATGTACGCATTGTGGATGAATAAGGCTGATTTTACTCCACTTGTGGATTCTTGCTCAAAAATGGCTCGATTTGATCGAGAGAGTTTTGAGCTGTTCTGCCACAATGATACCGTTAGCGCTAGTCACCCATCAGTTTATTATGTCCCCTCTTTTTTGCAAAAACAGTATAATCAATCCACAAAAAGATGGCATGAATTATTAACTCCAACCCCAGTCACTGATAGCACACTCTGGGAATTTCAGAAAAAGACAGTTGATATTGTCATTCCAGTTCATAATGCACTGGATGATGTAAGGCAATGTTTTAACTCAGTTGAGCCCACTCTTTTAGATACGCATAGGCTCATTATTGTCGATGATGGTTCTGAAGATGACACTAAGGCCTTTCTTGAAGAGTTTGCCGCAAAGAGAGCTACATACGTAACATTAATTAGGCATGATGTTGCAAAGGGCTATACAAAAGCAGCCAATGCTGGCATGCGGGCAACAAAAAGTGATTATGTAACACTTTTGAATAGCGACACTATAGTTCCTCCATTGTGGTTATTAAAGCTAATTCAATGTGCGGAAGCAGCTAAGGAAATTGGTATTGTAGGTCCAATGTCCAATGCCGCAAGTTGGCAATCTATTCCCAAAATCAAAGAAAAGGATGGCTCATATAGTGTGAATCCATTGCCTGCAGGCATTACAATCTCAGACATCGATTTGATGTGTCAAAGACATTTATTACCTGGGTTTCCTCGTGTCCAGCTTGTGAATGGATTCTGCTTTTGTATCAAACGAGCGGTTATAGAGCGGATTGGGTTATTTGACGAAGCTTCATATCCCAAAGGATTTAATGAGGAGAATGATTATTGTTTTCGAGCTACAGATGCTGGCTTTGATCTTGCTATAGCAACACATGTATATGTATATCACGCTAAATCGAAGAGCTATACACCGAAAAAACGACTTTTACTCTGTGAAGAATCTAGAAAAGTTTTTGAAAAAACTTATGGGACACATAGAATTAATCGTGCAACAGAGTCAGTTCGCAATCACCCTCTCTTAAATAAGGTTCGCTCATCAATTAAGAAGGAGCTGACAGATGTCTAGTAATAATGCATATTATCCAAATGAACTTCGCCTTACGAGAATTAAGCAGGCGGAGCTTGAAGAAAACAAATGTTTTACCTCAAAAATGAAAGGTGCGCCTAAGCTCAGTGCTATTCGTAAAGCTATATGGTTTTTACCCCATTTTTCTCATGCACTAAAAGGAGGATTGCGAACAATATTTACCATCGCTGAGTACCTTTCTAAAGAGTGGAATACCCATAATATTTTTGTTATTGATAACTTTTTTAATCGAGTTGTCCAAACTGATTTGCAGGAGCAATTGCAAAAATACTTCCCTGAACTTAACTTTGAAGTGAAGAATTTTCTACGCGATGATAATCCAGACAGTCTGCCAGAAGCTGATGTTGGTTTTTGCACGCTCTGGGTGACGGCATATACCCTTGCTAGATATAACAAATGTAAAGCCAAGTTCTATATCATGCAGGATTATGAGCCAATGTTTTACCCTAGCGGCAGCATTTCTGCTGCTATAGAGCAGACCTATCGTCTTGGTTTTTATTTTATAGCCAATACGCCTGGTGTAGCCTCAAAGTTTACTCAATACTCTGATTGGGGTATGGAGTTCATACCTGGTGTGGATACAAAACTTTATTATCCATCAGAAATGAGCGTGCGCAAAAATGGGCCATATAAAATTGTGTACTATGGCCGTCCAAATAATGAGAGAAACTGCTTTATTTTGGGTTGCGAAGCACTCCGTATCGTAAAAGAAAAACTTGGCAAAAATGTAAGCATTACCTCTGTTGGTGCAGACTTCCCTGTCCATCGCTATGGTCTACATGGTGTTATAGAGAATAGAGGGCTGCTAAAAACAATGGAAGAGGTTGCAAACCTTTACCGGGAATCTGATCTTGGATTATCAATCATGACAACCCCTCATCCTTCATATCAGCCATTGGAGTATATGGCTAGTGGTTGTCCTGCTGTTACTAATATAAACGAGCTTAATAATTGGCTTTATAAGGATCAGGAAAACATCATACTTAGTGAACCTATTGATAATATCGTGGCGGATAGGATTATCAATGCCCTTGAAAATTCTGAGTTACGACAACGCGTTAAGAAAGGAGGGTTGGACACGGTGAAGAATCTAAGTTGGGATATTGCATTGCAACAGATCATGGAATACATTCGTAATCCAAAGAAATATTGTCCTATAAACACCCAATATAAGCTAAAGTAAATTTTCATATTAATTATTCTCCCCATTATATGAATAGCTTATTTGTTACAGTATGCTAGCCCCACTAAGATATATTGCTATATGTCATAGTGTCCAGTAACACCGATGTCGTATGAAGGAATGTAAGCCTAAAAACTTATATCCTAAATTTGTAGGCTTTATCCACAGTGATGCTGATATTGACTATAGGAAAAATTGATAGATTGTGGGTTAGCTTAAGCTCTTGGGTATGCAGATGTGAAAGCTACCTATCAATCTTTAAAAAGATATGTGGGCAAATATTACATAACATAAGAGAGAGTAGAAAATGGCAGAGGTAGATACATGTTTTATTGATTCAAGAAACTATGAGTTTTTTGATTTTGGGTGTAGTGCTGGCGGTTCGCTAGAGAGGTACGGCAAGATGTTTCAGGCAGAAGGAAAAGGCCTGGGTCTGGACATTAACCCCCAAAAGGTCAAGCTTACAAAAGAAAAAGGATTTAATGCAGAGGTGTGCGATATCACTAAACTACAACTCAGCTCTAAGGTTAGGTTTTGTATCATGCATCATTTTCTTGAACATGTCCCAAGTGTACATGATGTAAATAAAATTGTTAGAAAAGCGTGCTCTGTTGCAGATGATTTCGTACTAATAAGACAACCATACTTTGATGCTGATCCTTATCTCTTTTCACATGGATTTAAATTCTTCTGGTCACATTGGCGTGGCCACCCAAATAATATGACATTACTTGAACTCCACAACATGCTGATGCCCATGGCTTCAGAGGGTTTAATAAAACGGTTTTCTCTATATGGGCTGTATCTTGTAACAAGTAGTGAAGATGCAGCCATTCATAACTTAGATTCAAAAATAGATCAACATGAATGGAATGTGGAAGAACATTCACAAAAGAAAATCATTGACTTTACGATACCCGTGTATAGGGAAGTGATGGCTATTATTGATCTGAGCGGTAATGCAACTGAAATAATTGAAGGCAGAATAAAACCACCTGTAAAATTCTTTACATCTGACAGCAGCATTACAAATTGCTAAGCAAAATCAATGAACCGGGCTATATTGTTGACTAGTGTATTGTAAATTACTGGTAATTGCTGCGTGTAATGCATCAACCATCCCCTCACCCATGTGACATCATTCTGCCCGTTTATAATAGTCCTGGTTATGTAAAAGATTGTGTTAAATCCATCATTGAATATACATCTAATAAACTTTATCGCCTTTATATAATAGATGACTGTAGCGATACGGTAACTGGTCGATATCTTGCATCACTTGTAAATGAATATCGCAATATTTCGCTTATTCGTAATAAAACGA
>WFXD01000071.1 GCA_015490795.1 Gammaproteobacteria bacterium
GCTTCCTGGCCGGCCCGAAGGGAGCGCCCCAAACCGGCCAATGCCGCGTTGCATCCCTTGAAAAGGGCATGCCATTTCCTGCGGGCTGCGCCTTGCCTTGGCCGGCTTGGGAAGCTCTGCATCCCAAGTTATTACCTTGATGGAGTACTAGGGGCCAAAGCGTGCAGACGGCGCAAAACCTCAGCAGCACAATCACTCTTCTCCGCCGTAATCCGAATGGATAGTCTCTCTTCCGATGCCACCAATGGCTCCTGAGCAACCAGCTGGGCATCCAGCACCTTCTGATGTGCTTCAGAGGGGTCATCCCCTTCAGCCAGACGCCGGTCGATACGCTGCCGCAAAACCGCCTCCGGCAGCTGAAAGTCGAGTATCAAAAAAGGAACTCTCAACTGCCGGGCCAACGTATAAAACATTTGGCGATGGCTGCATTTAAGAAAGGTCGCATCAACCACCGCAACAAAACCTGCCTTGATGACGATGGCTGCCAGTCTTTTCAGGCGCCGGTAGGTATCCTCTGTCATCTGTGGGGAGTAGATCCCCTGATGAAGGCCAGAGCCGCTGTCAGAGCCTGCCGCCAGCCCGGCTAAACGCTTGCGTTCGATATCAGAGCGCAACTGAATCGCAGGAATCACATCCAACAGCGACATCACGACGGTGCTTTTCCCGGAGCCTGAGAGACCATGGGCAATCAGAAGTGCCGGGGCAGTTTTGCAGGCATAACCCTCTGCCAACACCAGACAGGCTCGGTAATCAGCCCGCACGGCCTCACTATCAGCTGGTGAGAGATCCGGCTGTTGCAGGCGAATCAGGTCAACCTTGGCGCGCACCATGGCCCGATAGAGCTGATAAAACCGCAGCAGCCTCAGGCCTTCGTAGTCACCCCTGATCACCAGATAGCCATTTAGAAATCGCTGGGCCAGGTCTGCCCTTCTTCTCTTCTGCAGATCCATAATCAGAAAGGCGATCTCACTCATAAGATCAATCCAGCGCAGGCCGGGAGCAAACTCTATGCCATCAAAAATCAGGATCTCATCATCAACCACCGCAATATTGCCCAGATGCATATCCCCATGACACTCGCGGACAGACCCATCACCACGCCGCTGCATCAGCAGCCCCTGCAAGGACTCCAACTGCTCCCTGCTCCAGCGCTCCAGCTGAGCCAACCGCTGCCGCTCGTCAGCCCGCCCCGCCAGCTTGCGGATCTGGGCAAAGTTCTCCTCCATGGGCGCAAAGATGGCCGGGGCTGTGCCAAAGGGCTGGTCAGGATCAGCCACGGCAATACGATCATGAAAATCAGCCACAATCCGGGCCAGCTGATCTATCTGTTCAACCGTCAGCAGCTCGGGGTGGTTGGATAACAGGGCATCCGGATCAAACTGCCGCATCCGGACGGCATATTCAATAACCCGCCCTGTGCCACCCATACAGGGCTGCTCTGCCGTGCCGGTAACGGGTACAACATCCAGATAGATTTTTGGTGCCAGGCGGCGGTTGAGGCGAATCTCCTCTTCACAAAAGTGTCTGCGGCGTGCCAATGATGAGAAATCCAGAAACCCCAGGTTAACCGGCTTTTTGATCTTGTAGGCATAATCCCCGGTCAGCAGTACGGTGGAGATATGCGTTTCGATAGGGCTGATCTCAGTGACAGACGCCGGCCAGGCAGCCGGTTGCAGCAGGCCTTTGATCAGCCTCCTGTGAAAATCAGGGCCGTCACTCACCCTGCAACCCCTCAAACGGCATCAGCACACTGGCTCGCCCCACAGATCATGCTCACTGGAGCGGGTGATATCCACCTCAATAAACTCCCCTGGCTGCATATCCCACCCCCCTTTGATGATGACATAACCATCAATCTCGGGGGCCTCACCTGCACTGCGGGCAAGCACCTCATCAGCCTCGACTTCATCGACCAACACCGTCATGCGATGCCCCACCTTGGCGGCCAGCTTTTCTGCACTGATCTGCGCCTGCAGTGCCATGAAACGCTCCAGCCGATGCTCTTTGATCTCTTCAGGGATCTGATCCGGCAGCTCATTGGCCACCGCACCGGCTACCGGCGAATAGGCAAAACAGCCCACGCGATCGAGCCGGGCTTCACGCAGAAAATCCAGCATCTCTTCAAATTCAGACTCCGTTTCACCCGGAAAACCTGCGATAAAGGTGCTGCGCAGTGTGATATCGGGGCAGATCTCACGCCAGCTCCCAATGCGCTCCAACATCTTCTCGGCCGCTGCCGGGCGACGCATCGCCTGCAACACACGTCGATTGGCATGCTGTAGCGGGATATCAAGATAGGGCAGAATCTTCTCCTGCGCCATCAGTGGAATCAGATCATCCAGATGGGGATAGGGGTAGAGATAGTGCAGCCGCACCCAAACCGGCAGATCACCCAGCGCATCAGCCAGCGATTGAATATGCGTCTTCAGCGGGCGGCCATTCCAAAAATCCGGGCGATGCTTTAGATCCGCACCATAGGCTGCGGTATCCTGCGCGACGACGAGCAGCTCACGCACACCTGAGTTGGCCAGGCTCTCAGCCTCCTGCATCACCTCGCCAATGGGGCGACTCACCAGATCACCTCGAAGATCAGGGATGATGCAGAAACGACAGCGATGGCTGCACCCTTCAGAGATCTTCAGATAGGCATAGTGCCGGGGGGTCAGTTTAATGCCATGGGTGGGGAGAAGGTTGGCAAACGGCTGGTGAGGCGCTGGCACATACTCATGCACCGCGCTCATCACCTCCTCATAGGCATGCGGCCCGGTGACGGCCAGCACTGCGGGATGCGCCATGCGCACCTTATCTTCATCAACCCCAAGGCAGCCGGTAACAATCACCCGGCCATGCTCCTCGATGGCCTCACCGATGGCTTCGAGAGACTCCTCAATCGCAGCATCGATAAAACCGCAGGTATTTACAATAACCAGATCTGCACCCTCATAGGATGCCGAGGTGGCATACCCTTCGGCCCGCAGCTGAGTGAGAATGCGTTCAGAGTCGACCAACGCCTTGGGGCAACCAAGGCTGATAAAACCGATGCAGGGGGTTTGAGGCATTGCGAAAGGGCAACCTACGGATGGAGGTAAAAGATAGCTCTATTATATCTACTTCACTATACATGCAAAACAACAGCAGACAGATTCAGGCTGGTTTCCATGAATGGCATCACACTGAAGTGTGGGAACGAAAAAAGGGCGCTTCACCGAGATGAATCGCCCTGACTGCAATTTCCATATTGGTTGAAGTCCCAAAGATTGGCTGCTTGATACCGCCTTTGATTATTTATAACTTTGGCGGTCAATCAAGTCCAACCCAATTTTCCTTTCACTTTTCATATTTCTAACAACGGTATTTCAGGCAGCCACCTGAATATATCGTGCACCAATCAGGGGCCTCTGGACAACGGGGATCCTGGATACAGGAGTTTGGTTCCGCTATAGCCCCGACACGTATGAGCGTATCGCCTTCCCTCTCTCCAGTATCACAGCAATCGCATGGCTCTGTCTCTACCCATTTCCCACCTAACATTACTTCAGTAGCCTCGACCTCATTCTTATCATTAAGCGTAATTCTGATTTTTTCTGGTTTTGCCATCAATATTCCCCTATTTATTTAAGCTAAGTTACACATCATGTATTGATGCAATTCATCCGTTCTTCATAGTTCGCCCAGCAAGTTCCCTGCTGAACGATACAACTCCGGTTAGAAATCTAATGAAATACGCATAAAGGCCATACGCTTACCGACAAACAGCGGTAGATTCGGGTCTTTATCCTCATAACCAAACTCCTCATCCAGCAGGTTCCGTACTTCAAAAGATATCTTCCCCTGGCGATTCGGAAAACGAAAATCAAGAGAGAGGTCAAGATTCCAGAAGTCTTGACTATCATTCCCTGCCCCTCCCAGGAACTCGCCATACTGTCGCACGTAGGTTGGTCGCAGGGAACCACCGATGCCGGATGGATGGAAATAAGAGAGACTCAGGGGGAAGCGGTGGGTGGTATCAATCCAGCCATCATCAATATGAGACCGCTCATACTCATACTCCACTCCAACCGCCATACGCCGATTCGGTGTCCAGTAGAGATTGGCTCGCCCCAGCTCTTCATTTTTTTTGCTTTCATCCCATAAGCGAGCAGCTAAATTCCGAACGGGCGTTATACGCTCCAGATGGGTAAACTCAACTCCAGCAGAGAGGTTGCTGGAAAAACGGTGATCCAGGGCAATCCCACGATGCCTGACCCGTTCTCCAGCCGCTGCATCAAAAAACTGGTTAAATCCAGCCACCTCGGTTGGCTCTATAGTCTGCTTGGTCAACAAGTCACGGTAGAGCGTGCGAAAGGCTGCGGCACGGATAGTGGTATTTGGCCAGGGCCGCCAGGTCAAACCCAACTTCGGGTTAACACGATGGCGTTCATACCCACCAAATTCAGTTGAGCCGTAATCATCGTAGCTCAGCCCAAGATTAAGCGTCAGGGTCTCAGTAAGGTCGATCCAGGAGTAGAGATAGGCGTTTCTCTGGTGGTCAGTATAACCCCTATCAATCGGATAACCGGGGGGGATAATGAAAAAACCGGGAAGCGGCTCCAGCATCAAAGCAGCATTGCCTTTGACATCTGTCTTGCTATATCCGACGCCCCCGGTAAGCCGGAAGGAGCCATAGTCCAGAAGCTGGCGCACCTCCGCACTCCAGTCATCCCGATCAGCAACCAATTCGATATCCGCAATGCCGGCTGACTGCTCAGTATAATCATCATTTTTCCCACGGATCACCGAAGCGATCAGCTCAGATCCCGGGTTAAACCTGTGGTGCAGCCCCAGCCGCACCACATCCAACTTCTCTTGCCGCCGTTTGCTGGAGCTGTATTGTGATTCGTAAAAATACATCAGCAAATCACCAAAATCCTTGCGTGAATTGCGCACCTCAAGCTGGACACTGGTATCGGGTGACAGGTTAGCCTGCACAAAACCCAGAAGTATATCCTGGTTCTGATCGTTGTTATCACGCCAGCCATCCGTCTCATAATGGTACTGACCCAGACTGAAGGAGATATTACTCTTCATCCCTGAGAGCAGAATCTCCTCACCCACCTGCCCTTCATTCCCCAGCACGGCACTGACTTGGGCTCGCAAACCATCCCGGTTAAACAGCGAACTGTATTCATTAAATGACGGATCGGACAGCCCCATACCATCCGGCACATGGAGTGCAGCCTCTGTCATAATGGGTCGGATTGGGATGCTGTTCACAGGTTGCAGCAGCTGTGCCTGCAGCAGTTCGCTGACCCTGGCCACCTCATGACGCGGCAGATGGGTGTAGGTATCTGCCAGCAGACGGTGGCCTGAGTGGTCTGCGGGGTCTGCATTCAGTGATTTCCAGCCTGCTGTCAGAGCCAGCTGCTCAAAATTCAAACCCCGGTAGATCTGACCCAGCCCGGCATTGCGGGCGGCCTGATCCTGATCCAGCAATAGCTGGGAACGGTAGACGGCGCGGTTGTCATTGAGTTCGGCAGAGGTCTGTAGATTGCGCAGGGCCTCAACCGTCTGCCCCTGTTGTTGCAACAGCAGTGCATGGTAGTACCAAGGAGTGGGGTCTTTGGGATCCCGCTCTTTGGCCAGGCTGTATTGAGTGGCGGCAAGCTCATCACGGCGCTCTTCATAATAGGCCTTGCCCATGTAGCTGCGCACCAGGGCGTTGCCGGGGTCGAGTGCAGTGGCGATCTCCAGCTCTCTACGCCCCGCTTCCAGATTGCCCTGACGAATCAGGGTCAGTGCCATTCCCAGGTGTGGCATGGGGCTGGATGAGCTGAGCACAATAGCTTTTGAAAAGTTCACCTTGGCCTGCTCCAGATCAAGCTGAATCAAGCGGGCAAAGCCCAGCACGGTTTGGGTCAGTTCAATTTCAGGATCCAGTGCAACCGCTCGTTGTGCTGCGATATCAGCGCCATCAAGATCACCATGGGAGAGCCGCAATTCTGACAGGCGGGCATGGGCGTAGGGGTTGTCCGGCTCCCGGAGCACAGCCCGGTTGATGCTATCAAGCGCACCGTGCAGATCAAACTGAGCCTGCCGGGCATAGGAGAGCGCAATCAGGGGGACTGCACTGTTTTGGTCTGCTGCTACAGCACGGTTGGCCAACGCCAGTGCCTCTGCTTTTTTGTTCTGGGCTACGGCAATCATGGCTTGCAGCGCCAGTGCAGCACCGTTGTTGTCTGCTCGCAGTTGCAGTGACCTCTCCAGCTCGCGCTGAGCCTCTTCTACCCGCCCCACCAACAGAAACAGGGCGGCACGGTAGTTGTGAAACCGGGGAGTACGGCCAGTCGGCGGGATATGTCTCAGGCTGGCAAAGGCGCTGGCGGTGTCATTGCGGCGCAGGGCAGCCAGTGCCGCACTGAAGGTGGATTCAAGTGGGTCTTGTGCGGCAACCTCCGCCGGGTCGATCAAGCCATGCAGGATGGGTTGGTAGTGCAGCGTCCACTGCACCGCATCTTCCGGATTTATACGGTGGGTGAATTGTGGCGCCCGGCCTTTTTTGGCCGTGGCCGTCTGTTCCCCCTCCATCCTCAGGCTACCCGCATCGTTGCTGGCCAAAACCCTGCCTTCGACCAGAACGATTGAGCTCTCTTCTGGCTCAACCATTACGGTGAATTCGGTGCCTTCAATGGCCGCATTCACGTACGGGGTACGCACCTGAAGGCGATGCCGAACCCGACTGATAAAGTGCACGATGCCAGAGAAGAGATCAATCAGCGTGGTCTCTTTCTCCTGCAGCTGGGTGACGATTTGAAAGGTAGTGGTCTGATCCAGGCGGAGCATGGTGTCGCTTCCCACGACCAACACGGCGCCCCGGCTGTTTGGCCCGGTACGGATGATATCATCGGTGCAGACAGGGGCATTAAGGGCCAATGGATGCCAGCCGCCCTCAGCTGAGCGTGACTCAATAACCCCTTCGACGGAGACGAGGTGGGCAACAGGGTTGTCGCAATTTTTTGCACCCGCCTGAACCGAAACCGTATGTAAGATGATCAGGGCTGTAGCTGCAATACGGCCTGGAAGCCAGTATTTGCGTCCCTCATAAGATGGTGTGCTATTCATGCAGGAAAGAGACCCAGTGCCGCTAATTTTCAATAAAAACAATAGCTTTACCCGCCTTGTTTTTATTGATCAGATTTTGGCTCAATATTTTTCAACCAAGCTCTGACTAAAAGTAGCCTGATATGGCCCAATCTACAAGCGTAATCCATGAAACAGATCATAAAACGGGCCAAATAGCGATATTCAGCCCGGTAAACAGGTGATGGTTTTCCTTGTATATTTAGCGGCTTGCACTCCCTAGATTAAGTTGTGGCAGCTCAAAAACCATGCATTTACAACTGTTTTAAAGTCTCTTTGGCTTTATCAATCCATGGCCCCTGCGCACCAGATTCAATTGCCTGGCGTAAGGGTGTTTTTGCCTCTTCTGTCTGACCCTTTTTAAAGTAGGCCATGCCCAGGTGGTAGTTAATGATCGGCGCTACCGGCTCTTTCTCAACAGCACGCTCCAATATCGTACTGGCCCGCTCAAAATCTCCACGCTGATAATATATCCAGCCTAATGTATCAAGGAACAGAGGGTTGTTTGAGTGTTCAAAACGCTTTGCCAATTCAAGCGCCCGGTCTAGAGCAGATTGTGCAGCCGTATCTGATGCTAATAACATAGCCAGGTTATTGGCCACCAGTTCACTTTCAGGGTATCTCTGCAAAAGCCCTTCATATTGAGCAATAGCCTCATCGGTATTGCCCGTTCTTTGATAAGCCTGGGCCAGCAGAAGCCATAGGGCTGCATTCTCATTCGTCTGCTTCAACCCCTGCTTATAGGTTTGTATTGCACCCTCCACATTGCCACGAGAAAGATAGATCATGGCCAGGTTCCGATAGAAGGATACCGTTGCGGGGGCCAACTCAATCGCTTTGCGTAGCGCATCTTCTGCCGCATCCGGCTGCTTTTGGATAAGCAGCACGCTCGAGAGCAGACTATGGAGTGCGGCATTCTCCGGCTGTTGTTTCAAGGCCTGTTCAACCCGGCTCTGTGCCTGCGCTGCTTGCTTGTTGGTCACAAGACTTTTTGCAATGGCTGAGATAACCTCAAATGAGTCAGGTGCCCGCTTCAATGCCTCTTCAAAGGATTGGATGCTTGCGGCAATTCTATTGTCTGCCTGTTCAATCACTCCCTGACCGTAGTAACCAATATGACTGTTCGGTCGAACCGCTTGCAGCTGCTTTGCATAGCTCATAGCAACAGCCAACTTCTTTTGCTGGATATGCAGTGTCACCAGTGCCTTCAATGCATCAAAATGGTCGGGCTTGATTTTCAGCACAGACTCCAGAGAGGCCACTGCCGACTCCAGATCACCCTTTTTGGCCTGTAGCTGAGACAGCTCTATATAGAGCGGCACCTCTTTTTGATTAATGGCTATCGCCTTTTTCAAGGCCTCAATGGCCAGCTCAACCTCCCCCTTCATGGTATGCGCACGAGCCAGCAGGCGCAGTGCCCGCATGTTATCCGGGGCATCCCGCAGGATGACTCGCAGATCGGTAATTGCAGCATCTGCATCATTAGTGGCTATAGCAATACCAGCCCTAACCAACAGTGCGTCAGCATCGCGTGAATTTTGCTCAATCACCTCCTCTACCCATGCTTTTGCTTCATCTCGCTGGTTACGAAGCAGCAGCATGGCAGCCAGTTGCGTTCTGGCTTTGAGCCCACTGGGATCCAATTGGCTTTTTTCAATAATATCCTGATAGATCTTTTCTGCCTCTTCAATCCGTTTAGCTGTTTTGAATAGATCTGCCTGGATAAATTTCAACTCATCATTTTCCGGATCAGCAGTGACATAGGTCTGTATGGTTTTTTCTGCAATATCAAGACCACGAGCCTTGGCCTGAAACTCCAGCAGCGCCAGCTTGAGCTTTAGATCATCAGGGAATTTTTGCACACCCTCTTTCAGCAGCCTTTCAGCATCATCTGCTTTGCCATTTTGAATCTGAAAAATAGCCAATCGGCGCAAAAAATCCGTATTTTCCGGTTTTAACTCAATCACCTTTTTCAGCATGTCGATAGCATTATCAACCCCTCCTGATTCCGCATAAAGCCTGCCTAAAGCAAGATAGAGCGATGTATTCTCCTGCTGCTGTTGAACGCCCTCCTCAAGCAGGGTAATGGCTTGCTGGATACGGCCACCCTCTTCATGAGCACTGGCCAGCAGGAGCAGAGCGCTGGCATTGTTTGGTTCCAGCTTAAGCACGGCTTCAGCCTGACTGACCGCTTCATCCACACGGCCCAGCCGCTTTTCAATAGCTGCCAGCAATACCATCCCTTCAATATTATTGGGGTCACCTTTCATAACGGCATCAGCGGCCGCCTGCGCTTTCTCTGCATCACCTCCCAGAAGGTAGAACTGCCCCAGTCTAAGCTGGGATTTCAGATGGTTGGGGTCAACCTTTACCGCCTTGGCATATGCAGTAAATGCATTTTGCCAATCACGCTCTTTGTCATACATCTGCCCCAACATATAGTGTGACTCAACCGATTTTGGATCGATTTGCAGCACATTTTTAAACTCCAGCCGCGCCTTTGTATAGTTACCCTCTTCAAAGAGCTGCATGCCACGCTTGAAATGCTCTGCCACCCGATCCTCTGCACCGCCACAGGCAGTGAGCAAAACCAGCACCCCTATGAGTATAAGGGTCAGTGTGCATCTTTTTTGTTTCCGCATCTCTTTTCTGTCCTTTCAAACGTCTATTGGATCTATAT
>WFXD01000072.1 GCA_015490795.1 Gammaproteobacteria bacterium
GAGCCTGTCCGAGAATAGGTAAATATGCAATTTGCCAATAATTAACTCCTTACGAATCAATGAGTTAGAAATTGCATTTCGTAAAAAGCCGAGTTCTCGGACAGCCTCCTAGTGGTCATCCACATTAGAACAACAGATGGTTGGCGAGTATATACAATATGCACAACACCAATAAAACCTACAATTCATAATCCTAGAAAAATCAGTTGAGCCGTAGCGAGAGCGTCTAAAGCACTCACACTTGTGCCCGCTTTTTGGGTAGTAGGCTCAACTGATTTTTCTAGGATAGTGTAAAGAAAAAGAGGAGCCAGCCGAAACACTAGCTGTTCAGCGACCATTTAGGCACAGAATAATACCCATGGCGACCCAGACAACCGTTCAACATGAAATATTGCAGCTGAAACATATCCCCCCTCTGTCCATTACCGCTACCCAGTTGCTCAAAGCGGCCAGTGACCCAGAGGTTGAGGTTGACTGCATTGCCAACATCATTGACCAGGATCCACCCCTTTCTGCTCGAATACTCGGCATGGCCAACGCCGCCTATTTTATGGGCACACAGCCTGTCTATACCACCAAAGAGGCGATAATACGTGTGCTGGGGCTCAATCTTGTCAAAAGTCTGGCGCTAAGCATGTCCATGACAGGCGGCATTGATACCAGAAAGTGCAGTAACTTTGATTTGACCAACTACTGGAGTCAGGCACTGGGGTGCGCAGCCCTGTCACGCATGATCGCTTTAAAGATTGAACCCAAACATCAACCTAATCTTGATGGCCTTTACCTGTGCGGCCTGCTGCAAAACCTTGGCATGCTTGTTCTTGCTTATCTGTTTCCTCATCCTCTATCTGCCGTATTGGCAGCGACAAAAGAGAGCCCCGATGCCGATATCCTTGCACTCGAAGAGCAACATATCGGAATCAATCACATGGCAATCGGGGAGCAGCTCGCCATCCGCTGGCACCTTCCAGAGATGGTCATTCATACCATTGCCGGGCTAAACCACAACCATCATCCCGGCATCTACTCCACTGAAGTCATACTCATCAGCCGCACGGCAGCCTGGGCAAACCAATATCTAACAGAAAGCAAACGCGGTATAAAAAATGATACGCTGCTCTCACAGCTGGAGGGGGTTGATGAATCAATACTGACCGAGATAGAAGAGCGGTTTCATAACCAATGCAGCGAGCTGCAAGCAACAGCAAGAATGCTTAACTAATGCTTTAACACGTCCGTTATGCCTTCGCCCTCAAACACAGCAAATAATTTGGATCTACAGGATCGCATTGTTAACCTGATAGATGCGCTATCGTCCCTGCGCGCCCTCACAGCAGTTCATATCCAGGACATTACAGAGGAGGCTCTGCTTAAACAGGCATTGAGCATACTGGTAGAACACATCAACCTGGAAACCTGTTCCATATCCATATATGAAGATGGTCAACTCTATTGTGTCGCTGCGACTCAACACAATGAAGAGCTGATCGCCACCCACAACAAAAGGGCAATGCGTTCAGAACAGCTGATTAACAGCATACAGTTCACATGCAGCAAAGGTTTAGCTGATATTGCCTGTCAGACAAAACAGCTTCAATATTGCCCCAACTGTAAGGCTGACAACCATTTCAACCCCTTTGCAACACCTGATAAAGAGGCAAGCATTCGATCCATAATGTCAGTGCCTATCTGTTTTTGTGATGATGTGCTCAGCGTACTCAACATCTCTCATCCAGCTGCAGCATATTTTGATATATGGCATCAGCAGATGCTCATGCTTTTCTGCAATGTATTAGGTCAGATGCAACATAACCAGCGGTTGCTACGTACCCTCAACAGCAAAGTGCGCAGAAGAACCAGAAAGCTGGAGCAGGCACTGAAAGAGTCAAACGAACTGAAAAAATGCTTTGAATCCCTCTCAACAATTGATGAATTAACCCAGCTTGGCAACCGGCGCTACTTTTTTTCGGCTGGCAAAACAGCATTGGTGCACGCCATTCAGTACAACCTGCCATTCAGCGTTCTATTGATAGATGTCGACCATTTCAAGAAAATCAATGACAAATGGGGGCATGTAGTCGGCGATGAGGCACTGCGCCAGATAGCCATCATCTTGCGGAAAGAGATTGGCCCAGGTGATTTAGTGGCGCGATTAGGTGGCGAAGAGTTTGTATTTATACTACCCAATACCTCACTTGATAAAGCCGATTTATTGGCCGCACGCGTTCAAAAAGATACACAACTGCTGGATCTTGGTGGCACAATAGGCCAGATAGCGATTACCGTCAGCATCGGCATGACGGCTCGCAATGGTCGAGGCTGCAATAGCCGTGGACACGAGGCGCTGCTGGATCAACTGTATGCTGAAGCAGATGAGGCCATGTATCAATGCAAACGCAGTGGCCGAAACCAGCGACAGTTATTTCGTGCCATGGGACAATCCAGCATCAAAGTATAGCAACCCGCAGTAAACCTATGACAAAAAATAGTGAGCCATCAAAACTGGTCGTAGCCATATCATCCAGGGCGCTGTTTAATCTGGATGATTCCCACAAGATTTTTGAAACCCAGGGCATTGACGCCTACTGCGAATTTCAGATTGCTCATGAGGATGACATTCTAAAACCGGGAGTTGCTTTTCCACTGGTAGAAAAGCTGCTGCACCTGAATGAGAAGCTGGCAGGCTTAGCCTCGGTAGAGGTGATACTGCTCTCCCGCAACAGTGCCGATACCGGGCTCAGAATCTTCAACTCGATACAGCACCACAACCTGGCAATAACACGAGCCGCCTTTACCGGCGGCTCCAGCACCTATAGCTATGCAAAAGCGATGGGGGCGCAGCTCTTTCTCTCAGCGAATCCTGTTGATGTTAACAGGGCATTAAAGTCTGGCCTTGCTGCAGCCACCATACTTCCATCAAACACCAAATCCTCCAAAGCCTCATCCGGCCAACTACGCATTGCCTTTGACGGCGATGCCGTACTGTTTTCAGATGAGGCCGAACGGGTATTTAAAACGGAGGGACTGGATGCATTTACAGCCAGTGAAAAAGCGGCTGCACATAAGCCTCTCTCCGGTGGGCCATTTAAAGATTTTCTCGAAGCCTTACATAAAATACAATCCTCAACACCTGCAAATAACTCACCCATCCGCACTGCACTGATCACCGCTCGCGCTGCACCAGCTCACGAGCGCGTGATAAGAACCCTGCGCGCATGGAATATTCGCATTGATGAAGCCCTATTTTTAGGAGGCATAGACAAAGGAGCATTTCTTAATGCCTTTGGGGCTGACTTTTTCTTTGATGACCAGCAAGGTCACTGCGAATCAGCACGTCAACATGTACCTACAGGACATGTGCCTCACGGGGTAGCCAATAACTAAGGGGTTTAAGGAGGTCTTCGAAAAATCTTATCCTATAGACCCGATTCTTCTGCCTCAGCTTGAGCAGGCAACGGGGCTTGTTCAACTCTTAACACCATTCCCCGCAGCTCTTTCACCTCAGTTTGCACGCGCACTCCCAGTACGCATGGCTCTTCGAACTGGATGGGGGAGAAAACCAGCATAAACTGAGCCGGTCTTCCTCTGTCATACTTCAGAAGCCGCGCTCAACTGCTCTTCGTCTACGACGACCTCCTGCATTGGTCCTGTAAAAAATGCTATCACAGCATGCTTTCCGGTTGGTTATTTCCTGCTGCCCCCCCCCAAAAAAAAGCAAAGCAAAAACGCTAAATAGCGATCCGCAGGAGTCCCCAAGGGGAAATAGGTACTACCTCCAGCGCAGGTTTTCAGGTTAAACCATTATGAGTACTTCTTGCCTGTCAGGCGAGCAATGGTGTAAGAAACCAGCTGGTAGCCAACATAGACAATAGCGGTAGCTACAATACCAACCTGGATGGCAGGGAGTAGTAAAAGAAGGCTTTGAATAGTCATAACTGTCTCTCCATTTGCATCAAAATAATAACTGAGTATGGTGCTAGGTTATTATTGCTGAGTATTTTTGTCAAGTATTATTTTGGGGCAGTTTGTCTAAAATCAATATCAGTTCATAACTCAAGTTTCGGAGTTCAAAATTGAGGAAATCGGCTTTATCCACCCCATCATCACTCATACTCCAATTGCATAGTAAATGAGTCCAGCTGAAGACTACGGACAAAAAACTCATGGACACGTTTATCAATAGCCAGCATAACAGTATC
>WFXD01000073.1 GCA_015490795.1 Gammaproteobacteria bacterium
ACCACCGAGAATGCCGTGAAGAGCCAGATCTGGATTGCCATTTCGGTCTACGTGCTTGTGGCCATCATCAAAAAACGGCTCCGGCTGGAAACGGAACTCTACACAATTCTACAGATTTTAAGCCTTACCCTTTTCGAGAAAATCCCGTTGGATCAACTGCTTACAAAATCCAATTACAAAAACGAGGAGCGTGAAATGGCTAAGCAATTGAATTTGTTCGATTTAACGTTGGGACACTAGTGAGTATGGATATATATTTAGAACTAAAAAACATCATAGATGGACGAATGATTGGCAGCTGGCCAGAGCCTAGAATAGCATCAGATTATGATGATGTTCGAGAAGATTATATTAAATCCTTAGATGTACCAGTGAGGGCAATTTATCAGGTGGGTTCTGTTGGGGCACCGGGCATCTCTGACTTGGATTTGTTTGTTGTATTGGAGAATGATACTAATGCCAGCTTCGCTGACTTTTCTATTTCTAATTTGACCGAAAAGCAGCGTTATATAATGATGCATGAGCCATGGGTCATAAATAAAAGTATTTTTAAGAAACTCAATAAAATATTTCCGTATTTTGACTTAGTTCAAGTTTATGGGGAACCCATGGCCCCCAGTAAATCAGACCACACCATTTCAAAAATTGATGCATTTATCTTTTTATCTGAATACACAGTCACAAAAATCCCACGCTCACTGGTAGATTTGTTACATGCCCCTGAGGCATTGTCAGCCCGCCTTGCAATAGTGTTGATTAATTCGCTTAGGCACAGCATTGCACTGTATTATCGCTCAGGCGGTAATTCTGTCCATGAATGGAATATTTTTATAAAAAATTTCGACATTTTTCGAAAACAAGGGCTTACCGGCAGTAGGAATGAAGAACACGAACTAAGAAAACACCTTTATCAGTCATTAATAATATCATTTCAGTTGATTGAAAAAGTAGGTCAGTTGTCACAGTGCTTTTTAGTAGAAAATAATACGACTTATACACCAGTGGAAGATGGCATACTTCGTGGTTTTTTCTCAGCTAGGTTTTTGCAGAATTGGAGTGTTGAGCTTGCTTTAAATGAGGCTATACGCCAATATAAATACGCGGGTCATTGGCTTATACTCCCTAGTTCATTGGGGTTATATTGGGAAGCAGTGCCTGTAAACAATAGATTTGGCAAATATATTTCAAAGATGTTGAACTATAATAGTGGTGGCAAATTACGAATATATGAAGGGATAAATACACATGTAGAAGCAGTTGATGAGTATATACAATTTAGCCATAAGAATTTGTCTTATCGAGGTTCCATTTGGATTACCATGGGCGCAGGGGATAGTTTTTTTGTGCGCAATGGTAGATTAATTAAAATATACCTAAAAAGGCTGGCATGCTTCCTAAAAGGATAGAAGAACATTAAATACCGGAATTTTAAATCATGTATTAACATGCAATTTCCCGCTCACAATAAAGGAGCTTCCTGGCGCCAGTATATTGGTCTTATCTACATGATCATATTAGCGGCCGCTTTTGTACAGTTAAATATACAAAAGCCTCTTTATGCAGTACTGAGCATAGACACCGCCAATCGAGCAAGCCACATCGTTTTACTTTTATGGTTGCTTGCACCCGCTTTATCCTGGTTTTTAGCAATTAGGCAGTTAATACACCAACGCAGTTTTACCCGAACTGAACAAGGCCTATGGGTATTTTCAGCTCTTCTTTTATTACACGCATGCCATCAGTGTAATTGTGTCAGTAATTATTTTTGCCATGAAACCTTTACATAAAATAAATATAAAAATTATCCCGTTTTTAGGGATGGCAGCACTAATTTTTATGGAGTCTGCAATTCATGAAATACTTAAATCATGGTTAATGTCACTATATCCATGGCTAATCATTTCTGGCATTACTATTATTGCAAATAATAAAACTGATGCAAAAAATAGGCTTTGAATGTCACCCAATTATCTCTCCCACACAATGAGTAATTAACATGAGGGTCATTATCAGTGCACTACGTTTTTTTCCAGGGCGTACATATGGTGCTGAAGTTTATTTTTCTTCACTACTGCAGGGATTAAACAATGAAATACAGGCGGCTGATGACATTGCTGTTACTGGCTCGCCTGAACTGTGCAACTGGGTCGGTGACATTGCACCAAATATTGCACAAATACCTCAAAATACGCCTATTTCAACAATAGCCTCCATGCTATATGAATGGTTGATGATTCACCACATTGCAAAAAAATGGAATGCAGATATTGTTTTTTTTCCATTCAATACTATGCCCCCGATACGTATTAAAAGCGTACTGATGCTACATGACCTCGTGAGCTATTTCTATGCAGATAACTTCCCTAATTATGCATCAACCCACAACAGAATTCTTAGGTGGCTAATCAAACATTCTGTTAGCAATGCGGATGCTATCATCGTGCCATCCCACGCAATTGCAGCTGAAATAGCTAGAATTTTCCCCCATCAAACTAAAAAGACCATCGCTATTCACGAGGCTGCAACTGTACGGCAAATTGATACAGGAACTACAGAACAACTAAATATCAACAAACAACACCTGCTACTACAAACAGGGGCTAAATTACCCCACAAGTCGCAACATACTGGTATTGAGGCTATTGCCTTCATCAAAAAACACGATCCAACGCTTGCCCAGCAGATTGTATTGGCAATCACGGGGGGTAGCGCCACTGAGATTGAATCATTACAGGCGCAGGTGGTTACCCTTGGCATTGAAGACAATATTCAACTGCTAGGCAAAGTTTCTGATAGCCTATTGGAATCACTTTCAAATCAGGCAACACTTCATTTATTCCCTACCCTATATGAGGGGTTTGGACTGGGGATTGTAGAAGCTCAAAAAATCGGCAAAGCTATTCTGGCTAGCAGAATCCCTGTTCTTGAAGAAGTATCCGGCGGCATTGGTGAGTTCTTTGAACCCGGAAATGCTTCAGAGCTTGGAATAAAGATTATTGAGTTGCTGGGCAACAGTGAAAGATTGAATTATCTTGAAACAGAGGGAAGAGCATGGGCTCAAAAATGGAACTGGAACAATCATGCTCGTGCATTGCTTAATGAAATGAAACGGACCATGCAAGAGTGAAAATTCTATTCATAACTCAATATTTCTGGCCAGAAAATTTCAGAATTAACCATCTATCACAAGCGCTCTCAGAAAGAGGCCATGATGTAACTATATTGACAGGCAAACCAAACTACCCCACTGGGTCATTTTTTCCAGGTTATACTTTTTTAGGCCAAAAAAAAGAGCTGTTTCATAAAGCCCAAGTAGTACGAGTACCACTCATCCCAAGGCGCAGCGGGAGTGGTTTACACCTTGCGATAAATTATCTCTCTTTTGCTCTTGCCGCATGTTTGATTGGGCCATTTCGCTGCCATGGAAAGTACGATGTGGTATTTGTGTTTGAGCCTTCTCCATTTACAGTAGGCCTTCCAGGGATGTTATTCAGATGGCTAAAAAAGGCTCCTATGATATTTTGGGTGCAAGATCTTTGGCCAGAAAGTCTGGCAGCAACTGGAGCTGTACGTAGTCCCCGCATCCTTAAATGGGTTGGTCATATGGTGCAGATGATCTATCGCCGTTGTGACCGGGTATTAATTCAGTCTGAGGCTTTTAAAGAGCCTGTAGTAGCAGCTGGAGCTAACCCTGAACGAACATATTATTTCCCGAATTGGGCTGAAACACTTTATCGGCCAATGAGTCTTCCAGCTGATGCAGCAGAACATGATGAAATCCCTGAGGGGTTTTGTATTATGTTTGCTGGAAATTTGGGCGAAGCCCAATCGCTGGAGACCATCATCCAGGCAGCTGCCTGGATAAAAGAGCATGGAGAAGACGTTGTCTGGGTGTTGATCGGTGATGGGCGCCGGCTGGCATGGATGAAAAGTGAGGTTAAGTGTTTAGGGCTTGAAAAACAGATCCATTTTCTTGGTTGTCGGCCTATGGAGGCCATGCCGCGTTATTTTTCCCTGGCCGATGTGTTGTTGGTAACCTTACGCCCTGATCCAATATTTTCCCGCACTATTCCGAGCAAGGTGCAATCCTATCTTGCCTGCGGTCGTCCCATCGTCGCTGCTCTGGATGGTGAAGGTGCCAGAATTGTGCATGATTCTGCCGCAGGTGTCGTGGTAGGTGCTGGTGATGCAGATGCGCTGGCCAAGGCGGTGATTTCCCTGAAGGCGATGTCAGCAGATGAGCGCGAACAGATGGGACAGCGTGGCAGAGCTTATTTTGAGAGCAATTTTGAGTCAGAGATGCTTATTTCGCAGCTGGAGGGGTGGATGGAGGAGATGGTTGAGGAGGGGTTATGCGCATCCTGATTCTGGGTGGCGACGGGATGTTGGGTCATCAGCTGCTGAAATCATGGCAGGGGCGGCACGCCGTGACGGTAACACTGCGCCAATCTCTGTCACACTATGCTCGTTATAATCTATTTAACCAGGAAAATAGCTTTGCTGATGTGGATGTTCGGCAGTTCAGTAAGCTGGCTCGGGTAGTTGAAGATTTCAGACCGGATGCGGTCATTAACTCCGTAGGCATAATCAAACAGCGGGAAGATGCTGCCGATGCTGTTCAAAGCATTGAGATAAACGCTCTGCTGCCACACAAACTGGCTGTACTGTGCAAAAAAATTGGGGCGCGACTTGTACATTTGAGTACTGATTGCGTCTTTTCTGGTAGTAAAGGCCTCTATCGTGAAGATGATCTTCCAGATGCCGGGGATCTTTACGGCAGATCAAAACTGCTGGGTGAAATACCAGGTAGCAATGCCATTACCCTGCGTAGCTCAATCATCGGTCTGGAGCTGAGCAGAAAGAAGAGTCTGGTTGAGTGGTTTCTGGCGCAACAGGGTACAATACGTGGCTTTCATCGCGCTATTTACTCTGGAGTCACCACTCTGGAGATGGCGCGCATCATTGAACATCTGCTCACGCAACATCCTGATCTGAGTGGAGTCTGGCAGGTTGCCAGCCAGCCGATCAGTAAATACGAGCTATTGAGCGAGCTGCTGAAACGTCTGCCAGAGTTGAATGTTAAGATTGAAAGGGATGATTCATTTGTATGTGATCGCAGCCTGGATGGCTCGCATTTTCAACAAGAAACGGGCTATGAGGTACCCGGCTGGCCTGTGATGCTGGATGAATTGGCACGACAGATTCATGAGAGAGTGCATTGTGCTTGAAGATAAAACGATATTGGTTACAGGTGGCACAGGCTCAATGGGCAAGGTGCTGGTAAGGCGTCTGCTATCGGGTGAAATCGGCACCCCAAAAAAGGTAATCGTGCTATCGCGCGATGAGGCCAAGCAGCATGACATGCGGGTCTCTTATCTGCATAAAGCAGTTACTACGGATGAGGTGATTTTCCACAATTTTCAGCAGATGCTGGAGTTTCGCATCGGTGATGTGCGTGACTTTCGTGATGTCTGCTCAGCCGTAAAGGATGCAGATATTGTCATCAATGCCGCAGCATTGAAGCAGGTTCCAACCTGTGAATATTTCCCTGAGCAGGCAGTGCTGACGAACTGTATTGGTGCCATGAATATTGTGCAGGCGATACGCGAAAATGGCTATGCTGTTGAAACCGTTATCGGTGTAAGTACCGATAAGGCCTGCAAGCCGATCAATGTAATGGGCATGACCAAGGCGGTGCAAGAGCGCATCTTTACCTCCGCCAATGTACTCAGCCCGGACACCCGTTTTATCTGCGTTCGCTATGGCAATGTGCTGGCATCACGAGGTTCTGTGATCCCGCTTTTTCATGACCAAATAAAAAATGGTGGGCCGATCACCATTACAGTGCCGGATATGACACGCTTTCTGTTGAGCCTGGAGCAGGCGGTAGACACTGTTTTTGAGGCGCTAGGAGAGGCCAAACGTGGAGAGACACTGGTACCGAATGCACCGGCTGCAACTGTCATCAATATTGCCAAGGCGCTGATCGGTGATCGGGATATTGAATTGAAGATTATCGGTATCAGGCCCGGTGAAAAGATGCATGAAATCATGGTCTCTGAAGAAGAGTCCCACCATACGGTGAAGTGCGGTAACTACTATGCTATTCGCCCCATGCTGCCAGAGTTGTGTGATAACAGTGATGTGGAGCGGGTTCTGGAAAAAGAGTTTAGCTCCGAAGATACTGTGCTGTCACTGGAAGACACCATTGAGCTGCTTGAAAAACATAATCTAATGCCGGGGATGGCCAGGTTGGCAGAAGGTGGGGAGCTGCTGGCGTGAAGGTAATGACCATTGTTGGCACCCGGCCTGAGCTGATTAAACTCAGTCGCGTGATTGCTGAACTGGACAGATGTACAAATCACATTCTGGTGCATACCGGCCAGAATTATGATGATGAGCTGAACCGGGTCTTTTTTGACGACCTGGAAATAAGGCAGCCTGATTACTATCTTGACGCAGCAGGCGAAACCGCGGCTGAGACCATTGCACAGATCATATCAAAGACAGATCCAGTGATGGTCTCTGAAGCACCTGATGCCATTCTGCTCTACGGCGATACCAACAGCTGTCTGTCAGCCATTGTGGCAAAGCGCCGCAAAATCCCGGTATTCCATATGGAAGCAGGTAATCGCTCCTTCGATGAGCGGGTGCCGGAAGAGATCAACCGCCGCATCATTGATCACATCAGCGATATCAATATGCCGCTCACGGAACATGCCAGGCAATATCTTCTCGCTGAAGGGATTCACGCAGAAACCATCATCAAAACCGGCTCCTGCATGCAGGAGGTGCTTGATTATTATGCAGACAAGATTGCAGCCTCTGATATCCTTGAGCGCTTGAAGCTGACAAATGAGGGGTTCTTTGTCGTTAGCGCCCACCGTGAAGAGAACGTGGACGAGCCTGAGCGTCTAAGGGCGCTGCTTCTCTCTTTGACCGCTTTGGTTGAGCAATATGATATTCCGGTGATCTTTTCTGTGCATCCGCGTACCCGCAAACGGCTTGATGAGCTGGCACAGGGAGAACTGGATTCAAGAATTCATTTTATGCAGGCAATGGGCTTTCTTGACTATATAAAATTACAGCAGCATGCTCGCTGCGTAATCTCTGACAGTGGCACCATTGCAGAAGAGAGCTCTCTGCTTAATCTGCCTGCGGTCACTATTCGGCAGGCTCATGAGCGCCCGGAGGGGATGGATCAGGGCACCTTGATTATGTCGGATATTGTCCCCAAGCGTCTGTTGAGTGCGGTAGAGGTTGTATTGAGCCAGCATGACCGGGATAGGCCAGCGGTTAACGTGGTGCCTGATTACCAGGGGGGACGAGTGTCGATTCAAGTCACACGAATCATTCATAGCTACGTTGATTATGTAAACCGTACCGTCTGGCGGAAATAGGGCGGATTCAAATGCAGCGGGTTTTGGTCACAGGAGCCTCTGGTTTTATCGGTGAACGCCTATGCTCACGCCTAAAAGCAGAGGGCATGGAGGTTACCGCCTTGATGCGGCATGGGGCAGAAGGGCCATGGGACAGCGCGATCCGAACCGACCTGTCTCAAAAACCGCTGCCAGCGGATGCGCTGAAGGGCATCGATACCATCTTCCACCTGGCAGGCAAGGCGCATGCGCTAAGCGAGACTCGCCAGGGTGAATCTGAATATTTCAACATCAACACATCAGGTACCCGTCGCCTCCTGGAGGCAGCGCAACAATCTGGCGTGCAGCGCTTCGTCTTTTTTAGCAGTGTCAAGGCCATGGGTGAGGGTGGTGACCTGTTGCTCAGTGAAGAGAGCCCGTGCAATCCGGATACGCCCTATGGCAAAAGCAAGCTGGAGGCAGAGCAACTGGTGCTGAAAGGGGGCTATGTACCAGAGCCCGTTGTACTGCGTCTTACCATGGTTTATGGCCCGACTGCCAAAGGCAATTTGCCACGCATGGTGCAGGCGGTTGATAAGGGCCGCTTCCCGCCGCTTCCTGAGATCAATAACAGACGCTCTATGGTGCATGTGGATGATGTGGTATCGCTGGCATTGGCAGCGGCCACCCAGCCTGCGGCAGCAGGTGAGATCTACATCATTACTGATGGCCAACCCTATACCACACGTGAGATGTATGAAAGGATCTGCACAGCACTGCACAAACCCCTGCCTGAATGGACGTTTCCGATGCCGCTGTTAAAGCTGCTCGCGAAACTGGGAGATGCCATCGGGCAACTGCGCGGTCACCGCTTTATGTTCGATAGCGATGCAATGGAAAAGCTCATAGGTTCCGCCTGGTATAGCCCAGAAAAGATCCAGCGTGAGCTGGGTATTTCGGCGCAGTACAGGTTGCAGGATGCACTTCCAGAAATCATTGCCGGGCTGGGTATCACCCCTCGTAAAAACCCCTGATGATAGCTCTGATATTGGCATTTGTGGCAGCAGCACTGTTGTCATTGTGGTTTTCGTCAGCGCATACACCGCTGCATATTCTGGATGCCCCCAACGAACGCTCACTGCATGAACATCCTGTCTACAGGACGGGCGGGTTGGCTATCCTGGCAGGCATATTGGCAGGCTGGCTATTATTGGCCATGCAGAGCGGCTGGCCAGCAAGCATGTCATGGATTGCCGCCGCCGCACTGCTTATTGCAGCGGTATCGCTGGTTGATGATATAAAAGAGCTTTCGCCACTGATCCGGCTTGTGGTGCATGGTCTGGCCGCAGTGGTGCTGATTGCCGGTGGTCTGGTGATACCCTGGGGGCTTTTTGGACTGATATTGACTGCTCTGGCTATCGTCTGGATGCTGAACCTGTTCAATTTTATGGATGGCATGGATGGCTTTGCCGGTGGCATGGCAGCCCTTGGTTTTGGTTTCCTTGCTACTGCAGGCTGGCTGCAGGATGACGCACAATATGCCCTCTACTGTGGTGTTGTTTCAGCAGCTGCCATGGGTTTTCTCTGCCTGAACTTTCCGCCTGCCAGGATCTTTATGGGGGATGCGGGTTCTGCAACACTCGGCCTGTTGGCAGCTGCCTGTTCGTTGTGGGGAATTCATAGTGAACTGTTCCCACTCTGGTTTCCACTGCTTGTGTTCTCCCCTTTTATAGTAGATGCAACCGTAACGCTGCTGCGCCGCGCCCTAAAACGTGAGCGTATCTGGGAGGCTCATTGCACTCACTATTACCAGCGCTTGATAAAGTCTGCGGATTGGAGCCATAGAAAGACCGTGCTCTGGGAATATTTGCTGATGTTTAGTGTGGGGATAAGCGCTTTGCTGACACTATTCAATGTGCAACTTGTACCAGCATGCCTGCTGTTTTGGTGCATTGCTTATATCTTACTTGCTTGCCGGGTAGATACTATCTGTGCAAAAAGTGATAACCGCTAAGCCAATGGGCACTATTAGAATCAAGCTGCATATTCTTGCCTACTGTGAAACTAGGTTTAACTCTTAATCCCAACGCCCCGCTGTAGCAGGCTGAGGCTAAAGGCCGTCAACACCACAATAAACAGCAGAATAATCGCAAACGCCACACCCAGGTTGATATCTGAAACCCCCAGGATGCCATAGCGAAAGGCATTGACCATGTAGAGCACCGGGTTGGCCAGGGAGAGCGTCTGCCAAAACTCCGGCAACATCTGGATGGAGTAGAAGATGCCCCCCAGGTAGGTCAGCGGTGTCAGTACAAAGGTCGGCACAATGGAGATGTCATCAAAGCTATTGGCATAGATTGCGTTGATGAAACCCGCTAATGCAAACAGGATCGACGTAAGTACAAACACGGCCAGCGTCAGCAGGTAACTGTGAATGTTCACATCAGCAAATATAAGCGAGACCAGCGTCACTATAATCCCGACCACCACACCACGCGCTACACCGCCACAGACATAGCCCGCCAGGATAACCCAGTCTGGCACCGGCGAGACCAGCAGCTCTTCAATGTGGTGCCCAAACTTGCTGAAATAAAATGAAGAGACCACATTGGAGTAAGAGCTGGTAATCACCGACATCAGAATCAACCCCGGCACGATGAATTCGACATAGCTGTACCCCTCCATCTCGCCGATACGCTCACCAATCAGGTTGCCAAAGATAATAAAGTAGAGCGCTGTGGTGATGCCGGGTGGAACCACCGTCTGTATCCAGATGCGCATGAACCGCAACACCTCTTTGGTGAAGATGGTCTGAAACGCAATGCGGTTAAGCGAGCGGTTATTCACCTGGCCCACCTCCACTCACAACATCCATAAACAGCTGTTCCAATCGGTTCTGGGCACTACGCATCCCCATCACTTCGATACCTCTCTCTGAAAGCATTGCAAACAGGCTGTTAATGCTCTGCCCCTTGGTCACCTCCACCTCCAGCGTCAGGTCATCCAGCTGGCGCAGTGCAAAGCCGCCAACAGACTGGTCTGCAAACCCGGCCAGGGGGTGCCGTAGATTCAGTTCAAAGCTCTCTGCACCCAATCGGCCAAGAAATTTAGCCAGGCTGGTCTGCTCAATAATTTCACCCTGATTAATGATGCCGATATGCCGACACAGCCGCTCGGCCTCTTCCAGATAGTGTGTGGTGAGAATAATGGTGGTGCCCTGCCGGTTTATCTCCCGCAGCAGATCCCACATGGCATGGCGAATCTCAACATCCACCCCGGCCGTAGGCTCATCCAGTATCAGCAGCCGGGGCTGGTGCACCAGGGCGCGGGCGATCATCAACCGCCGCTTCATGCCGCCCGACAGTGAACGCGCCATCTCACGGTGCTTGTCCCAAAGATCCAGCTGGCGCAGACAGATCTCAGCACGACGGAAGGCCTCCTTGCGCTCCACGCCGTAATAGCCCGCCTGATTGGCGGCAATCTCCTCCAGCGGCTCAAACTGGTTGAAGTTGAACTCCTGCGGTACCAGGCCGATGCTCTGCTTGACGGCACCGGGGTCGCTGTCCAGATCATGCCCAAAGACCTGCACCGTGCCGCCACTTTTATTCACCAGTGAACAGATAATGCCGATAACTGTAGACTTTCCAGCCCCATTTGGACCTAACAGGGCGAAGAAATCCCCCTGTTGCACATCCAGATCAATACCTTTGAGAGCCACCACTCCATTGGCATAGGTCTTCTGTAGATTACGGATTGATAAAGCAGTCATTGGCAGCCGGAAATACCCTGTCTGAAACAGAGCATTCTAATGGATTTAGAGTCTTACAACCTAGAATCCGCAGTTGAACGGGGTGGAGTGTACGTTTGCGGGGGCGCAGGACAAGGCGCAACGACGTAGAATAGTTGTTCTATTCCAAGGAGTTGCAACGCAGGCATGCGCCTCCGCAAACGTGCAATCCGCCCCGTAGCGAAGTTCACCTACTGGGTGAACAGGCTGAAAGCACAAAATATC
>WFXD01000074.1 GCA_015490795.1 Gammaproteobacteria bacterium
ATGACCGCTTTCCGGCTGGCCCGAAGGGAGCGCCCCAGGTCGGCCAATGCCGCGTTGCAGTCCTTGGAAAGGGCATGCCATTCCCTGCGGACTGCGCCTTGCCTTGGCCGGCCTGGGAAGCTCTGCATCCCAAGTTATCACCTTGACGGAGTAATAGTTGGGATCTTTATCCGGGATATTGAGATGGCAGCGATAAACCGTGGCTTGGCAGGGTGGGGGTATTGGGCAACGTGCCGATGCATGATGGCTGTGCTTCTGCTTGCAGCGATATTGAGCAGTTCAGGGGCCGTGGCGGTTGAGCGCCTGCGTGTGGTAGCGCTCTTTTCAGACAGGGCCATGGTTGAGATTGATGGTAAAAACCGCCTGCTGAAAAAAGGCAAAGCCAGCCCGGAAGGGGTGCTGCTGATCTCTGCCGATGCCAGAGGCGCCGTACTGGAGATTGGCGGCAAACGTGAAAGCTATGAGTTGGGGCGCCATGTAAGCGCCACCTACAGCAAGCCCAAAGTGCAGGAGGTGCGGATCTGGCGTGATACCCAGGGAAGCTACACCACTGTGGGTACCATCAACGGGCGCACGGTGAATATGCTGGTGGATACGGGCGCCAGCTCTGTCGCGATGAGTGAGGTGGAGGCGCGGCGACTGGCCATTCCTTATCGGCTTACGGGCAAGGTGATACGGGTGAGCACGGCCTCATCAGGCAATGTCAAAGGCTACAGGGTGCTGCTGGATCGGGTGCAGGTGGGGGATATACTGCTGCGCAATGTGCAGGGCACAGTCATTGAAGGCAGCAGCCCGAAAGAGGTGCTGCTGGGCATGACCTTTCTCGGGCAGCTGCAGATGGAGAACAGTGGCAATATGCTGCTGCTAAAGACCCGCTACTGAACCCTGGCTGGCTCTTTGTTTTTCTCAATCAGCGCATAGGCAGAGTGGTTGTGAATGGACTCAAAATTCTCTGACTCCACGACATAGGCGATAATGCGGTCATCCCGGTTCAGCTCGACAGCCACATCGCGCACCATATCTTCAACAAATTTCGGGTTGTCATAGGCGCGCTCTGTTACATACTTTTCATCGGGCCTCTTCAGCAGGCCAAAAAGCTCGCACGATGCCTGTGACTCAACCATCTCGATGATCTCCTCAATCCAGACAAAGGAGCGGGTGCGCACCTGCACCGTGACATGCGAGCGCTGATTGTGGGCGCCGCGTTCTGCAATCTGCTTCGAGCAGGGGCAGAGGCTGGTAACCGGCACAATGACGCGGGTGTAGATGGTGGGTGTGCCGTTGATTATTTCGCCCAGCAGGGTGACATCATAATCCAGTAGCGCTGCAACACCTGAGATGGGGGCTTTTTTGTTGACGAAGTAGGGGAAGTTGACCTCAATGTGCCCCTCTTCCGCCTCCAGTCGCTCGGTCATGTCGCACAATATATGCTTGAATGACTCTACGCTGATCTCCTTCTCATATTCGCTGAGAATCTCCACAAAGCGTGACATGTGGGTGCCCTTGAAATTGTGCGGCAGGTTGACATACATATTAAAGGTGGCAATGGTGTGCTGCTCACCTTCATTGCGGTCTTTGACCCGGATGGGGTGGCGGATGTCTTTGATGCCGACTTTATTGATAGCGATGCAGCGGCGATCTTCTCTGCTCTGGACATCGGCAATGGGTTTGGTCATTCAGGTTTCCTTTGGTTCTGGCTTAGTAACTGCGGCCAACAATGTAGTTTGCAATCCAGCGTAGCGGGTCGGCGCTTTGATCCATCTCGCTCAGGCTCTCCAGCGCTTCGGCGAGCAGCTGCTCGGCGGCTTCTCTAGCCCCTTGCAGGCCAAGCAGCGCAGGGTAGGTGGATTTGAACTGGGCACGGTCTTTGCCTTGGGTTTTACCCAGCGTCTCGGTGCTTCCCTCAATATCCAGGATGTCGTCACGCACCTGGAAGGCGAGGCCAATGCATTTGGCGTAGTGATCCAGCTTTTGCCCCAGCTCGCTGTCGTGATGCCCTGTTGCCAGTGTGCCCAGGCGTACGCTGGCGCGGATGAGTGCGCCGGTTTTGTGGATATGCAGATTTTCCAGCTCGGCCAGATTCAGCGTCTGCCCTTCGGCTGCCAGATCCAGTGCCTGTCCACCGGCCATGCCGCGGGAGCCGCTGGCGGTGGCCAGGGTCTCTATCATCTCCAGCCGGGTTTTTGCATTGCGGGTCAGGGTGTCATCTTTGCACAGCACCTGGAAGGCGAGCGTCTGCAATGCATCACCGACCAGTATGGCGGTGGCCTCATCATACTGCTTGTGACAGGTGGGCTGGCCACGGCGCAGATCGTCATCATCCATGGCGGGCAGATCATCATGCACCAGTGAGTAGGCGTGGATCAGTTCGACAGCACAGGCGGCCCCATCGAGCTGGCGGGGATCTGCCCCCAGCGCCTTGCCAGTGGCATATACCAGCACCGGCCGTACACGCTTTCCCCCGCCCAGAGTGCTGTAGCGCATGGCGGCATGTAGCCGTTCCGGAGTGATGGTGGCGGCAGGCAGCCAGTGATCCAATGCGTTTTCAACCTGGCCCTGGCATGTTTTTAGAAAGGCCTGTAGCTCAGGATTGGCTTGCATCGAAGGGTTCCAGCTTGGCATTGGGGGTGTTGGCGCTAAGGATCTCTACTTTTTGCTCGGCACTTTTGAGCGCCAGCTGACAGCTGTTGGCCAGCTCAACACCGCGTTCAAAGGATTTGAGAGACTCTTCAAGCGTCAGGTCACCCTGCTCCATGGTTTCAACCAACGACTCCAGCTCGTTGAGCGCCTCTTCAAAAGAGGGTTTAGAGACTTTTTTCCGCGGCACAATTGTATCCAGAGCATCAAAAAACAGAGCAGTCTACATTAGGAGAGGCTGTTTAGCCATGTTTTAGTATGCGCTGCTTGTCTCGCTGCCAGTCGCGGTTTTTCTCAGTGGCGCGCTTGTCATGCTGTTTTTTGCCTTTCGCCAGCCCGATCTCCAGCTTTGCACGGCCCCGACTCCAATACATGGCGGTAGGCACCAGGGTGAAGCCCTTTCGCTCGACCAGTCCAATGAGTTTATTCAGCTCCCGGCGATGCAGCAGGAGCTTGCGTGTCCGCGTTGGCGTTGGGTGGGTATGAGCGGAGGTGGTGAGCAGAGGGGAGATGTGGCACCCCAACAGGAGGGCTTCTGCATTTTGGATGATGACGTAGCTCTCTTTCAACTGGATGCGCCCTTCACGCAGACTTTTCACCTCCCACCCCTCAAGGGCAAGGCCTGCCTCATAGCGCTCTTCAATAAAATAGTCGTGTTGCGCCTTTTTATTGAGGGCTATGGTGGAGCCGCCGGCGGTGCGTTTTTTTTTCGATCTCTTTGTCATGGGGCATATTGTAAGCGAGTGGCAGGGGCATAGGTAGCCTGTTGATGAGCGCTTCCTTGTTCTGACCGGCTTTTTCGTTGAAAATGTGCGGTTTGGTGTTAAGCCCCGTTTTATCGTGCCCAAAAATCAGGAGATTGAATGCACACCATGCTGAGAGATACCCCGGAATGACAGGACGCACCTCCATTCATGGCCAGTGGTCATCGCGCATGGCCTTTATCCTGGCCGCGACCGGTTCGGCTGTCGGGCTGGGTAATATCTGGAAATTCCCCTACATCACGGGTGATAACGGGGGCGGCGCCTTTGTCCTGGTCTACCTGCTGTGTGTGCTGCTGATCGGCATCCCGATCATGATGGCGGAGGTGCTGATCGGCCGCAGAGGCCGTCAAAGCCCGATCAACACCATGCGAACCCTGGCGCACGAAGAGAGCCAGCATGGCATCTGGCAGATGATCGGCTGGTCGGGCATGATCGCCGGTTTTCTGATCATCTCGTTTTATAGCGTCATTGCCGGATGGGCACTGGCCTATGTTTTTCGTACCGCAGCCGGTGTATTTGCCGGGGTGACGGCAGATGGGGCGGCCAGCATCTTTAGCGGACTGGTCTCTGATCCTGAGCGGCTTCTGGCCTGGCATACCATCTTTATGGTGATGACCATGGTGGTGGTCTCCCGCGGCGTGCGCTCTGGCCTGGAGAAGGCGGTGCGTATCCTGATGCCGCTGCTGTTTCTGTTGCTGCTGCTGTTGGTAGGCTATGCCATGAACAGCGGCAAGTTCGCCGAGGGTCTGGCGTTTCTCTTCACCCCTGATTTCAGTGCGCTCAGTGCAGGTGCCGTATTGACGGCTATGGGGCACGCCTTTTTTACGCTAAGCCTGGGGATGGGGGCCATCATGGCCTATGGCTCCTATCTGCCGAAGAGTGTCTCGATTGCCAAAACTTCGGTGGTGATCGCGCTGATGGATACCGCTGTGGCGCTGCTGGCGGGTATGGCGATATTTCCACTGGTGTTTGCCAATGGCCTGGAGCCGGGTGCCGGGCCGGGGCTTATCTTTCAGACCCTGCCGCTGGCCTTTGGCCATATGGCGGGTGGCACCCTGTTTGGCACGCTCTTCTTCCTGTTGCTGACCTTTGCCGCCTGGACCTCTGCAATCTCGATCATCGAGCCGGCGGTTGCCTGGCTGGTCGAAAACAGGAGGGTAAACCGAATCAAGGCCGCCACAATTATCGGGGTGGCAGCCTGGCTGATGGGGATTGTGACCATAATGTCGTTCAATAGCTGGGCCTTTGAGTTTACCTTCGCAGGTGAGACCAAAAGCAGCGGGTTGTTCGATGTGCTGGATATCTTGACGGCCAATATCATGTTGCCACTGGGTGGCCTTGCCATGGCCATGTTTGCTGGCTGGTATATGTCGGAGCGCTCTACGGCGGATGAGTTGGATCTCGGAGAGGGGCTGCTCTATCAAGGGTGGCGTTTTTTGGTGCGTTTTGTTGCACCTTTTGCCGTTATGGTGGTTTTTCTGCGGCTGCTTGATGTTATTTAGGTTTTGAAGAGATGACAGTTATTCATAAAAGTGCTCTGGTACCCTACTCAACAGCCCAGATGTATGGGGTGATCAATGACATCGAGTCGTACCCGGAGTATCTCCCCTGGTGCCGCTCATCGCGTGTCATCTCACAGACCGACAAAGAGCAGGTGGGTGAACTGGAGGTGGCGCGTGCAGGGATTCGCCAGAAGTTTACAACCTGCAATCGTCTCTACCCAAACAAGAAGATTGAGATTCACCTGCAAGATGGGCCCTTTTCAAAGCTGGAGGGGGCCTGGAGGCTAACCGAGCTGCGCCCTGATGCCTGCAAGGTGGAGCTGATGCTGGAGTTTGAGTTTGCCGGCAGATTGATCAACTCTGCCTTTGGCAGAGTGTTTGGGCAGATTGCCGCGACACTGGTGGATGCCTTTTGTAAGCGCCTGCATGAGGTCTATGGCGGGAGGGGGAGGTCGGTATGACAGCTGCGGTTATTGAAGTGGCCTATGCCAAGCCAGGGCGGCAGCTGATTATTGAGGTGCCTGCTGCGCCTGGCATGACGGTACAGCAGGCCATTGAGGCATCGGGTATTTTGCAGCAGTTTCCAGAGATTGATTTGGCCGTCAATAAGGTTGGGATATTCGGAAAATCCGCACAGCTGGACGCAGAGCTGGTAGCGGGTGACCGGGTTGAGATCTACCGTCCGCTGGTTGCAGATCCTAAAGAGGCGCGCCGGCAACGGGCCAAGGCTGCGGCCGCCAGGCGTGTCTAGTCATCGTTCCCCGTCAGTCCCATCTTCTCTAGCGAGCGGGTGAAAAAGCCCTTCTCCCTGCGCTCATGGTCAGGAACCTTGACCACGGTCTCTTTTTTACTCTCCAGCGCGTCTGCCGCCGGGGTGGGTTTGAAATCACCCTCTATCCGGGTAAGTTTGTCATCCTTGAAATAGAGCGATACGCGCTCCCGGGTGCCTGCTTTGCCGCCTTTCTGCATGGAGTAGAAATAGTCCCAGCGGTCTCGATGGAATACATCAACCAGGATGGGGGTGCCCATAATATATCTGACCTGCCTCCTGGACATGCCGGGATGCAGCTTGTTAATCATCTCCTGGGTTACGATATTGCCCTGTTGAATCTCCTGGCGATGCATCAGGGATACATCACTCAGGGCGTTGGGTATGAAATCGCCCACAACAGCCTTGCCCCAGCCTTTTACCGTATCAACCGTTCCGCAGCCGGAAATTAAGAGAGTTGCACTAACCGCACAACAAATGAGATGCTTTTGCATTCTGCCAAAATCACTTTAGATTAAAAAACAGGCTGCGGATCATACCGTATGAGGGGTAAAAAAGACATGATGAGCGGTGACGATATCCGCAATGCGGGGCTAAAAGTGACGCTGCCCAGGGTTAAAATCCTGGCGCTTTTAGAGCAGTCGGAACAGGGGCACGTCAGCGCAGAGGATGTCTACAAACTGCTGCTGGATGCCGGTGAGGAGATTGGGCTGGCAACCATTTATCGGGTATTGACCCAGTTTGAGTCTGCCGGCCTGGTGACGCGTCACCACTTTGAGGGGGGGCAATCTGTTTTTGAGCTGGATCGGGGTGAACACCACGACCATATTGTCTGCATCAAGTGTGGCCGGGTTGAGGAGTTTTTTGATCAGACGATTGAAGACCGGCAGCAGGAGATCGCCAAAGAGAAGGGGTTTTCAGTAGAAGCGCATGCGCTGACCATCTATGGGTATTGTAAAGATCCCGCCTGCCGAGCCTCTTGACCCGGGTATTTCATGGATTATCCGGGTTATCCGGCTGCTCTGGAAAGCATCTCCTGTGCATGCGCAAGGGTCTGCTCGGTGATCTCCATGCCGCCGAGCATGCGTGCAATCTCCTGAACCCGGCTCTCTTTTTGCAGTGTCTGTACCGTGGTGTGGGTGCTTTTTGCACGGCTCTGCTTGCTGATTTGAAGGTGGTGGTGGCCTTGAGCTGCAACCTGCGGCAGGTGAGTTACGCAGAGTACCTGCCGTCTTTCACCCAGCTGGCGCAGCAGTTTGCCTACAATCTCGGCAGTGCTTCCGCCTATGCCGCTATCGACCTCATCAAAGATGAGGGTAGGGATCTGCCCGCACTGCAGGGTGGCTACCTGAATGGCGAGGCTGATGCGCGACAGCTCGCCACCGGAAGCGACCCTGGAGAGTGGTTGCGGGGTCTGCCCCGGGTTGGTGCTGATCAAAAACTCAATTTGATCAAGGCCGTTGCGGCTGGCGCGCTCTTCTGGCAGAGGCTCGATTACGACCCTGAAAATACTCTGTGGCATGTTTAGTGAACGCAGCCTCTCTGTAATACTCTTTGCCAGTTTTTTGGCCGCTTTGTGGCGGCTGCCGGATAGTCTTTTTGCAGTCTCCAGATAGCCACTGCGCAGGGTTGCAAGCTGCTCCTCCAGCCTGGCCAGGTGGATCGCTGTCTGCTCCAGTGAGTTGAGTTCTGCCTTCAGGCTGGCAAGTTTTTCTGGCAGCTCGGCTGGGGGGACGCGGTATTTTCTTGCCAGGTCATGTATCTCCTCCAGCCTCTTTTCCAACTGTTCCAGATGGGCAGGATCCAGCTCAAGCGTGTCACTGTAGTGCCGCAGCTCGGTGGTGGCCTCCTCTATCTGGATCAATGCACTGGCCAGCAACTCCTGGCTGGAGGTGAGTTGGCTGTCCAGTGGAAGCAGCGCCTCCAGCTCTCTGGAGAGATGTGCCACCGCCTCCTGCACAGACCCATCACTGTCATAGAGCCTGTTGAGCGCCAGGGCCACCGTCTCCTGCAGTTTACCGATATGGCTGAGACGGCGGTGCTCACTGTCGATCTCTGAAAGCTCACCCCTGCTCAATTGCAGGGTTTCAAGCTCGTTAACCTGGTAGTGCAGCAGTTCGAGCTGGGCCGTTCGATCCTCTGAGGCGCTCTGTAGCTGCTCAAGCGTCTCCTGGCAGCGGCGCCACTCCTGGAACTGCTTTTGGGTCTGGTCGATGAGCGCCTGGTGCCCGGCATAGGCGTCCAGCAGTGCGCGTTGGCAGCTGCGCTTTAAAAGGGATTGATGGGCATGTTGCCCGTGGATCTCTACCAGGAGTTCACCTAGACTTTGTAATAGTTGGAGAGGGGTGGGTGCACCATTGATGAATGCCCGTGAGCGGCCATCGCGAATGAGTACCCGACGGAGGATGCACTCACTGCCGACATCCAGGGCGTGCTCCTGCAGCCAGCGCTGAACCACCGGGTTGGATGCCGTATCGAAGACCACCGTGATCTCTGCGCGGTCAGAGTCGGTGCGGATCATACCGTTATCTGCCCGATTGCCCAGCCCCAGCCCAAGCGCATCAATCAGGATGGATTTTCCTGCGCCGGTTTCGCCGGTAAGGGTGGTCATGCCCGCGTTTAGCTCCAGTTCAACTGAACTGACGACAGCCAGATCCTTGATGTGCAAGTGGGTAAGCATGTGGTGACTTGGGGTGCTCTGTTCCGGCCCAGGAGCCTGTCGGACTTAGGATAAACTGGCTGCGGAAGTGGGAGAGCGGCTCAAATATCCCCGGTTTTTCGTTGCACAGGCCCACTATGCGCCTCAAAACCTGGAATATTTGCGCTCACTCTCCCACTCCCTCGCTGCAATCCACCTAAGCCCGACAGACTCCAGGCTGCTGTAGTTGGCGGTATATTACCAACAAAATGAGGCGGGTAGAAAAAGGCTTAATAAAATTGAGGTGCAGACGTTATCTGTAGCATGGAAAAGCATCTACAATCCATTAGAGTGGCATTATGTCATTGTTGGGTAACATAGGCATTTGATTTGGTATGGGAATACTTGATGATTTAAAGAGAGAGGCCAGTCGGCTTCAAGGTGACCAAGAGCGTGTGCCGGGGGGCGAGGCGTACCAGGAGCAGCGGTATCATGAGGTAGCCAAGCCTTTGATGAAGCAGATAGCCACCTATCTGTGCGAGATGACAGAACAGCTAAAGGTGGTGCAGCTGCCGGTTCCGGTTGCCTATGATATTCCTGGTATTGGTCTGGTTAAAGAGCTGTATCAAGGCGACTACCGTGTCTATCTGGACAGCAGAGAGGCGCCACGCAAGATTGCCTTTCAGTTTGCCTGCACCAGCGGTTCGGTCAACAAATATAGCGTTACGCCCCTGACGGCAGCAGAAGAGGCCAGGCAGTTTATGAGGAAGCAGCAGATCCACTTCTCGGAATGGGGGATCAGAGACAGCCAGGAGAGGCTGATGGGTGCGCATTTTGAGTGCCAGATGCAGATTCAGGTGAAGCTGGTGTTCGCGACTGATATGGAGAATGAGCGGCTTGTTGTGACATCAATCAACCGCCATGGATTGACCATCAAGCACTCCAATTTCAGTTTTGACAGCATTGATGACAAGTGGATGGATGAGCTGGGCCACTATATTCTGAGGAAAAACGAGCAGATGGGGGTTTTGGATATTCCAGAAAGTGCGCGCCAGGAGATCCAGAAGAGAGTTAAGGAGGAGCAGCTCAGGCGAGAGGCAGAGTTGAGGGGCAGCCATAATAAAGAGCGCCAGCTGCCTGAAGAGAGGATGAAGAAGAGACCAGGCAAATTAGAAAAGGTGTTTAAAACATTTAGCAAGCCATTGTTTACAAAAAAATAATATAATCGTTCTGCTCATCACTGGCCACTTACAGGCAACAGAGAGCGCGCCCCTTTCATGGCTCAAAATGGTGCACTTAGCGGCCACATTGCCATGCGAGCAAAAAAGTACGGTTTTTTTTGCAGGAAAGAGCAAAAAACAGTAGCTTATTGCGTGCAATTTGTATATGTTACGGCTCAGCAGCTTTTGTTTAGTAGTGGTTCCGGCAGTACCTTGCAGTATATACAGCAGAACCTTCCGCAATTTCTTAACAATCTGCATGTTTGTACTAAAACTATATATATACGAGGTAATCCAGAATGGCTACAGGCACAGTAAAATGGTTCAACGACAGCAAAGGCTTCGGCTTTATTGCTCCTTCTGACGGCAGCGATGATGTATTTGTTCATCACTCAGCAATCCAGGCCAGCGGCTTCAAGTCACTGGCTGAAGGCCAGCAGGTGACATTTGACGTAGAACGTGGCGCTAAAGGACTGAGTGCAACCAACGTGGTTCCGCAATAGTTCGGATCCCGCTAAAAGCACAACAAAAACCCCGCAACAGCGGGGTTTTTGCTGTCTGGTGAGCGGTTTTTGCCAGGTTTGGCCTGCGGCACCTGCCAAAATCCCAAGGTGTCAGTTTTTGTCTTAAGGTACAATCCTGATAACTTAATTCCCTGGGGTTCTTTGTTGTGGGTCTCTATGCCGTAGACAAGTTGATTGGGCAGGCACGCCAGCTGGCGGCAGAGTATCGCCGTACCATGGGTAAACCACTACCCGGCATCAGCAGTGAAATTGCTGAGCATGATGCCATTCGCCTGCTGAATCTGACCCCCAAAACAGATCATGTTGGCGGGTACGATGCGATAGACCCGAAGCGGGGTAACAAGCGTATCCAGATCAAAAGCCGCACCATCTTTGATGAATCAAAATCCGGGCAGCGCATTGGGCAGGTTAAACTTGACCAGCCCTGGGACAGTGTCGTACTGGTACTTATGGACGAGGATTATGAACCCTACGAAATCTATGAAGCTGAGCGGGATGAGATCGAAGCATTTGTGAAAAAATCCAGCAGCAGTCGTGCGAAACGTGGTGCGCTTTCTGTGGCCCGCTTCAAGATCATCGGTCGGCTGGCCTGGACTCAGGAGGACGGCCTTGAACCAGAGGTCTGGAACAATCAGGCAGAGTAGCCCCCTATCATGAGCGAAGTTGCCGAGATCTTCGGCCCCGCTGGCCTGCTGGCTCAACATATTGAAAACTTCTCCTATCGCTCCCAACAGGCGGAGATGGCGGGGAAGGTTGCCGAAACAGTGGCAGCAGGTGGCGTGTTGATTACCGAAGCGGGCACGGGCACGGGAAAGACCTTTGCCTATCTGGTGCCCACCCTGCTCTCAGGTTGCAAGGTTATCATCTCTACCGGCACCCGCAATCTACAGGATCAGCTTTTTCACCGTGACCTCCCGGTAGTCAGGAGGGCGCTGGCCATCCCCGGCACAGTGGCGTTGCTGAAGGGGCGTTCAAACTACCTCTGTACCCACCGTTTGGAAAATGCGGCGCTGGATAACCGGACACGTATGCGTGAGGTGGCAGACCACCTGGCACAGGTACAGCGCTGGGCGGGAAAGACCCGCAGCGGGGACGTGGCAGAGCTGGTGCATATCCCCGAGGGATCACTGATCTGGCCCATGGTGACCTCAACGACCGACAACTGCCTGGGCCAGGAGTGCCCCTCGTATAGCAGCTGCCATCTGGTCGAGGCGCGGCGCAAGGCTCAAGAGGCCGACCTGGTGGTTATTAACCATCATCTGTTGTGTGCCGATTTTTCACTCAAGGAGGGTGGTTTTGGTGAGCTGCTACCCAGTGCCGACTGCTTTGTGGTGGATGAGGCACATCAGCTGCCAGAGATTGCCAGCAGCTTCTTTGGCCTCACGGTAAGTGGGCGGCAACTGCTGGATCTGGCGCGGGACACAGAGACCGAGTATCAGCGGGAAGCAGGAGACATGCAAGAGATTGCAGACCAGGCCGCATCACTCTCCAAATCGGTGCGTGATCTGCGGCTCTCTTTTGGACTGGATATCCGGCGGGGCAACTGGAAAGAGATCCATAATGATGAGCGAATCATTACTGCACTCGACCACACCAGAGAGCAGCTCGCAGGCCTGGCCGAGCTGCTGGAGGTGGTTAAAGGGCGGGGCAAGGGGCTGGACAGCTGCCTGAGCCGCTGCGAACAGCTTGAACAGCAACTTGGCCAGATCTGTGATGAGCGTGGTGATCAATATATACGGTGGTTTGAAACCCAGCGTCAGAGCTTCCGCCTGAACCGCACGCCACTGGAGATTGCAGATGCCTTCCAGTCAAGGATGGAGGGGCACCCAGCCGCCTGGATCTTTACCTCAGCCACCCTGGCAGTGGGTGAGAGTTTTGCCCATTTTCAAAAGCAGCTGGGGCTGATGGATGCAGAAACAGCCCGCTGGGAGAGTCCCTTTGACTACCCCAACCAAGCGCTCTGGTTTGTACCTAAAGGGATGCCTGATCCACGGGAACAGAGCTACATTGGCGCAGTGCTGGATGTTGCCGTCCCTGTTTTGCAGGCCAGTGGCGGGCGGGCCTTTATGCTCTTTACCAGCCATCGGGCCTTGCGGATTGCCGCAGAGGCGCTGGAAGATCGTATCGACTATCCCATGCTGATCCAGGGGAGCGTACCCAAAGGCGAGTTGCTGGAACGGTTCCGCGAGTTTGGTAATGCCGTACTGCTGGGCACCGCCAGCTTTTGGGAGGGGGTGGATGTGCGTGGAGAGGCGCTCTCCTGTGTCATTATCGACAAGCTCCCATTTGCCTCACCGGGTGACCCCGTACTCCAGGCCAGGATTGATGCCTTGAAAAAACAGGGTGGCAACCCCTTTATGGAGTTTCAGGTGCCCCAGGCTGCCATTGCGCTCAAGCAGGGGGCAGGGCGGCTGATCCGGGATGAGAGGGATCGAGGGGTGCTGGTTATCTGTGATCCGCGCCTGCTTTCAAGGCCTTATGGGCATCTCTTCCTCAAAAGCATGCCGGCCATGGCGCGGACGCGCGACCCCATCGAGGTGCAACGATTTTTTGGGAAAGCCGATAGATGAGACTGCTTGCAATTGAAACCGCAACCGAGGCCTGCTCAGCTGCGCTCTACATCAACGGTGAAATAAGTGAACATTATGAAGTAGCGCCCCGCCAGCATGCGCAGCTGATCCTCCCCATGATGGAGCAACTGCTGGCTGAGGCTGAGCTGAAACTCTCCCAGCTCGATGCCCTGGCCTTTGGGCGGGGGCCTGGCTCCTTTACCGGCGTCCGTATTGCCACAGGCGTTATTCAGGGCGCTGCCTTTGGCGCACAGCTGCCGGTAGTCCCCATCTCCACCCTGGCTGCACTGGCGCAACGCCATTATCGAATGCAGGGTGCCCGGCGCATTCTGCCTGCCTTTGATGCAAGGATGGGAGAGCTCTACTGGGCTGCCTACGAGGTTGTTGCCGACGGCCTGGTGACCCGGGTGGGATCTGAACAGGCAGCAACGCCTGAGCGGGTGGATTTGCCAGCAGGTGAAGGTTGGCAGGGTGTAGGCACTGGCTGGGCAACCTACAGCGAAATACTCACCCAGCGCATGGGCGCACGTTTGACCGCTATAGAGGGGGGGCTGCTCTGTAGCGCACAAGATGTGGCGCAACTGGCCGTGCGTAGGTATACGGCCGGGGAGGCAGTTGCAGCAGAGCTGGCGCTGCCTGTTTATCTGCGGGATCAGGTAGCAAAAAAGCCAGCGTAATCTAAAATCTCTATTTTCTATCAGGAAAAGCAACTTCCGGCCGCTATTGAAGCAGCGACAGTTGCCAGGAGATAAGCATTGGCTCTTCAACAGCAGAAAATAGAGCGGCAGTCGATGGGTGATGATCTCTACTCAGAGAACCAGCAGCTGCGCCGCCAACTCAAAGCATTCCTGAGCCAGGCACGCAGCAACGAGCAGAAAATGCGCCGTTTTCAGGAGCAGGAGCTACAGCTGATCCGGCTCAACTCACTGGTTCAGCTGATCAACACCATCATCTATGACTATCGCACGGCATTTGAGCTGGATATCGTCACCTTAACGCTAATAGACCCCTCCTATGAACTGCAACATATTATGGAAGATGAAGGTGTCATACTCGCAGACCATCCGACGCTGGCCTTTGCCCCTGCAGAGGATGAACTGGATGCCTTTTACGGCGTAACAGCCGGGCCTCAGTTGGGAGCCTACCAGCCAGATCAGCATGCGTTCCTCTTTTCCGGGGTAAAGGCAAAACCCGCCAGCGTGGCATTGATGCCATTGATTCGATATGACGAACTCATTGGCAGCCTTAATCTGGGGTGCATGAAAAGTGAAAGATTTGTAGCAGGCTCAGCGACAGATTTTCTGCAACGTCTCTCTGCTGTGGTAGCCATCTGCCTGGAGAATGCAGCCAACCATGAGCGGCTCAAACGTGTTGGACTGACAGATTTTCTCACCGGTATTAATAACCGGCGCTTTTTTGACCAGCGCCTTGGCGAAGAGATCATGCGCGCCCAGCGCAAGGAGACGCTGCTAGGCTGTCTCCTGCTGGATATTGACAACTTCAAGCGGGTTAATGACACCTATGGCCACCGGGCAGGTGACCAGGTGCTGAAAGAGGTCTCATTTCTGGCCAAACAGCAGCTGCGTGGAACCGATGTATTTGCCCGCTTTGGTGGAGAGGAGTTCTCCATATTGCTGATTGACAGCAATGATGCGGTTACGCTGGAAATAGCGGAACGTATCCGCAGCGCCATTGCTGAACTGACAGTTACACTGGATGATGGACAGACACTGCAAGTCACGGTTTCAATTGGAGTCTCTATCTACATAGGTGGAGAGCGGGTCTCCGGCTCTTTCGAATCGGCTGAAATACTGGTTGATCAAGCAGATCAAGCACTCTACAAAGCGAAAAACAGCGGCAAAAATTGCGTGATCTGCTTTGGAAAGAAATAAGATCCAAAAATAAAACACCTTGCTGCTGAACCCGAACAGACATAGACTGTCTCACTCAGTACCCAGGGGGCGACATGGCTTCGACGTAGGCTACAAAACCTGAGGTGCATGCCGAGGATATAGACACCCTCGTAAAAAAGTCTATTAAACTATAGTTGCCAACGACGACAACTACGCGCTCGCTGCTTAAACACCAGTAGAGGCCGTCTGACTGGAGCCGTTCTTGTGCGTCCAGAGTCTCATATCCTTCGGGATACCTCAGAGACGATCAGGCGTCATATCTCACAAGATCGCACTGAAGCTCGTCCGGGGCTGATCTGCTAAACACTTACCGGAATCGCCGTACGCCTTCCCTGCCCGTCGGGTAGCGTCCGGTTAAACGTAAAGACTGGGATAAGCATGTAGAGCCAACGGCGGAGAGCTTGCGGACGCGGGTTCGATTCCCGCCGCCTCCACCAATTAGATGTTCTAAAACATCCAAAACCAACCTAAAGCCCGCATTCCAGCGGGCTTTTTTATTGCTTACTCATCCAATAGCGTCTAAAGTTACCCCATGCAATCCTGAATCTGACGGGGGTAACTATTGGGGTTACCCCAAGACTGGCGGAGCAGTTACCCCAAAATGTCACTCACAGACACCGCAATCAAGAAAGCCAAGCCTGATGCCAAGGCCCGCAAGTTATATGACGAACGTGGGCTATACCTGCTGATAAACCCCAAAGGAGGTAAATGGTGGCGGTTTAAATATCGCTTTGACGGCAAGGAAAAATTGCTATCCCTTGGCACTTACCCAGACGTGAGCCTAAAAGATGCAAGGGATCGACGGGACGAATCCCGAAAACAGGTTGCAGCGGGGATTGATCCCGGAGAACACCGCAAAGCAAAAAAATCCGCCAAGGAAGAGCGACAAGCCAACAGCTTTGAAGTTGTGGCGCGAGAGTGGTTCGCCAAATACTCCCCCAACTGGTCAGCCAATCATGGTGATCGAATTATCCGCCGCTTTGAAAGGGATATATTTCCCTGGATAGGCGGCAACCCTGTTGCAAACATCACCGCCCCTCAACTGCTGGAGGTTGTTCGTCGTATAGAACAACGTGGTGCCCTGGAAACTGCCCACCGTGCCTTAGGTAACTGTGGGCAAGTGTTTCGCTATGCTGTCGCTACCGGGCGAGCCGAACGTGACCCAACCGGTGACTTGAAAGGCGCACTCCCTCCTGTAAAAGGCACTCACTTTGCCGCCGTTACTGAGCCAAAGAAAGTAGCAGAGGTACTCAGAGCGATGGATGGCTATGAAGGCACACTGATTGTGCGTTGTGCTCTGCGCCTTGCCCCGCTGGTATTTGTCCGCCCCGGCGAGTTACGGCATGCTGAATGGTCGAATATTGACCTAGATGCAGCGGAGTGGCGCTACACTGTCAGCAAAACAGATACCTTACATATCGTCCCTCTATCCACTCAAGCAATAGAGATACTGCAAGAACTTCACCCCCTCACAGGCCGAGGTCGATATGTCTTCCCCAGCGCAAGAAATCCTAAAGGCGACCGTCCCATGAGTGACAACGCCATATTGTCTGCAATGCGCCGCATGGGGATTGATAAAGATGAAATGAGCGGCCACGGTTTCCGGGCTATGGCCCGAACCATATTGGATGAGGTATTAGGCTTCCGGCCTGATTATATAGAACACCAATTGGCACATGCAGTACGTGATCCCAATGGACGCGCATACAACCGCACGGCACACCTGCCAGAACGCAAGAAGATGATGCAGGAATGGTCTGATTACCTCGATAAGCTAAAGGCCGGGGCTGAGATCATCCCTATAAACCAGAGCGCATAAGCCACACCGGGGAGACCCTTGGGGGCGGACGGGTTGGCGGGCGGGGGATCAAATAAAGCGGAGGCAATTTACACATAATGCTAATTATGCGGAGAAGCGAACAGCGCGGTTTTTGCGTTGCGCATAATTCCGCATTATGTTCATTTGCCGACCACCGGCTCTGGTTGGGTAGGCAGCATCAAGCCCTTAACGAAGCCGCAAATAATGGCGGGCGGGAAAGACCAGCGCAGTGTGGTGAAAAGGCTGGCTGGGCGATAGCCGAGCCGAGCCGGGCTTGGCACCACGCAAGCGGCAACGAAGGGGACGCAACTCGAACGGAGCCACATAGCCAGTCTGCCGGTTTTTGGCAGTCTGGCGGCCCCTCAAGTTGGCAGCGAACTAGCCCGGCGCGGTGGTTGCTGCCTTTCTTGCAAGCAGCGTGATGGGCGGTCAACTGCTAAAATTCGTATTCTTTTTTCTCTGACCGGTGCCGGTTAACATCAATAGAATCACAATCATATTTGACGCCCTTAACTTGATGGACCTTCACGCTTTCAATATCAAGCCTAAGCACGGCTTCTTTTAGATAGACCTCCTCATCATCTATATCCGACAAAATATCATCATGAAACATTGAGGGGGAGAAACCCAACGGTGCTTCATCTTCCTTGGGCTCTTCTTGTTCTGACGGCACATTCTCCCAAATTGTAATCGTTGGATCGTAATCATCAGGCGACCCCCAGCCAAAGGAGACATCAACTTTCGTACCTTTTGGAAGTTTGTAGGGTTTTAATCCACAAGCATGATTGAATAGAACAACGTTCTGGCCGTCACCAGACACTTGAGAGGAGTTAAACATTACGCCATCCAGATTCAAACCATCAAGCTGTGCAAGATATTCCGCCACAAATTGAGTCGGTAAATAATCGCGCTCCTCACTGCCCGGCATCACTGGCAAACTTAACTCATCCACCAGCAGTTTAAGAAAATGGGCTCTTGAAAGTTCGTTTAGGTGACTAGGATCAAAGTAACTTCCGGTTACATGTACTTTTTGAAGCTGGTTAAGATTGAGTATTCGCAAAGGTCTAACCGGGTGGAAATTACCCACCACCACAGAACTACCTACCGGAGCACGAACTTCAGTAATACAGGTCTCTATATCCAACGCACCATAAAAAACAGCAATACCACTGGCATTCATGCGCCCACTTTTGGCGTGTTGATGCGGTGGCGCACCCAATGATTCTGGGAGTTCATAAACAATCTTCTCTAGGTCATCATGTGAAAGCGCAACACGCGCCCTGTATAGAGCGTGCTCTGGGTTGTTTGTGGGAATTTCTTGAATAACGGAGTCACCCTCATGAGTGACCAGCGTTTCCAAGTTCTGGAAGATTTGATCTAATACGTTTTTAGCATGGCGATTGAAGTAGCGAGACTTAGCACGAATATCGTGCTTGAAGGATGACCAATTTGCCGAAAACTCAAAAGTATCTATTTTCTTTTCAGCGTATTGAGCCTCAGAATCATAGGGTTGATCTTCCACAAGCGCATCTTTCCCCCACGCATCATAGGCACCGGATAAGTATTCATTAACTTCAGCACTTATTTCCGGCTCTATCCCTACAATATCCTGTATCAACTCATCAACTGGTTGGCCGTCACGTTCCCACAATCCTTCTTTGGCCAGCATATACTCATATCCTTCTGGCTCAGAAGGTGTGAGATAAAAATAGCTCTCGATAACTTGGTGGACTTGCTCACCAAGCTCATCAATCGCTATAGACTCGGCTTCTTGTTCGCAAAAACTGCACTGGGCTACCTCACCGGTTTGGCATACTTCCTCTTTTAGGAATTCTTCGCCTATACAATTATGGCAAACAAAAGCATCCGAACCATCAGCCATTACAACTTACCACTGAAAGCTCTATCTAGGATTGAAGGCAGTAAAGCATCTAACTGAACCCCTACTGCATCGCGGTCTTGCTTTGAATTCTGTAGCTTTTTAGAGACCGTTTTGATCTTATGTTGCCATTCGATAGGAGGGAGCCATATTTCATCTGCCAGCAAAACTTTCTCTTTCAGGCGAATACGTCGATTTCCTGCACCACCACCAATGCCGGTTACATTTCGTTTCAGCGCTTCCCACACGGCAGGGGTAGAGAAATACGCTAAAAGGAATTCTGGCAGCACCCTGTTTATGTCACACTCAAATGTAGGAAATTCATTTGAAACATGATGACCGTTATAATTTGCATCTATGACCGCAAAAGCTCCTTCATAGGCATTCAAACGCCCATAAATAAACCAGCCTTCCTTTACACGATAGAGCTTAGCTGCCTTAATTTCATCACCAAGCAAAGATACTTTTTTAAATAAACCTTTTGCGAAGCTGTAGATACCGAAATGGGGGTATTCTTTTCCTGGCTCGACGTTTACGGGATCGGAAACTTGCGTTAGCACATCATCCAAAACAATACGTTCCCAACCGTAAGAACGCTTTTCATCATCACTTAAGTCACTTCGGTGAGCCATAGCGACCAACAAACCATTACAATCTCTTTCAATTAACTGGCGAAGCTTTCTTCCTTCATTAATTTTATTAGACATTGAAGAAACTTTTGATATAACACGATATGGCTCAGATAGGACTTTAGGAAGCTGCGGCTCGACCTGTTCACACCCATCCTCTAACCAATCAAGATAATCTGCTATTGAGTTCTGAATATCTATAGGGGGTTTAGGGAGTTTGTAGCCCAAAAAATCTTTTCTTCTAAGGTGCATCATCCCCATACCAACGACACTTTTCTGCATTTCATCGAAAGCTGCCTCAATTGCATGTTTTAGGTAACGTCGATCACAATCGACTTTCTCTGTTACTTTAAAAATATGCTGATTAAGTACACCGGCAGGTCCAGGCCATATAATTGACTTAAATGATGCCGACCAAGAAACCAAGAGATCACCCTCATTAACCAAAAATCTGTCAGGAAATTCTTCATTTGTACGAATATAGGTGCTAGATGGATCGGTAATATTACTAATTCTGATAATCGGCCTACCTGTTTCAGTTAATAGCCCCACGTCGTAGCTAGTTCCGTTTAAGAAGTCCGCCATTTCTCCTAGGGATTGAGTTTCATAATGACCGCATAAGGCCTCTATCAACAAAACCCTAGCTGCTGTTAAAGCTGGTGGTTTGTTCCACTGGCCATTCTTTAGAATTCGAAGCCCGCTCACTCACCCCCCCCCAAACCCATGTTACGAATCTCCTCAAGAAGCAGCGTTAATTTTTTTTCTTTTTCTAACATATTCAGAATTAACTCTTCTGGGGCTCTGTGTTCCAATACTTCTAAGCTATTCGGATTCTTAATATCCAAGTTAACTGAAAGTAGCTTTCCTGCTTCATCATATTTCAGCACGTCGCCAGCTGAAACAAGCCAAGCGTTTTCACTTTCTATTTCACCCTGCCACCACTTGAGACAATCACCAAACTCCGAATACTCCATGGGCTTGGTCTTTGTATATTTCTTTCTTCCTTCTGGTGCTGGAACTTGGTAGTACCAAATCTCTTTGGTTGGCCCAGAACGATCAAAAAAGATGAGGTTGGCAGGAATATCTGTATAAGGCGCGAAAACACCTTCAGGCAGACGAACAATAGTATGCAGGTTAAAGTTTTTAAGTAGTTCTTCCTTGATTCTCGCTGCAACACCATCAGCAAACAAAGTACCATTTGGCACTACCACGGCAGCACGGCCACCTTCATCGCTCCCTTTTCCTGGCCTTTTCAGTTTTCTCATGATTAATTGCAGAAAAAGCAAAGCTGTTTCAGATGTTTGCATATCTTCAGGAAAATTCCCGAGAATGCCTTTTTCCTCTTCTCCACCAAACGGGGGGTTGGTCAAAATCAGGTCTACCCGGTCTTTATCGCCGATCTCGCGTAATGGAAAACGTAGGCTATTTTCTGGATCAATACGGGGGTATTCAAGACCATGTAATAGCAGGTTCATTTGAACTAATAGATAAGGCAAAGGCTTGGCTTCACCGCCATAGAGGCTACTATTTTGTAAAGTCCTTCTGTTTTTAACTGTTTTGCACTGTTGTTCCAAGTGACTCATGGCTTCGACAAGGAAGCCACCTGTACCACATGAAGGATCAAGAATGGCTTCCCCTAGCTGTGGATCCATCACTTCAACCATGAACTTAACCACCGGGCGCGGGGTATAGAATTCGCCTGAATCACCGGCGGCATCTCGCATTTCTCGCAACATGGTTTCATAGAGGCGGCTTAGGGTGTGCATCTCTTCGGATGAGTTGAAGTGAATGCCGTTTATTTTGTCCACCACATCCCGCAATAGGTAGCCGTTAAGCATTCGGTTTTGCAGGCCTTTGAATACTGTAGCGATTACATCCCGACGATCACCACCATTTGCCCCTTGCAGGTTCTTTAGGTAGGCAAACAAGCCGGGGCCTTCGGTGCCATCAGGGCGAATGGCTTGTTCCTGGTTGATAAAGGCGATGAGTTCATCCCCGGTAATACCGCCCTCAATGGCGGCCCAGTCTCGCCAGCGATAGGGTGACTCGATAGCGGGTTGGAATTTTTTACCTTCCAGCGTGGCTTCTGTTTCCCGTAGCTGTTCCAAGTCGTCTAAGAACTTGAGAAACATTACCCACGTTAGAATGGGTAGGCGGTCTAAGTCTCCACTTAGGCCTTTGTCTTTTCGCATGATCTGGCGAGAGGCTTTGATAATAGCCCCTAGCTGTTGTGCAGTAGTTTGGGGTTGGTCGGCCTTTTTCTTTCTTGGCATCTGTTGTTGTACTTCCAGTCGTGTTTATTAGTTTGAATAGATCAGCGTTTGCAGGCGATCTACCGCTTGTTTCATTTGCGGGGCACCGCCAAAGAGTTTGGCAATTTCCATCACGTTGCCGTGCGTGGATATGGGGGGCACCTGTAAAGAGTCGGGGATACTGAACTGGCTTGGGCCATAGTCGGTGTATTTGTTAAGCAGAGCTTCCAGTATGCCCCGCGCTTCTGCACCGTATTGATCGAAAAAGTCGGGCTGATTCTTTCGCACATAGTCAGCGCGTTGTGCCCGTGTTCGCAAAGGAGAATCAAAGGCTAAGTGGCAAAGCAGGTCTAGGGGGTCTGATTCTGGATGGCCAGTGGTTTCTGCCAATTCAGAAAATGTAATCCCTCGTTCTTCCAGCTCAAGCATGATTTCTTCACGCTTTACGGGATCAGCCCAGCTTGCTTGTAACTCATCCATAGTGGCGAAAAGCGTTCTTACTTTTTCAGCGGTGTAGTCGGTGAACTGCACCACTTTTAAGTTATTGCCTTTGGCGTCTAGCTCATAGACTAAATGGGCGGCAATTTTTATCTGCCCACCGTCTACATAAAACTTGCGAGGTTCGCCGGGCTCACCGCCGCCACCTCCGGTATCCGTGCCTTCGGGTTCATTGTCTTCCCCTTCTTCATAATCGGGCCACACATCTGTTATTACTTCGCCTTCGGTCGTTGAGGTTTCATTGCCTTCATCGTCGATAGTGATTTCCTCTTCAATGTCGGGGAAACCGTCAAAATCAGGATCGGCGAAGTTTTGGGTGGCCGAGCCGGTATAGTCGATGATGTTGAACCATGTTTTGTCGTAGTCTTCCCGCATACGGGTGCCACGCCCAATGATCTGTTTAAACTCACTCATTGAATTAACCACACGGGCTAATACTACGTTTTTACAGGTTGGCGCATCCATGCCAGTGGTGAGTAATTGGGAGGTGGTTAGGATAACCGGCGTCGTGGTTTCTAGCTCTTGGAAGCGGCTTAGATGACCTTTGCCTATCTTGCCCTCTTCTGAGGTTACACGGGCCACGTAGTCGGGGTGTTTCCTTACCAAGTCGGCATTGAGGTTGTTAAGTTCACGCCGCATTTCATCAGCATGTTCTTGGTCAACACAAAAGACAATGGTTTTACCAAAGCGATCAGTACGGCGCATAAAGTCAGCTAGGTGTTTGGCTATGGCATCGGTACGCGCCCGTAGGGCAATGACGCGTTCAAAGTCCTTGGTGTGATATTCCTCATCGGGGATTTCTCTACCATAGCGATCTACCTGCCCTTGGCTTGGCCGCCAACCAGCGGCATCGGCTTGGGTGACTACTCTGTGAACCCGGTAAGGGGCTAGAAAGCCATCATCTATGCCTTGGGCAAGGCTGTAGGTATACAAGGGGTTACCAAAGTAATCGTAAGTATCCCGGTTGTCTTCCCTTAGCGGGGTGGCCGTCATACCCAATTGAAAGGCGGGCTCGAAGTATTCCAGTATTTCACGCCAATTGCTGTCATCGCGGGAGCTGCCCCGGTGGCATTCGTCAATAATGATTAGGTCGAAGAAGTCTTTGGCATAGTCCTTAAAAAGGCCTGGACGGCGGCTATCTTTGGCAATGGCCTGATAGATAGCAAAATACATTTCGCGGCTTTTGATGGCCTCACCTTCGATCTTGTGGCGAGCATCACCAAAGGGGGCGAAGGTTTTATCCTTGGGATCGTCTACCAATACATTTCGGTCAGCTAAAAACAGAATTCTTGGTTTGCGGTGTGCGCCGTCCTGGTTCCAACGGGCATTCCATAGCTTCCAGCAAATTTGGAAAGCAACCACGGTTTTCCCCGTGCCGGTGGCCATTGTTAACAGGTTTCGCTTTTTACCCTGAAGAATGGCTTGCACAGCTCTGTTAATGGCTATGTCTTGATAATAGCGGGGGGTGTAACCGGGAACATGGTGGTACGGGGTGAGTAGCTTATCGACAAGCTGCTCTCCAATACCTTCTTTAGCTTGTAGCCGCGCCATTAACTCTGCTGGTGTTGGGTATACGGAAAGTTCGTTTTCTTCACCAGTAAGATAGTCAAACTCAAGAATCTTATGACCGTTAGTCGCATAAGCAAACTTAAGCCCTAGAATTTCGGCATAGTCTTTGGCTTGCTGCATTCCCTTGCCTGCGGGATCACCTTCAGGCTTAGCCTCAACAACAGCAATAGGAAAATCACGGGTAAATCGAAGCAAGTAGTCAGCGCGTTTTTGCTCGCCCCGTTTGAATGTACTGCCCCGAACTTCTACGCGGCCATCGGTAAACGTCTTTTGCTCAGTAATTGAGTGGGGGTGATTCTCCCAGCCTGCTTCCCTGATTTTCGGGGTCACGTATACCCTGCACGTATCAGCTTCGTTGTATGACATCCCCCAAGCCCCTTCTATTTCTTCTGCTTTTTGGCAATCTGTTGCTTAGAAATTTCTATCCCTTTGTTGGAACAATAATCTCTAATCAACACTTCCAGCATATTGGTAATACTACGGTGTTCCTGTTCGGCAGCAGTTCGTAGCGCCTCCTTCAAACTAGGATCAATGCGCAAGGTCAATGTGGTTGATTTGGCAGCGGCCATGGCTCTCCCCGTCGAATACTGCAAATGTACTGCAATGTACAATAACATCCCATATAATCCAAGGGGTAGGCAAAATTAAATCATAGGGGACTAACGGATGGCAGACCAATATTCACCTAAGCACTTTTTCCGCAAGGTGCCTAACGAGCACTTGGCTCGATATTTTGAGATCAAAGAGATCACTCTGGCGGTGGACTGGGACAACCTGGAAGGTAAGAAAGGCACCGAAGCACTCTTTGAAGCCATTACCGCAATACCTGACGAAGAACTACAGTCTGCCATTGATGTAGACTTTCAAAATATTAACGCCTTGGCCAATGAAGGTGGCATACGTGCTTTGGTGAATGAAGCTCTGTTTGAGGAAAACGAAGACTTTCCGGTTGGAATATCTAAAGTGGATGGGTTTCACGCCAAGGCGATGTGGGCTTTCTTACATGAGCCGGATTATTGGAAAGCCGCCTCTTCTCTGCTACATGCCGAAAACATTAGCCAAGGAAACTGGAAAAAGTTAACTGGCCTTCCCTCTGCTGTTCCCCGCATCGAAGATGAAGATATTGCCGAACTAGCCAAAGGGATCAGCAACTATTTTTACAAAAAGGAAGGCAAGGGGCGAAGGTGTAAAGTAGAACCCTATCGGCATGTGAAAAGTGGCAAAGAATATTTTTTCGCCTACCCAGAAGACTATGGACAACTCGGTGTGGAATGGGAAAAAGACCAGCTTTTAGCACGCGCTCAACACCCAGCATTTGAAATCATTTTTGTGTATTCAGAACAAGAGAAATTTTTGGATATATACGCGCCAAAAAACACTAATGCCGTTGAAGAACTACGAAGCATCTTTGCTAAAGCAATTCTGAAACTGGATACATTGCCGGATGGCACTATTGATAAACGGGAATACAACTTGGAGCCTCTTACCGATCCTCACTTTGATTTCAAAATTGCTGAGGATTCAGGCATAGCAGATGCCATTGTTACTAAACTACGCCTGACATTGAAACATGGGGGCAGGCGCCGTGTCTTGATAGAGGCTGACACTAAGCATAATCGCCATGCTGTTTATGATTTACTGAAAAAACTGAATCCACCGGACTATTACATTACTTATATTGCCATCAAAGTAATTTTTGATCCCCAGCCTGGCAAACGTGCCAAGACTAAGACTTTTACTATTACTTACCCTAACTCCTGCAACCTTAACCATGATGGAAAGGACGATACTATCCGCAATATGTTGAAGAGTGCGGGTATAGAACCACAGCTTCCTAAAGATGATAACGACGCATGATTCTTGATGATGTGCTAGGGGAGCTGATAGTGGCGCTAGACACTACTGACAAGCCTTATATTGTCAATTGGCACACCGCCCAGCGCTGGCCTAGTAAGGCTTTGGATACCTTGATCCAAAACGGCATTCTTACCAAAACAAAACAGGCTGAGTCCATTGAATGCCGCGCCTGTGAAGCTCACTGTTTTGTAGATGTTCACATCGTTACCCGCGAAGACAAACCAACACGCGCCTTTGTGGTGTGTGAAGAACCCGAAATGCAAGGGCAAATGGGCCTAATCCAAATACCGCTGGAGCAGTTGCGCCAATGGCGAATTACAGCTTTGCAATTAGCCAACGCCTTGGCGGGGCTATTGGGCTTTGAAAACAAGGTGGAACAAAAACAAGGCCAAGACTATATCCGTATCGGGACGGTGAAAGGCAAACATGGCCGCAAATGGGTATTAATGACTATTTCACCGCTGGAGCTGGATATAAATGGGCATGTTATCCCATGGGATGAAGCCATATATTTTGAAGGGAACGAACTACGTCTTGACCGTGACAAGATTCAATACTGTGCGGACAATACCCCCAAGCAACATAACAAACCATATTCACCTTCAACAACCAAACAACAAGCTAGAAAACTAAACACCGATGTCAGAAACGAAGAGATACGGCAGGCCTATTTAGATATCCGCAAACAATATCCGTGGTCTTCACTACACACGGATCAATGGGTAGCCAAGGAAATTTCAAAACGCGATATTGCGCAAGGGTGCTCTATTCCGCGCATCATTCGCATCATGAAGGGGTAAAAGTTAGGCGCAAAATTTCCGCCAAATTAAACTCCGCCATTTCATACAGTTACCCGCTGACACTACCACGCCTCAAGCGAACGGCCATTACCTAACCATTTGTTTTATAGAAAAACTACTTGCTGATGGTGGCTTTGTTTCGCCAAATTCGCCACCCTACATTTATCTCGAACACTCCTAAATCATTTACTGAGGTTTGAGAAATATGCACAACATACTAAGACTAGCCGCTGTTAAAACTCGTACCGGCTTATCACGCTCGACCATCTATCTACGCATTTCAGAAGACAGCTTTCCTCGCCCCATATCACTTGGAGGTAGGGCTGTTGGCTGGATTGAATCTGAAATTAATGAATGGCTGGAGCAGCAGATAGAGGCCAGCCGAAAGGCTGCGCACTGAGGGGGAAAAGGCAATGCACCTAAAAACAAAAGGCCACGCTGACTGCCATCAGGTGACCTCAATTACTGCTTTCTTCAAGTGTCATTTTACCCGCTTTACTGGCCATCTAAAACCCATTGTTTTAACCCTGGCTGTTTGGGGCTGGTGCCCCATCCGTTTGGCTGAGTGGGTCGTTCACTGTGGAGAGAAAAATAATGAATGATGCACTCTCTCAATTCCGTGATGCAATCCGGGTTGGCGGTCTGGAACCGCCCGATACCATTGAACCCGGTAAGCTGCATCGCTTTCCTGGTGTGGGTAAAAACAGAGGCAATACTGCTGGTTGGTGCAAGCTGTTTGATGATGGCCTGGGTGGTTGTTTTGGCGACTGGTCTACTGGCTTAACTGAGAACTGGCAAGCACAACGAGAAAAGCCATTTTCACAGACTGAGCGGGCGGCATTTGTGCGCCGTGTCGAAGAGACACGAAAACGCGCTGAGATGGAACGCCAGCAACAAGTTGCTGATGCCGCCAAAAAAGCGGTATCAATCTGGAATGTAGCAACACCGGCAAATGATGATCATCCCTATCTTATCCGTAAAGGAATCAGTGCTAATGGTTCACGATTATATAAAGGCGCTCTTGTTATCCCAGTGCGTTCTGGCGGTGAACTTTGCTCCTTACAATTCATTGCTGAAGATGGTAACAAGCGATTTCTGAGCGGTGGACGGGTTACTGGGGGTTACTACAGCATTGGCACTATCAAGGGTGCAAAAGCCTTGTGTATTGCTGAAGGCTTTGCCACCGGAGCAAGCATTCATCAGGCGACTGGCCACCCTGTCGCTGTCGCCTTCAATGCAGGGAATCTGGAACCGGTAGCCAAGGTTATGCGGCAAAAGCTGCCTGACCTGCCTATGGTTATCTGCGCCGATGATGATGCAATCACTAAAGGCAATCCAGGTGTTACTAAAGCAAATATGGCGGCGCTGGTAATTGACGCAAGGGTGGCTACTCCTCTATTTGGAGAACAGCGACCTGAAGGGGTAACTGATTTTAATGATATGGCTGCACTGGTTGGGCTTGAGGCAGTAGCCGAGACAGTTCATGCAGCAATGGGTGCAGACCATGCTGATGGTACCAATGAAAACGGCTGGCCGGAGCCTTTGGCACTCACGGCCAAGACTGACCCTGAACCCTATCCATTGGATGCACTCCCTAACACGATACGCACCGCTGTAGAGGAGGTCTACGCATTTGCTAAGGCACCTTTGCCACTCATTGCCTCAAGCGCACTGGCGGCCTTGTCGCTGGCAGTGCAGGCTCATGCCGATGTGAAACGAGCAGAAAAGCTATCCGGGCCGGTTGGTCTGTTCCTGCTGACTATTGCTGACTCTGGCGAACGCAAATCAACCTGTGATGGCTTTTTCATGCAGGCGATTCGGGACTATGAAGCCAGTCAAGCCGAAGCAGCAAAACCGTTAATAAAAGACCATAAGGTGGCAATGGATGCCTGGGAGGCGAAGCGTGGCGGTATCAAAGAAAAAATTCGCCAGCTTGCCAAAGCAAGTAAGTCTGCCCATGAACAGGAAGCCGCGTTACGCAATCTTGAACATGACAAACCAGAGTCACCACGGGTTCCGCGTCTGATTTATGGTGATGCAACACCCGAAGCCCTGAAATGGAATCTGGCAATGGGTTGGCCGTCAGGTGGGGTGGTATCAAGTGAGGCCGGATTAGTATTTGGCGCGCACGGCATGGGTAAAGATTCTGTCATGCGTAATCTGGCAACACTGAACCAGCTTTGGGATGGTGCGGATATTGCCACCGAGCGGCGTACTTCAGAATCATTCACGGTACGTGGCGCACGGCTAACCATTGCCTTGCAGGTACAGGAAGCCACTTTGCGCAGTTTCTTTGATCGGTCTGGTGGGCTGGCACGGGGTACGGGGTTTCTTGCTCGCTTTCTTGTTGCTTGGCCGGAATCCACACAAGGCCATCGGCCATTTACTGACCCACCAGATAATTGGCCTGCACTGGTAAGGTTTAATCAGCGTATTGCCAATATTCTGGAACAGGGTGCCCCTATTGACGAAGAGGGGGCGTTGTCTCCAGCCGTCTTATCTCTAGCTCCAGATACCAAGGCAGCATGGGTGAAATTTCATGATGCCATTGAAGATGAACTGCGATCTGGTGGGGAACTGTACGATGTTCGAGACGTGGCCAGCAAAACCGCTGATAACGCGGCCAGAATAGCTGGTCTGTTCCAACTGTTTGAGCATGGCATGGGTGGCGCTGTAGGACTTGCAGCATTTGAAGGGGCTTCACGAATTGCAGCCTGGCATCTACACGAAGCCCGGCGCTTCTATGGTGAGCTGGCTTTGCCTGAAGAACAGGCCGATGCGGTGCGACTGGATTGCTGGTTAATCGACTACGGCAAGAGAGAAAAAACTAACATCATCCCCCGACGGGAAGTTCAACGTAACGTAACACCAGGGCACCTACGCCAGAAAGCCGCGCTTGATATTGCTCTGGCAGAACTGGTGGAGAGTGGCAGGGTGCGGCTGACACAGGAAGGCAGGCGCAAAGAGATTCATATCAACCCAGTATTGTCGGAAAGGGGTGTGCAATGACCCTATCAGCTTTGATCCGCAAGGGTGGGCTTGCCCGTGCTGCGACTGCGACAACAGCGACACATGAAGCCAATAAACCGGTAACTGTCGCACCAGTCGCAACTGTCACTGTCGCAAAGGGAACTGAACAGGCGTCCGCATTTTCACCTCTCGAAGAGGAGAAGATTCGATTGTGGCTGGCACATATTGGAGAGACTGATTCTGGCATTATCACTGAACTATTGATCTCATGCAGTGATGATATGTATACACGCCGCTACTTTCTTCAACGATCAGAAGAAGCGCCAAAACCTGTCATCCGCAATGAACCGATCACATGTGGAGATTGCACTCATTTTGAACGCATAGAATATCCGCACATTGGACATTGCGCCAAAGGTGAACCAGAAGCCATTGCCGGGTTGTGGGACAGTGACCGGCGGCACTGTAAATACTACTTAGCCACGCCAACTACAGGAAGCTAAGAAATGAAGATTAAAAGTGCAACTTGCCTAATGATTTAGGGCAAAAAACTAGAGGTATAAGCAATGGGTGGTAGCGGAAGCGGATCATGGTACCGGTGGAGCACACAAAGCACATGTGAAGAGGTTAGGCGGATAGATATTCGTTATATGAGAAAGCAGGGCTTACTCAAACCTGGATACTCTGGTTCATTATCATGGACGCGAGGCAGCGAAAGCAGTGGCAATATTAGTTATCGCGTTGAACAAAACCGCCTTATTCTGAATTATCGCTTCCGTGAACATGGAGGTGATTGGCGGCCAGTAGAGGAATCAGTCTGGTTTGATCGAACTCCCTGCAACTATGGTGGTGAGCGGCTTTGGTTCTTATGCCCACACTGTAGCAAGCGGGTTGCTGTTCTGTATGGCGTAGACACTCGTTTCTTATGCCGCCATTGTTACAATATCCACTACTCCTCTCAAATGAAGGGCAAACTTGATCAGCTAATTGATCAAAAGCAGAAACTTGGAAAGCGCATCTTTGAAGATCATGACGGCTACGGCTGGCGAAAGCGGAAAGGCATGCACCAAAAGACGTTTGATAGGCTCTATCTCAAATACCAGTGGCTAGATATAAAAATTAATGAAGAAACAATGCTGCGGTTTGGTATGCATTTTGATTTGTAGTCTATCTGCATAAGTATTTCATTTAGCAGCCTGATTAGTATTTTGTGACACAGGGGAATTAAATCGGGGGTAACAATTGGGGTAACAGGTATGGTTTGAAATAATGATATCGTTTATTAATAATCAGTTACAAGGCTAGTTAAGTAGTCGCCGCCCCATTTGAAAAAAGACAACCCGTCTCTCCAGAAAGATTCTCTGGGGTGACGGGTTTTCTTTTTCCCCTTGTATTCAAAGGGTTTCGGCCGTTTTGACATCTTTCCTGAACCTCTCTCCAGCCACCAGATTCTCTCCATTCTCCCCACGTTCATTCTCTGTTTGGGGCGGTATTCTCTGTTTTCTTCGGACAGGGTCCGACACGCGTCCAGTTGCAGATATCCTTTCAGATTAAGCATTTAGCCGAATGACGGTATTTTGCGGTTGTGTTAAGACCTCAAATGGTCGGGGCAAACCACCCGTTTTCATAAACCAAAAGTCTCTCGCAGGATTCGAGAAGTGATATTTATTCGGATTTCCAGCGGTCAGTATTGCTTGGGAAAGTATTCTTTGCCCGCCTGCCAGAGATACTTATCGACCTGTTTCAGTGTGAATCCACCCAGCCCATAGAACCTGCTGAACTCCATTAAAATAGCGTGGTATGTCGGATAGTGCTTCAGGTCGTCCTTTTTGAACTTATAGAATTTATCCACCCGCTTGAAGTGCATGAGCATCTTTTCCACAAAGCTGTCATAGATCGGATAGTCCTCCGGGAAATGTTGTTAACGGCTGAGTAAAACTGCGCATAGATGGTGCACACAAAAGGCAAATTAGAAATTTGCATCATCTTGCTGAATCATAGAGAGTCAGAACGAGATATCGTCATTGAAATCATCCACATCAAGCTGAGGACTATCTGTTTTATCAAAAT
>WFXD01000075.1 GCA_015490795.1 Gammaproteobacteria bacterium
ACACGTCTGTCTGACAAGCTCACGTACCCGTTCAGCCAATTCTCCTGTCAACACCTTGTAGCGATACTTCGTAACCCATACAAAGTGGTATTCTATTTGATATACCGTGTGGCTGCCGTATCTATAGTCCATGCCTCTCTCCAGCTACTTCAGTATAGTATCGCAGCTAAAGCTGACCGGCTAAAGCCGGTGGTTTAAACCTTATGATGGAAAATTAAGGCAATGGATGAAGCGAGGGTTATAGAAAAGTTAAAGCAAGCGTTTTCTAGCGAAGATTTTTTGCAGTCTACGGGGCCTGGAGCGAATACCATACCAAAACTTCATGCACGCATTGATGCTGTATCAAGGATGTTCAATAATCCATGAGCATTCTTGATAGCGTCAGTCAGGATCTAAACTGGCGTGAGGCTGAAATAGCTGCAATGCGGATTCTGCTGTCCTCTCCAGGCGTGTCTTTTGTGCAAAAAAAGAGTCTATTGCGGGCAGCGTGGGCGTTACTTTATGCACACTATGAAGGCTTTTGTAAAAATACTTTAATGACATTTTACGATTTTATCGTGAACTGTGGCATACCTTGTCGAGACCTTCCGCCGTCTACTAAAATGCTAGCCCTGAAGAAGTCCTTTACTAATATAAGAAAAATGGCTGACCTTGATTTAATGAACGAGATAGCTCACTTTGAGGCTAATCGCCTTGCAATGCCACCGCAATTTCCTGATGTTGATACCGAATCAAATCTTTGGCCATCGGTGCTCGTTGAGTTAATGGAGGCAGCTGACCTCAATACCGCAAAAGTCGAGGAACATGAGTTGAAGCTCAAGACGCTTGTGGCACGTCGGAATAAAATTGCCCATGGAGAGCATAATATTATAGAGGAGTTCGCTTATGATAAAACGTATGAAGATGCCGTGTATGACATCATGTATGATATTGCGATTCAAGTAGATGATAGATTGGGGCTGCCTCCGTTTAATGCCTAACAATGCCGTAAACTCGGACGCATTTTTCGTTCGCTGCGCTCACTACAAATGCGCCGGTTACGGCTGGCGTTAAGCGCAAAAAACTCGTATCAAGATGAGTATTTGGGAACAAGTAGCAATCCTTATTTTTACGCCGACAGCTACTATTGCTGCTGTCGTCTATTTTTTGAGAAAAATGTTTGACCGTGGGCTTCAGAGAGATCTGGAGAGATACCGTGCCAATTTGAAGAGAGAGGACATTGAGCACCAAATCAAGTATTCACTTATTCATGAGAGAAAAGCTGAGGTCATAGCTAATGTTTATGCAGGCCTTGTAAAAGCTAAGAGGAAAATGGCGCAATTGGTTTTCATATTCCAGCCAGGTGGTCAGAACTTGCGGCAGAAGAAGCAGGATGCAGCTGATGCATATAATAACATAGATGACTATTTCAACGAACACAGGTTATATCTTGACCGCGTTACAGCAGATAAAGTGGAAAGCATCCTTATCAAAATCAAAGAAGCGTTCATTGACTTCGATACGGTGCAAAATGGTGATGATTACAAACATGATACAACTGGTTTCTGGAGACAAGCGAGTGACCAAATCAAAAATGAAATACCCCCGCTTCTGGAGGAACTGGAATCAGAATTTCGTACTATATTGGGTGTTCATGGAGAAGGAAAGCCCTAACCAATGCCTCAAACCGACCGCCTACGTCGCTGACGCGACTCCGGCGCCGGTGTACTATGCGACTAACAGAACAAATCAAGCAGCTTAATTTGTAACGATATGCTGACCTACCCCGATATTGACCCCGTTCTGGTCGCCTTTGGCCCACTGAAGGTTCACTGGTACGGCCTGATGTATCTGATCGCCTTTGCCAGTGCCTGGTGGCTGGGCCGGCTGCGCGCTGCACGCCCCGGCTCTGGCTGGAAGCCGGAGGCTGTGGATGACATGCTTTTTTGGGGCGCCCTCGGCGTAGTGCTGGGCGGGCGCATCGGTTATGTGCTGTTTTATGACTTCTCCCGCTTTATGGATGATCCGCTGATCCTGTTTACCGTCTGGCAGGGCGGCATGTCTTTTCATGGCGGCTTTTTGGGTGTGCTGGTGGCCATGTGGTTTTTTGCCCGGCGGCAGAAGATGGGCTTTTTCCAGATGATGGATTTTGTCGCGCCACTGGTGCCCATCGGCCTGGGCGCTGGGCGCATAGGCAACTTCATCAATGGTGAGTTGTGGGGTGCGCCAAGCGATCTGCCCTGGGCCATGCGCGTGCCCTGCAAGGATTTTGTTGAACTCTGCTCCTATAAATTACAGCTGCCATTTGGCACGGAATTCACCCCGCCACTGCATCCCAACCAGCTCTATGAAGCCGCCCTGGAAGGGGTGGTGCTGTTTCTTCTGTTGTGGCTCTTTTCAGCCAGGCCCCGGCCTGTGATGGCGGTCTCTGCGCTGTTTTTGCTGGGCTACGGGCTGTTTCGGTTTGTCATTGAATTTGTGCGGATGCCCGACTCGCACCTTGGCTATCTCGCTTTTGATTGGGTAACCATGGGGCAGATCCTCAGCCTGCCGATGATTATTGGCGGCCTGGTCCTTTTTGCGCTGGCCTATCGAAAAAAAGAGGCCCTGTAGCTATGCAGCAGTATCTGGATCTGATGCGCCACGTGCGGGATAACGGCGTCCGCAAGGAGGATCGCACCGGCACCGGCACCGTCAGTCTCTTTGGCCATCAGCTGCGCTTTGATCTGGCCGACGGCTTCCCTGCCGTTACCACCAAGAAGCTGCATCTGCGCTCTATCATCCATGAGCTGCTGTGGTTTTTGCAGGGCGACACCAATATCAAATATCTGAAGGAGAATGGCGTCAGTATCTGGGATGAGTGGGCCGATGAGCAGGGCGAGCTGGGGCCGGTCTACGGCTATCAGTGGCGCAGCTGGCCGACGCCGGATGGCGGCTCCATCGACCAGATCAGCCAGCTGGTGGAGCAGATCCGCAACAACCCGGATTCCCGGAGGCTGATGGTCACCGCCTGGAATCCGGCCTGCATCGACCAGATGGCGCTGCCGCCCTGCCACTGCCTGTTTCAGTTCTATGTGGCGGAGGGGAGGCTCTCCTGCCAGCTCTATCAGCGCAGCGCCGACATCTTTCTCGGCGTGCCCTTCAATATCGCCTCCTACAGCCTGTTGACGCTGATGATGGCGCAGGTTACCGGCCTGCAACCCGGCGAGTTCATCCACACCTTTGGCGATGCCCATCTCTACCTCAACCATCTGGAGCAGGTGGAGCTGCAACTCACACGCGAGCCGCTGCCACTGCCCACCTTGCAGCTGAATCCGGCGGTGGATTCGCTGTTCGGTTTCACCTATGATGATTTCAAGCTGCTGGATTATCAATCCCACCCCCACATCAAGGCGCCGGTCGCCGTTTAGCCGGGGTCTGCTGTCATGAAGCGCCACCGCCCGATCATCTCCCTCATCGCTGCCGCCGCAGAGAACCGGGTCATTGGCATCAATAACCAGATGCCCTGGCGCCTGCCCGCTGACCTGCGCCACTTCAAGGCGCTCACTGTTGGCAAGCCGATTATCATGGGGCGCAAAACATGGGAGTCGCTGCCCGGCCTGCTGCCTGATCGCCCCCATATTGTGGTGACCCGAAGGCCGGACTACCGGGCCAAAGGGTGCCAGCTTGTTCACTCCATGGATGCCGCACTGGCTGCTGCCGGGGATGTTCCCGAGGTGATGATTGTCGGGGGTGCCACCCTGTATAGCGCCATGCTGCCGCAGGCGGATCGCATCTATCTCACGCTGGTGGAGACAACCGTGGCGGGAGATACCTTTTTCCCCGACTATAATCCTGCGCAGTGGCAGATCACCGCCCAGGAGAGACACGCAGCAGACGAAAAAAACCCTTTTCCCTACCGTTTTTTAACGCTGGAGCGCTGTAGTTAAAAAAGAGTACCTCTTGCACAAAAACCAACTCTGGCGTTAAGGTATTGCAAACCGGGTGGGTTAACGAGGCAAAGCAGAATGAAGATTTTCACCAGGCGTGCCGTTGCAACCGTTGCTGTCTTTCTCCTGACGGGCTGTCAAAGCTCCCCCCCCATGCAGCAGACAGCGCAGGTCAAGGTTACAGGCTTTACCCCTTTTGGCGTAGCGGGTGGTTATGATGTTGGCTCGCTGATCGACTACTCCAACCAAAACTATCAAACGCTCTTTACCTCGGAATACATTGAGCAGAACGCCATGCCGGAGGCGCAAAAAGGGCTGCACAAACTTTTTCACGCCCCGCTGCAACCCGTCTCACCCCGCTACAACGATAACCAGAAAAGACAGTTCATGGAGGCCATTAAACGCACCCTGCTGGCCGGGCGCTTTAACCTCTCCGACCGTGCAAAAGCAGCCATAGATAAAATATACAAGATTGATATTGCGGTGGCGTCAGCCGCCAAGAAGTCCACCGCGGCGCCAGAGGCGCTTCAATACCGGCTTATCGAGGCCATCCCGCCAGCCGGGGGCACCATTATCGGGATAAAGGCCAAGACCGGCATGGCCAAAACCGCCGTTGCGGTGACCGACATACTGGTCTTCAATCGAGCCACGGTAACGCTCTATTTTGACCGCTCCGTGGGCGCTGCCGAGCGTATGGAGCTTTTTGACAAGCTCCATTTTGATAACCGGGTGGCGATTAAACTTGGCTCGCAGGCGAACAACAACAGCATCCGGATTGAATATACCCGGCCCACGATCGTTGCATTCAAGGGGTTCAGGTTTGACAAGCGTGCCCTCCGCTTTTATATAAAAAACGGCAGGTTGCCCTCACCAAAAGAGTCTCAAGCACTCCTCTCCGTGGGGCAGAAGGGTGAGGACAGGGCAATAACGGCCAGCGGTAAAAAGAGGTCGGTCAATGACAGTGATATGTATGACGTACCCTGGGACCCCAGGTAACTCTTCGCAGGTTATTCCACCGGCAGCCCCTTGCCCGGGTTGAGGATGTTGTTTGGATCAAACTGGTGGCGGATGCCATGCATCAATCGCAGGGTGGCGGGGTCGATTTCGCGCCCGACAAAGTCCCTCTTTTCCAGCCCAACGCCATGCTCGCCCGACAGGGTGCCGCCCAGCTTTAGCACCAGGTCAAAGGTATCGCTGAGACAGTGCGCTGCCCGCTGCATCTCCCCCGGATCATCGGGGTTGACCAGCAGGTTGACATGGATGTTGCCATTGCCTGCATGACCAAAATTGACAATACGAATCCGGTACTGCCCGGCCAGCTGCTCCAGCCCGCCAATCAGTGCCGGAATGCGGGAGACCGGCACGGCCACGTCCTCATTGATCTTCTTGGGCGCCACATTGCGCAGGGCGGGCGAGAGCGCCTTGCGCGTCTTCCACAGTGCCGCTACCTCCGCTGTGGTTTTGGCGCGGTAGAGGTCAATCAGACCCTCCACCCTGGCAGCCCGCTCGATGGCGGCGGCAGATTGATCCAGCCCATGTTCCGGGCCGTCCACCTCCATCATCAACAGGGCGCCCACCTCATCATCCAGTTGCAGATCCGAGAAGTTGCGCACCATCGCAATTGCCGCCCCATCCATAAACTCCAGGGCGCAGGGGGTGATGGGCTGTGCCATGATGGCGGAGACGGCCGCTGCCGCTGCATGGATATCCCGATAGGTGGCGCGCAGGGTGCATTTTGCCTCTGGCAGCGGCGTCAGCTTGAGCGTGGCTTCGGTGATGATGGCCAGCGTCCCCTCCGAGCCGATCAGCAGGCGGGTCAGGTCATACCCCACCACGCCTTTGGTGGTCATGGTGCCGGTTTTGATCTCCTCTCCCAGGCCGGTGATGGCGCGCAGACCCAGGGTGTTTTCGCGCACGGTGCCATATTTTACGGCGCGCGGGCCGGCCGAGTTATAGGCCAGATTGCCACCCAGGGTGCAGGCCGCCGCGCTGGAGGGGTCGGGCGGCCAGAAGAATCCATGCCCGGCAAGCGCCTGTTGCAGCGCCTGGTTGGTGACGCCGGACTCTGCCCGGGCAAGGCGGTTGGCCGGGTCAATTTCCAGAATCTGTGTCATGCGCTCCAGCGAGAGCACGATGCCACCCCGATCCGGTACTGTGGCGCCGGTTGTGCCGGTGCCGCGGCCACGGGCGGTCAGCGGGATCTTTTCCCGGTTGCAGAGCCGCACCAGATCACGCACCTGCTCATGCGTGGTGGCAAAAGCGACCGCCTGGGGGAGCGCCTGCCGGCGGCTGTTATCATAGCCGTAGGGCCAGCAGTCGGCGGGGTCCGTCAGTAAGCCCGGCCGGCCGGTTATGGCCTGCAACTCGCGGATCAGCGATGAGGCAAGTGGCGCGTCAGTAGTATTCAAAGACCTTGACCACCCGCTTTACGCCAGTGACAAAGCGTACCTTTTCGACAACCTGGCGAGACTCTTCCTCGCTGATGATACCCATCAAAAATACCGTGCCCTGTGATGTGACAACCTTCACCCGGGTTGGGTCAAAGCCCTTGGTGTCGATCCTCAGCAGCTCCAGCTTGACCTTGGCGGTCAGGTAGGCATCGTTGGTTTGATCAAGCAGGGTGCCGCTTGGCGAGACAAGCACCTCATTATGCACTCGTTCAACCCGCTGGATGTTGCTGACCAGCCCGGCAAAGCGGTCGCTGATCTCCTGGGTGTCCGCCTCCCCTGTCAGCAGCACCTTCAGGTTATAGCTGGTGATGCTGATATTGCTGTGCTTGCTGATCTCCGGGTGATCCATCAGCAGCTTCAGCGCCTTGATCTCAATGGCCTGATCCTCCAGCATGGTTGGCACCGTGCGGCGGTCATGCACAGCGGCCGCACCCGTTGCGGCACTGCCCACCACCGCCGTGGTGCAGCCCGAAAGCTGTGGTATCAGCAGTACCAGTGTCATCAGAAAAATTGCTCTCATAGTCGGTTACTCCTAGTACACCGTCAAGGTTATATTGATGGACTCAGTTGGTTTAACCCAGCAGCTGCTGGTCAATCAGGTCACACAGGCAGTGGATGGTCAGCAGGTGAACCTCCTGAATGCGTGCCGTGCTCTCTGAGGGTGCGCGTATCTCCCTGTCACTCTCCGCCAGCAGGGTGGCCAGCCGCCCCCCATCCTTGCCGCTGAGCGCAACCACATACATTTCACGCTCATGCGCCGCTTCTATGGCTGCGTTGACATTGGGCGATTCGCCACTGGTGCTGATAGCCAGCAGCAGATCACCCGGCTGCCCCAGTGCCCGCACCTGTTTGGCGAAGACCTCTTCGTAGTCATAGTCATTGGCAATCGAGGTGATGGTCGAGCTGTCTGTGGTGAGCGCAAAGGCGGGCAGCCCCGGCCGCTCACGCTCAAAGCGGTTCAGCATCTCGGATGAGAAGTGCTGCGCATCAGCGGCGGAGCCTCCGTTGCCGCAGCTGAGGATCTTGCACCCCTCCATCATCCGGCTGACGATCAGTTCTGCCGCATCGGCAATGGGCGTGGCCAGCAGATCCACCGCCTGGCTCTTGGTTTGAATGCTGTCGTTGAATAGCTGTTTTACGCGGTCGGTCAGTTCAGTCATGGGTTCTGTTTTTTTGGTTAAAAAGTGGCCTGGAATGCATCCTTGATCCAGTCGATACTCTGCTGCTCTCTGCCCACAATGGCCAGCATATCAAGGCGGCAGAGGGGCGTGCTGTGGTCATTTTTGGATTGCAGGTAGTGGGCTGCGGCCGCGCAGATGCGCCGCTGTTTGGCCGGGGTGACGCTCTCGGCAGGTGATCCAAACCCGGTGCTTTTCCGGTAGCGCACCTCGATAAATACCAGGGTTGCGCCATCGCGCATGATCAGGTCGATCTCACCCTGCCGGCAGCGGTAGTTCTGCGCCACCAGCCGCAGCCCCTGCTGTTCCAGGTAGATCCGTGCATGCTCTTCCGCCCTGGCACCGCGCTCCCCCGGTGCTGTGCTCATATCGACCTGTCTGGCGCTGCCGGTGCAGGCGGCGGAGCAAGCGGGATGGGCGGCGCCGGTACCACGGTCGGAAAAATCAGTGGTGGCAGATCATCCCCCGGTGTTGTCAGCCCCGACTCTATGCGCGGCGCATAGCCCAGCACATAGGGTACCCCTCTGCGCATCTGCGCCCACATCAGGCGCCGGTGTACCTGATTGATCTCATCCAGATAGAGGCTTCCGGTCTGCCCATCCAGGGTCTCCCAGGGGCTGACCTTGAGCCGCCCCAGGTGTGGCAGCAGGTTGAAGCTGTCGATTCCCATGGCGTAGAGCCGCTGATAGCTGCGCCGGGCGCCCGGGAAGAGCGCTGCCAGCGCATCCCGGGAGAGGCGGCTCCCCTTCTCGCTGGCCAGCAGCCAGGGGATGTCGGGGAATTTGACCCCCTCCAGGTCGCCATCCTTCATCGCATCCGGGCTTCCGGCATAGAGGTGCGAGGTGGCGTAGACCGGGATGTCCGCCGCATGGTGAAACTGTAGCAGCGGCCGGATCTGACGCGCTATCTCGGGCTTTGCCGCAAAGAATATGAAATCGACATCCTGCCGGCGGCGCGGCTCATATTTTACATTCTGGATCAGGATGCGCTGCATCTCGCTGCGGCGCGCCTTGCTCTCGTCAATATCCAGCAGGGTCAGTACCGGCCGGGAAAAGTCCTGCCCCTTGGCGTCATAGGTCTGAGCCTCCAGCAGGGTGCCGCCCAGTGCCTCCCAGCGTTCACGAAAGCTGTTGAGGATGCGCTCGCCCCATGAACCTTCCGGGACAATGGCCAGCGCCTCTGACAACCCATCCTGCCAGGCGCGCTCTGCCACCTGTCGCGCCTCATCCTCGGGCGAGAGGCCAAACTGGAACAGATTCTCCGGCTGCCCCATCTGCGGGGCGATCTGGTTCAGCGCCAGCACCGGGATCTCCAGCTCTCCGGCACGCGCCAGTTGCAGCACTGCACTCTTGTTCAGTGGGCCGATGACCATGTCGGCACCGGCATCCACCGCCTGCCGGTAGAGTGGCCAGGTATCTGCCGCGTTGCTGCTGTCATAGAAGCGCAGCTGTGGGCGCTTTGCCAGTGGCAGCTGATAGTAGGCTGCCATAATGCCATTGCGCAGTGCGGCAGCGGCACCTGCCAAAGCGCCGGATTGCGGCAGCAGTATGGCCAGGTTTTTAACCTGCCGATATTGGCTCTGCAACCGCTGGCGATACCCCTCCAGCAGCTCCGGCTGCGCCGGATGCAGCGGAAAACGCTCACGCCACCGGGTCAATAGAACCTGGGTGCTGGCAGGGTCGCCCTCATAGCCCTTGATGATGCGCGCCAGCTCCATCCATCCGCCCTGCAGGCCTGGTGGGTCAGGCTGAAACGCCCGCAGGGCGCTATCTGTCAGGGTGGCCAGGGTCTGTAGTATGGCCTGCTGGTTATGCAGGCGTGCCGCCGGGTCGCTGATCAGCAGATCCAGTTGAGCAAGTTCATGGGCGCTCTCCAGCAGATTGCCCTCAAGCCGCAGTATCTCTGCCCGCTGCCGGTGGTAACGCTGCCGGAGATCGGTTGAGATCCCTTCAGGTGGCTGCGCCTCCAGCAGTGAGAAGGCCGCTTTCAGGTTGCCACCCCTTATCGCCAGCTCGGAGGCCTGTATGCGCTTGCGCAGATCAAACACCGGAGAGAGTCCGCTCACATCGGTCTGCCTCAGCAGCCGGCCTGCTGATTCGGTATCCTGCGCCAACAGAAAAGCGGCAACGGCCCGTAGCTGTAGATCCTGGCGATAGGGTGACGGCATCCGCATGGCCAGGCTCTGATAGAGTGCAGCGGCGGCAACATGGTCACCCATCAGCTCCAGCTCGCTGGCACGATCCAGCTCGGCCTGCGGCACCGGCGAAACGGGCTGGCTGGTGGCTGCCCCGGTATCCGGCTGCAACACCTTTGGCAACGGAGAGGTGACACAACCCGTCAGCCACAAAGCGCAGAGCAGGTTTGTGATGAGTATTCGATTCGTCAGTTGCATGGTTTGGTCAAGGCAGGCACGATGTAGCGAGTATCTTGTCTGGGGTGAAAAGTGTCAATCGAAAAAGGCGTACTCTATATAGTGGCAACACCCATCGGTAATCTGCAGGATCTCTCTGCGCGCGCCATCCATATCCTGCAAGCGGTTGATCTGATCGCCGCCGAAGATACCCGCCACAGCCGCCCCCTGCTGCGGCACTTTGGGATCAAAACGGCGCTGACCGCCCTGCATGAGCACAATGAGCGCGAAGTGATGCAGGGCATCCTGGGACAGCTGCAGGATGGCCGCGCCATTGCGCTGATCTCCGATGCGGGCACCCCGCTGATCAGTGACCCGGGGTTTCCGCTGGTGCGGGAGTGCCACCGGCAGGGTATCCGGGTCTCTCCCGTGCCTGGCCCCAGCGCTGCTATCTGCGCCCTGTCTGCTGCGGGTCTGCCTTGTGACCGTTTTCTGTTCGAGGGGTTCCTGCCCCGTACCCACTCTGCCCGCCGTGAACGGCTACAGCGCCTGAAACATGAACAGTGCACCCTGGTTTTCTATGAATCAAACCACCGGGTGGCTGAGTCGTTGCGGGAGATGCTGTCGGTATTTGGTGCAGAGCGTCCGGCGCTGATGGCGCGGGAGCTGACCAAACTGCATGAGACCCTGATCAGCGCCTCGCTGGAGGAGCTGCTGCAACAGGTCGAGGCAGACCCGATGCAGCGCAAGGGAGAGATTGTGCTACTGGTGGCCGGTGCCAAACCAGAGGCGGATGCCGGGCAGGCGGCAGAGAGCCGGCGTATCCTTGAGATCCTGCTGGAAGAGTTGCCGGTAAAGCAGGCCGCCACATTGACCGCCCGGATAACCGGAGAGAAGAAAAACCGGCTCTATCAAGAGGCGCTGGCGCTGCGCAATCAGCCGACAGAGTGAAACCTGTTTTCTGAAGCCCCCAGTTTTTTGTGAATCATGATTTTTACCAGGAGGTAACTTTAGCATCTGACCGGCAAATTCGAGGCAGAACGGTTTTGTCCTGAAATTGATTCAAACTCCCCTTGTAACAAAGCCGGGACTCCGGTAATATTCGGCCTCTTTTTTCCAGCAGTTTTTAGGATCCCTTTTTGGAGCCGTCCAGATGACGACCGTGAGCACAAAGCCGGCAGAGGTTCGCCGCGATTGGTACCTCGTAGATGCAACCGACAAGACCCTCGGGCGGTTGGCCAGCGAGATCGCGCACCGCTTGCGTGGCAAACATAAACCAGAATATACACCGCATGTGGATACCGGCGACTATATCGTCGTTGTAAATGCAGAGAAGATCCATGTGACGGGCAACAAAATGAAGGACAAGATATACCATCATCACACTGGGTATATTGGCAATCTCAAGTCCATCAGCCTGGAAAAGCTGCTGGCCAAGGCCCCGGAGCGCGCGATTCAGTCTGCCGTGAAGGGTATGTTGCCAAAGAACCCGCTTGGCCGGGCCATGTTCGGCAAACTTCGGGTTTACGCTGGCCCTGAGCACGGGCATGCTGCCCAGCAGCCACAGCCGCTGGATATCTAGCCGCGCCCCAATTAGTCTAAATCATTATCGGAACCTGACCATGGCAGAAACCACCACATACAGTACAGGGCGTCGTAAAAGCTCAACCGCGCGCGTCTTTATGACCACAGGGAGTGGCAGCATCACTGTCAACAAACGTCCTCTGGATCAGTTTTTTGGCCGTGAGACGGCGCGCATGGTCGTGCGCCAGCCTCTTGAAGTGACCGAGATGCTTGAGAAGGTTGATCTGAGTATCACGGTCAAAGGCGGCGGGACGACAGGTCAGTCGGGCGCTATCCGCCACGGCATTGCCCGCGCTTTGACGGCATACGATGAGTCATTGCGCAGCCCGCTGCGCAGGGCCGGCTTCCTTACTCGCGACGCCCGTAAGGTTGAGCGTAAAAAGGTTGGCCTGCACAAGGCGCGTAAGCGTCCGCAGTTCTCGAAACGTTAATGCGTTTTACAGCAGCTGTGAGCTATCGCAGCTGCTATTGGCGGATCGTCTAATGGCAGGACGGAGGACTCTGACTCCTTCAATCTAGGTTCGAATCCTAGTCCGCCAGCCACATCCAGCAAAGCCCGCACTGCAGCGGGCTTTGTTGTCTCTACAGATAGCGCAGGGATTTAAGGCTTTTATGGATCAACGATGAATCCCTTCTCTGCTTTCTGCTCAACCCTGTTGAGAGAGCCAAACTATCTCCTCCGGCACTAACCAGGCACTTTTTCCCGTCCACTCTCCCTGAACCTAGAAAAATCAGTTGAACCTACTGCCCAAAAAGCGGGCACAAGTGCGGATGCCTAATGCACTCAATCTACACGGTTTTTTCATATATTTTGAACTCACCGTATGGGTGATACGACTTCGTACAAAATATATGAAAAAACCATGTATCTTAAGCACCTTAGTCACCCTCGCTACGGCTCAACTGATTTTTCTAGGCTGAACGGTTCTGCATTCCCACGCGGGAGCGTGGGAACGAGTGCATTGCAGGGCCGTAACCGCTTTATATATATGCTTGCACATATATATGATTTGGCATATATTAGCGGGCATGAATCTTCAGTCCAGCCAGTTTTTCCAGCTTCTCTCCGATGAGACACGCCTGCGCAGCCTGCTTTTGATGCGCCAGGAAGGCGAGCTCTGTGTCTGTGAACTCACCCATGCCCTTGGGGTTAGCCAGCCAAAGATCTCCCGGCACCTGGCCGGTCTGCGTGATGCCGGTGTGGTGCTGGATCGCCGCAGTAGCCAATGGGTTTACTACCGGCTCCACCCTGATCTGCCTGAATGGGCATGCCAGGTGATAGAGGCCACAGCTGCCGGCGTGGCGGATCATGAGCCGTTTAGCAGTGACCGGGCAGCATTGGCCAACATGCCCAATCGCCCGGGCGCGGCCTGCTGCGCTTAGTTATGTACCAAAAAAGGTAATCTTTATGCATCTTCTGTTTCTATGTACCGGCAACTCCTGTCGCTCCCAGATGGCGGAGGGCTGGGCACGCCAGCTGGCAGGCGGTTGGCTGCAAATACAGTCTGCCGGGATCGAGGCCCACGGCAAGAACCGGCTCGCCATTGCGGCAATGCAGCATGCAGGCATCGACATCTCTGGCCAGGAGTCCACCAGGCTCACTCCTGAAATACTGGGGTGGGCCGACTATGTTGTCACCGTCTGCGGGCATGCCGATGATCACTGCCCAGCGCTGCCGCCCGGCATTCGCAAGGAGCACTGGCCACTTGCTGATCCTGCCAGGGCCACAGGCAGTGAGGCGGAGGTTATGGCAGTGTTTTATGAGAGCCGTGATGAGATAGAGCGGCGGGTGGCCGGGCTTGTAGCGCGGCTCCAATCTGAGATGAGGTAGATGGCAACCATGAAAAAAGAATCCTGTAGTGAGATGGGTCTGTTTGAGCGCTATCTGACCCTCTGGGTGGCCCTGTGTATCGTTGCTGGCATTGGGCTGGGAGGCCTCTTTCCAGATGCCTTCCAGGCGGTTGGAAATATTGAGGTGGCCCACATCAATCTGCCGGTTGCGGTGCTGGTCTGGTTGATGATCATCCCCATGCTGCTGAAGATCAATCTGGGGGCGCTCAAGGGCGTTCGCCAGCATTGGCGGGGTGTTGGTGTGACCCTGTTGGTCAACTGGGGGGTAAAGCCCTTTTCCATGGCACTGCTGGCCTGGCTGTTCATCGGCATGCTGTTCAGCCCCTGGTTGCCCGCAGAGCAGATCGACTCCTACATAGCGGGGTTGATCTTGCTGGCTGCCGCACCCTGCACTGCGATGGTCTTCGTTTGGAGCCATCTCATGCGTGGCGAGCCTCACTATACCCTGTCGCAGGTGGCGCTTAATGATGTGATTATGGTATTTGCATTTGCCCCCGTGGTTGCTCTATTGCTTGGCCTGTCGGCAATCACTGTGCCCTGGGATACGTTGCTGCTCTCTGTACTGCTCTATATTGTGGCGCCATTGATCATTGCCAACCTGTGGCGCAGGAGGCTGCTCAGGCGTGAACAGGGCAAAGAGCAGCTTGAGGTGGTGATCAGGCAGGTCCAGCCGCTCTCCCTTGCTGCCCTGTTGACGACCCTGGTATTGCTGTTTGGTTTTCAGGGGAAGCAGATTATCGCTGAGCCGTTGATCATTGCGCTGCTGGCAGTGCCTATCCTGATACAGGTTCTCTTTAACTCGGGGCTGGCCTACCTGCTAAACCGTTGGGTGCGTTCGCCGCACTGTGTAGCAGGGCCATCTGCCCTGATCGGCGCCAGCAACTTCTTCGAGCTTGCCGTTGCCACGGCTATTGCCATGTTTGGTTTTGAATCCGGGGCGGCCCTGGCGACGGTAGTGGGGGTCTTGATCGAGGTGCCGGTAATGTTGCTTGCAGTGAGCGTTGTCAACCGATCCCGGGGGTGGTATGAGCGCCGCGATGGCGTGCCGTCCTATGAAGAGTGTTGTCCCGCAGGGTTGCGCATGCATGCTGACAACCTGGGTTGATTTGGAATAAACACCGTGGTTAACATTTACAGGGTGCAGATATCCATAATGAAGGTGTTTTTGTCGGTGCTGGCCCTTGGCCTTGCCCACCCGGCCTGGGGTGCATCTGAAGAGGGCATGGCCGCCGCCATCAATCTCAAGCCCAATATGTACGATGGGTTGGTCATTTTTCGCATCTGTGCCAAATGCCACTATGAAGAGGGGTGGGGGCAGCGCAGTGGCGTCTTTCCACAGCTGGCAGGCCAGCATGCCAAGGTCATCATCAAGCAGCTGGTAGATGTGCGTGATCACAACCGGGAGACTGCGGGGATGGATCATTTCGCCATGCTGCGCGAGATTGGTGAGCCTCAGGTGCTGGCCGATGTTGCAGGCTATATCTCATCCATACTCATGACCCCAAACCCGGGTACGGGCGCTGGCACAGATCTGGCGCATGGAGAGATGCTCTACAATAGATACTGCGCGGCATGCCATGGCGAAGATGGTGAAGGGGATAATGACCTTTTTTACCCGCGTATCCAGGGCCAGCACTACCAGTACCTGTTGCGGCAATTCAAATGGATCTACCTCAAAGAGCGCACAAATGTTCAGCCAGGTATGGTAAGCGCTGTTTCAGATTTTACCCGGCGGGATACAGAGGCCGTCATCGACTATATCTCCCGCCTGAAGCCGCCTAAAGAGAAGCTGGCGCCATCAGTGAAGTGGAAGAACCCGGATTTTGAGTAGCAGCTTAGCAGCACGAACCGCCGCGCTCTTCATCACTGGCCCTCTTGTCAAAAGGAATTGCTGCACCCCTGTCTTTAAAGATGCCGTAATGGGTATCGTCTGCCCCAAAAAACTCAAAGTGCGCCGCAAAGCGTGTCTTGTTCAGCATGCGGAAGGTGTTCCCGCTTACAGGAAAGGTTGCACCTGCTTCGATGATATTCTGCTTGTCAAATCGAAGCTGACGCTCGTGGTGCGGGATGGTGCCTTTGTAGATCACGGCCTGTCCATAGTCTTCGCAGTGAGGCTCTAGATCCGGCAGTTTGAAGAGTCGGTAGGTGGCAGAGAAGAAGCTGATGTGGCCGATACGTTTTGCCACCTCGTCATTATCGATGGTCAGGGGGCGATCCTCTACCAGCCGGGGGTCCAAAAAACCAACATGCCTGGCCAGGTGATGGAAATCATTCCAATAGAGGGCACCGCTCAAACATTCACCAAAAAGAACCGGATCTGCCGCCAGTTTCTTTGGAATGCGCCGGTCTGAATAGACATCCGAGAAATAGAGCTCACCACCCGGCTTCAGGATACGGTAGGCTTCGCGCAGAACGGCCTCTTTATCCGGTGACAGGTTGATGACGCAGTTTGAGATGATGATGTCAAAGCTGTTATCCGCCAGCCCCAGCTCATTCAGCTGCTCGATGTAGCCTTTTCTGAACTCAACATTGGGGTGGCTGAAGCCAAACAGCTCTGTATGGTAGTCGATGTACTTGTTGGCCACGGCAAGCTGCTCATCGGTCATGTCCACACCCAGCACATAGCCCTCTTCACCCACCAGTTGAGAGAGCAGAAAACAGTCACGGCCAGCACCGCTGCCAAGATCGAGGATGCGCATGCCCTGCAACAGTTCAGGCATCACCAGACCACAGCCGTAATAACGCCCAGTCACCTCGGCGTGGATCCTGCTCAGCCCCCGTTTGATGAAGCCGGGGAGCTTTGTATCTGTACAGCAGGCATCCGTTTTCAGATCATGGGTGCCCTGTAGAACTTTACCGTAATACTCTTTTACAACATCTTTCATTCAAATAATCTCTCTTGTAACTGTTCAGCTGGATAGGATACGATTCCACGCCTACTTCCCGCAAGCAACCACTGGTGTTTTTCAGATGAATAAACCACGGCAACCTGAACGTGCACACAAGTCAGCAGAGCTTGGAGCAAAATCAATGTTGCTGGGTCTGCTGGGTTCAGCGGTAGCCTATTTTGGTCTCTGGATTGAGTCAGATACTACAGGGCTGATCGGCTGGGGAACCGTGGGCATTGCCATGCTGGGAGGTGTTGTCGCGCTCTTCTGGTATACAGGGGCAAGTATACACCGATTTATAAAGGCCCGAACCGAAGAATAGTTGTGTTGACTGACGACATTTCGCAAATTTATACTTGTCAAAGACATTTTTTACCAATCCACGCTCGCTTGTAACTCAACATCTGAAGCTATGAAAACATCTATCTGCCTGTTACTGTTGCTCTCTCCATTTGCTGCTTTTGCTACTGAGAAATATAAAATGGACGAAGAGGAGATGGAGGCCATGATGGCGCAGATGCAAAAACTGCAAGATTGCATACAGAGAATTGACCAATCCGAGATTACTGCGATGGAGCAACGCGCCAAGGAGATTGCAGCTGAAGTGAAGGCGTTGTGCGCTGATGGCAAGCGTGACCAGGCGCAGGAGCAGATCATCACCTTCAGCAAAAAACTGGCAAAGACTCCTGCCCTGCAAGAGTTGAAGCGATGCGGCGAGATCTCCACCGGCATGGCTCCCATGATCCCGCTGCTGGATCAATATACAGTTGATCGCATCGCTCAATATAATGTCTGTCAGTAATTTCAGTAATTAAAGTGGCGCGCAGTCAATCCATTGATTAACTGCTGTTACAGATACCTGCGCAGCGGACTCATCTCCGCTCACTCCCGCTTCAATAATGCCCGCCTCCAATAGCTATACGCAGAAGTTTTCCGTTATTTGTGAGCAGACTCTGTTCCCCCTGTTGTCAAAAGAGCTACAGGATTTTATTGGCACACAGGCGCATCAACATCGTTTTACGCTACAAGAGCTACGCCAGATTTGTGAAATCTCCCGTGATCTTGAGATGTGGGGGGAGTCCTCCATTCAGCAGCTTTGGAACCGCGCGCAAACAGAGAGTGCCAGTGGAAAGGCGGCAAAGAAGATCATCATCAACCAGCTCAAAACAGATTGGCTGGCGGTAAAAAACCGTGCCACCCACTATCCCGGAGGAGAAGCCCCCGCCCTGCCATTGCAGAAACCCAGACTGGAGAGAAGGGATAAAAAACATTTGGGACTGGGTTTTTGTCCAGTTGCTTCAGAACGCACGCGATGCTGCAATCTGATGACGCTTGACGCCATAGATAACTGCGGGTTCGATTGCAGCTATTGCAGCATCCAGGCCTTTTACCACGAAGACAAAATCTACTTCGACCAGAGCTTTGCAGAAAAACTGCACGCCCTTAAATTAGATCCAGATCAGACTTACCACATTGGAACCGGCCAATCGTCAGACTCTCTGCTGTGGGGCAACAAACATGGCATACTGGATACATTAACAGTCTTTGCCCGCGCCAATCCCAATGTCATTTTAGAGCTGAAAACCAAATCGAAAAACATCGGTTATCTGCTGGAACATGAGATACCACCCAACATCATCTGCACCTGGTCACTCAACACGCCTACCATCATCGGTAATGAAGAGCATCGTACCGCAACGCTGGATGATCGAATGGAGGCGGCCCGGAAAATTGCTGACAGGGGCATGATAGTTGGCTTTCATTTCCACCCCATGATTCACTACGACTGCTGGAGAGAGGAGTACACGCAGATATTTCAACGCTTGCAGGAGCTGTTCAGACCCGAAGAGGTGGCGCTGGTCTCATTTGGCACATTGACCTATACAAAATCGGTAGTTAAGCAGATTCGACAGCGGGGCTTAAAAAGCAAAATCCTGCAGCTGCCATTGATTAACAGTGATGGGAAATTAAGCTATTCAGATGAGACAAAACAGGAGATGTTTTCTCTCGCCTATCGCAGCTTTGCACAGTGGCATGGGCGGGTCTTTTTCTACCTCTGCATGGAGAACAATCGGCTATGGCAGCCTGTATTTGGCTACGCATATCCCTCCAATGAGGATTTTGAATCTGCAATGAAACGGGCGTACACAGCAAAAACAGGGGCGCGCGTTATGGCTTAAAACCCACCAGAATCCGTTATGCCAGAAATCCGCGCGATAACTCATTGAATATAAAAATAATACCTGCCTCCTAACCTCTTGCTCAAGCTGTGCCGGTGTTTTTCGGTAGGGATTTGTCAAAATTCTTTACACGCCGTGTTTTTGTGAAAATTAATATAAATCAATGTATTGACTAAAAAGCACAGAGAAATAAACGAAATAAACATGTAATTTTGTCAGTATTTTTTTACACTTTTTGCTTGACAATTGTTGCTGGGCAAATGCCAGTCTAGGCAGTCCTTTGATTATAAAAGATATTTTACAAACGGCATGAATTATGCTTCTCAACCTCTGGCCAGGTAATACTAAATGAATCTACTGGCTCGGGTGGTTTAGAGCAGCACTGCAGAGAGGCACGTTCTGGCAGCCATATAATTGTATTGCAATGGGGGAAAAGAGAAATGAAAAAGAAATTGTTAGGAGTGGCCAGCTTTGCTATAGCGGGGGCGATGCTGTCCACACCCCAAAGTGCAGAGGCAGCATTAGTGGTCGATTTCTATCGCGTCATGGCTCCAAATGCCAATGGGGCGGCTAGCTATGATCAATTTTTCACCAATACCCAGTATGCCATTCTGAATGGTCTGCCATCTTATGGGAGTGGAAATTCCGAATTCAAAACCATTACCAGCGTGAATGGCGTCCAATCCTTCGTTACATCGTATGAACAATGGAATGGAGTAGCGACACCAGATGAGTACGGCGACCGTCCAAGTTGGGCTTACTATATCTATGATGACGCAGGCGGCAACCTGGACTTGAGTTCCTTGAATGGAACCAAAGAATATCTCTACGACTGGGACTCTGTTGAGTATTCAGATTGGGGTCCCATTGCACTGGGCGGCCTGAATGAAAAGCGTCTTGTCGGGGTCGATGTCAACGGGCTAACCGGTGTTGACCCAACAGTGGATTATGTGAGCTATATTGGGCTGAGTGGCAATGCCTGGTGGCAAACGAACTGGACCGGAACCCTGGGTGTCGATCATGTCTGGACCGACTCTACAACACTGACCAATAATCCTAATGCTTTAGATGACCTAGCAGAGCTTGGGGATTGGCTTCCAAAGCATCAAAGCTACTGGGGACTTGAACTCGTCTTGGATGGACAGGCTTTCCGTGCCGAAAATATCAATGTTGTTCCCGAACCGGCCACCCTTGCCTTGCTGGGCCTCGGCTTGGCTGGCATCGGTTTCGCCAGGAAGAAGAGGGTGTAGCATCCCATCGCGGCAGAAAAAGCCCCGCCAGCGTGCGGGGCTTTTTTCGCCTGGCTCGGAGAGCAGAAGCCGAACCTCGGCCATGTGGCGCAATCTGCTCTTTTCAGGTTAAAACACGGCACCAAAGAACCAAAATAGATTGGCAGACATCACTGCTTTTTTGTCACCAGTGTCAGCTTTGCCCGCACCTCTCCTGGCTTGTCTCCTGCTGAAACATTTATGTTTTCCACATTGATGCCGTAGGTTCCATTGATGGCCATCACCCATGTAATCATCTGATCAAAGGAGGCATCTTCCAGCCAGATCCGGGCTTTGCTGCTACCCTCGGGGGTGATCCGTTTCATGGCCTCCTTAATGCCATTCTTGCGACTGGTTTTGCTTACCACGGCAAGCAGTGTATCTTTCCCTGAGCTGCTCAGTTTTATTGCACCGCTGGCATTGGATCGCAGGGATTCAGCCTCAACCGCCACCCTCTCCAGGTGTGCTTTAAGGTTTTTTTGTGCCGCCACTCTTGTCGTCAGCAGCGCTCTCTGTTCCATAAAGGGCTCGATCAGAAACAGGTATCCGCCCATTACAACAAGTGCAATAAAACCGAAGCCCAACATTTTTTTCTCGCGTGCCTGGAGCGTCGCCCACCATTTGGTCATGACTATTTACGCTCCTGTATCATGATGCGGCCATCCACACCCTCTCTTCGTGATACCGCAGAGAGCACTTCAACCTTGATCTCCCGCTCTCGCCCTTGCAGCAGTTTTTGTTTAAAAACTTCAAACTGGCTCAAATCTGTCCCTTGCAGGCGCAGATTCAGGACACCATTTTTATAGTTCAACCCTTCCAGTTGCAGCTCTTTCTCCTTATGCAGCTCTTCGCCACTGATATAGAGTAGCGTCAGAAAGGTATCTGAGCCACGGCCATACTGTTGCCGTAACTCAGCCAGCTTTTGATCCGCCTGTTGCCGCACACTGCCGCGTCTCATTTTGCCGGCGTCCGGAAAGGCATCGCGATAGAGTGCTTCAATATCCTCTGCCAGTTGCCGGTCCTCTTGCACCAGTTGCCAGTAGCTGTAACCTGTGCTCCCCAACTGTATCAGGCAGGTCAGCACTAACAGTGCGATTGCTGCGCGCCAGGGTTTAGGTGTCATTAATGATGCAGCATCCTGCCGCCCATACTCACTCTGCAAAAGGTCAAGGGCTGTACCTGTAGAGAGTGTGGCGGCCATCATGGCCATTCCTGTTTTTGGTACGGGCGAAATATCCACCTCACAGCCGGTCTTTTCCAGTGCAGCAATATCAGGGGCGACATCTCCGCTGTACCAGAGCCTGAGCTTTGGCCGCTCACCATCTGTATATTCTTTCAGCAGGCGGCTGACAATAGGTGGCAGGCTCTCTGGCGCCAGCTCCAGACCCTGGTCGGGACCATAACGCAGCAGTGCTTTTTTATCCTCGATCAGAATCGTCCAGAGACCCTCCTGCCAGGGCAGCAGCAGTGGGGCGGCACAGGCCGATGCAGGCCGGATACCCAGCTGCGCCAGTCTCTCCAGATAGTGATCCAGACATTGACGCCGAATGACGGCTACCGGCATGCCTCCCTCGCTGTCCTGTGTGCCTCTGGCAAAATGGAGGTGATCAATATCCTCTGCCAGTTGCTCTTCCACTGCGTATGGCAGCGCCCGGCTGATGCCTGCTGTATTGCGTGTGGGAATGGTTACATGGGTCAGCAGTACATCTACGCCCGGCACCAGCAAAACAGCCTGTCTGCCTTTGCAGACAGCCGCCAGCTCTTCGCCACTGCCACGCCCCACGCCAGATTGTGGTTGGCCTTTGCTGTTGGCGGCCAGCCACTCGAACTGGTCACCTGAAAAACGGATTAAAATCTGCTCTGCCACTAAAACATATCCTCTCGCATGCGCTGGAGCACCTCTACATCGCCAGTTGGCAGCCGGTGCAGCAGGGATGCCACAGCCACCTTGGCCTTGCCTACGGTTACTCTGCTGTGCAGTTTGAAGTAGCTGCTGTCAACGCCCAGGCCATCCCTTGAGGAGGTGGTCAGATTGAAGCGCGCCAGGCCATCGGTCATAAATTCACCAATATCATTATAGGGCGATGTTTTTATCTCATCGACCAGCGCCTCTGCATCCTTGTATTGAAAACCTTTGAACCAGCTCTGTAGCACTTCGACCTTTGCTGTATTGACATTTAGCGTAACACGTTCGGGCAGTGCCGTAACAAAGCCTGCCAGCTCCCGATAGATCTCTGGGGTAAAGCCTTTTACCAATAATAACTCACTGGGGTGTACCATCAGGCGGTTTGCCGTGCTGTACGATTGATAGGAGCCATCCTCTGCGCCGAAGTCCCTCGGCAGGGAGTCTTTATCCAGCCAGTCCAGCAGGGCATCCACCAGTTCATCCACTGGCAGCTCATCCAGCTCCAGATTGATCAGCAGCCGCTTGAACCGCTCTACATCCTCTGTGCTTACCGTTAGCGGCTGGCCATCCTGCTGCTCTCCATCGGGCTTTTTCAACAGCCGGTTGAGGTTAAACAGCCCCTGTAGGTCTACCATCTTCCCTTCAATCACACCGCCTTCCACATCATCCTTTACAGGTTCATTCCACTTTTCCTCTTGCGTATCAATCTCCGGGCTGTTTTTGAGATCATCAGCCAGCATGCCTTTGGCCCAGCTCTCGATACCCAGCAGGTGCAGCCAGGCCTGATCTGCACGCAAAATATTTTCCGTACGACGGATATCCACTTGCAGACGCGAGCTGATCGATACGGCAGCAATGGTGGTGGCAGCCACCACCAACAGCACCGTAACCAGGGCTATGCCCGCAGACTTTTTCAGAGGTCTGTTCATGGAGGCTAATAAGGCATGGCAAAAACACGGGTAATGGTGCCCCAATCCTCCAGCACGACCACCATCTCTACCGCTTGTGGCAATGCATCCAGGCCTGTATCGGCGCCCGGCACGGGCCAGGTAGCGCTCCAGCCACCCTGCAAAAAACTAAAGGCGACATCACTCACGCCACGCAACAGTACCATTGTCGTGGGGGTGCTGTTATCGATGCGATCCAGCGCAGGCCAGACCAGGCGCTTCAGCTCGTCCTCCTCCCACTGGTAGGCCACCCGGTACAATCCACTGCGGCCTGGTCGGCGGGGATTGTCTCTCCCCCCCCGGGTAAAGGCGATTTGGTAATCTGCCCCTGAACCGGCAAACAGGGCTGACTCCTGCTCGCCATACTCACCACGGATGCCGCGTGGCGCCATATACTGCATATCCTGCTGTATCAAGAGAAATGCCATCTGTAGCTCGGTCAATCTTTCTGCCGCCCGCTCTGTGCCATTGCGTGCATCCAGAACGCTCTTCAGTCCACCATAGGCCATCACTGACATCACCGAAAAAACAGCCAGCGCAATCAAGACCTCAATAAGCGTGAACCCCCGGTTTTTCTGCCCCGGGGACACTACTGTTTCACCTCGACATATCCGGTGAGCATGGCAAACACGGTTTCGCTGTTTTCCTGTTTAACCGTGACCTCCGCCTTCATGACATCCGGGTCAGGCGTTGATGAGAGCAGGAGGTTCCAGCGCCATATTCGCCCGGCCATCTCCTGCTCTCCCTCCTGTGAGCCAAGGGACGGGTTGTCGTTTGTCCGCAGCAGGGTCAACTGATCCAGTGCCACCCAATGGGCAAGGGTCTTATTTTCAAGATAGGCCTGGTTGGAGGTGAAACTGCCTGCTGATTCAACCAGTGCCGCCATCGCAATCGCCAGTACCGCAAGCGCTACCAACACCTCCATCAGGCTGAACCCTGCCTGCCTTGCTGCCGGGGTCACCGGGCTGGCTCCTGAAAATGCACCTCGATCTCTCCGTTCTCTTTGGCCTCGATCATTGTGGGTTCAGGATTATCAGCAGCGTAGATGCGTAACTGGAAGGGGGTTACTTCACCGCTGTCATAAAAAACGATGGATGGCGGTGGCTGCTTGGCCTCTTCTTCTGTGCCATCCTCTTTTATCGTGACAACAACCGGAGGGATGATCTGCTCATCCTGCTGCAGCTCTAAACGCCAGCCCTGTGGCAACCGATGATACTGAAGCAGATCATCACCTTCAAAAGCTACGGAATGATCCTTAACGGGCAGAACAAAGTGATAGGCATCCGCCTCAACCAGAAGACCAATCTCGCTCCCCTGCAAAATAGCCTGTTGCGCTGTCAGGGTTAACAGCCGGTGCAGCCGCCTCGTCTCATCCTCCAGCGAAAGCGAAGCGCCGCCGAAGCCAACCATCAATCTTACAAACCCCGCTGAAATAAGTGAGATTATAAAGATAACAATCAGCAGCTCCAGCAGCGTAAAGCCGGCTCGCTGCTGCCGCAAGGGTGGCGCTGCATCTGTCAGCTGGCCGGAGAGCCATCTTCCAGCCACCCGCTACTCCGTACCCCAGTTCCCGATATCGGCGTTGATCCCCTGGCCGCCCGGTGCATTATCTGCGCCAAAGGAGTAGAGATCATAGGCGCCATGTGTTCCAGGCTGAAGATAGTTATAGGGGTTGCCCCAGGGATCTTTTGGTACGCGGTCGATATAACCACCCTCCTGATAGCGAGCGCCACTGGCCAGGCCACCCGGTGCTGTGACCAGTGCCTCAATCCCCTGATCCGTGGTGGGATAGGTGAAGTTGTCCAGACGGTAGAGATCCAGCGCAGCAGAGAGCGAGCGAATATCTGACTGCACCTTGGTAATACGCGCCTCATCGGGTTTGCCCATGATTTTGGGCACTACAATGGCGGCCAGGATGCTCAGAATAACCACCACCACCATCACCTCAATCAGCGTGAAGCCAGATGCGCTCTTCTCCCCGCTGCACTTGTGCCTTTTGGCAAACATCTTCACCTTACCTCCATAAATCAACAAAGGGTTAAAACCCCGGTCAGAGCGCTGATTTGCCGCTGCCCGGATACAAAACAGAGCCTACCATTAATAGCCTCTATCAGGCATTATATTGGTGTTCATGATCAAAGATACTCTTTGACAGCACCGGCACCATAAAATTAAAACCAAAGGAGCCGTTCACATCTATACTATAGCTTTAGATTGGCAAGAGACCCGAAGCAGCCTGTGAACAACGCGCAATCTCTTTTACCCCGGCTGCTGCCGACCGTAGCGGCAGTTGGGTCGGCGGCACTGCTTGCGCTGGTCATATCCGATACATTCACTGCCTACCGTGCAACCCAGGGAGCAGCTCAAGAGGATGAGATAATCCTGCGCAGCCGCACCAACGCGCAAGCGCCCGCCAGCACGATCAGCCTTAACCGGATTCCCGGCTGGCACCTGTTCGGCGATGGATCCGGGCAGATCCAGGCCGCCGTCAAAAAAGAGGTCATTGAAGCCCCTACGACCCCGTTGGCACTGACCCTTCAGGGCACCCTCCTCGGCAGATCCAGCACCGAGGAGAGCTGGGCCATTATCAGCTCATCCGACAATGCACAGGCGATGTATCGGGTCGGTGATGAGATACCCGGTGGCGCCACCCTGTTCGCGGTAGAGCCTTCCCGGGTCATACTGGAGCGCAATGGGCGGCATGAATCCCTCTCCCTGCCGCGCCCATCGATGGATGAAGAGGAGCAACCGATAGCCATCACCAAAAGGCGTCAACCACCGGCAGCACGCAGCAGACCCGCTGCGGGGCCAAAGAGGGTTCCGCGACCAGCCGGCGCCTCGGGCAACCAGCGCTCCGAGAGGCAGGCGCTGATCGAGGAGATGGCAGAGATGCGAAAGAGGTTTGCCCGGTAAATAGCCAGCAGTCGGCCAGGCAGCTTGTATCGGGCCGCATTTTCCGCATAATGAATCAGCTGTCCATAACACCCAGCCTGAGAATAATGCCAATAACAGACATCAACCTGAATTAAGGGAAAAGAAACGGTACCCCATGCTCAAACGTCTTCAGTTGACTCTTTTGATACTCATCATCTCTCTGCCCCTCTGTGCAGAAGGCATACTTACACTGAATTTGAAGAATGCCGATATTCGGGTGCTGATCAATACCGTATCAGAGATGACCGGCAAGAATTTTATTGTCGACCCGCGCGTCAAAGGCAAGGTAACCGTCATCTCCTCCACCCCCAGCGACCAGGATCGTATCTACGAAATCTTCTTGTCTATACTTAAAGTGCATGGATTCGCCGTAGTACCCAGCGGCGCTATCTACAAGATCGTGCCCAATACCGTCGCCAAGCAGGACAACATCCGCACCATCAGCAAAACCCAAACCCATCGCACGGATGAGACCGTAACCCGCGTGATTGAGGTCAAGCACGTCATGGCCTCGCAGCTGGTTCCTATCTTGCGGCCACTGATGCCACAGCAGGCCCACCTGGGGGTGCATGCTGACAGCAATACGCTGATCATCTCGGACTCCATCGCCAATATGGAGCGCGTCATTGGCATCGTTCGGCGCATCGACCGGCTTGGCAGCAACGAGGTGGAGATTATCCCGCTGGAACATGCCAATGCGGCCGATCTGGTTCAGGTGCTGACCTCTCTGCGCAACAATCCACAAAAGGGCAAGGCGCCGCCAGGGCAGCAGCCTGTTCTGGTAGCCGACCCTCGAACCAACAGCATCCTGCTGGGTGGAAACCCGGATCTGCGGCTGGAGTTGCGCGCACTGATCGCACATCTGGATACGCCGGTTACCATTGAAGGGCAGACCGAGGTGGTCTACCTCCGCTATGCACAGGCCAAAGATCTGGTAACGGTGCTGCAGGGCATCGGCACCAAACAGCTGGAGGCTGAAAAAGAGGTTAAAAAAGGGGCGCAGGCAAAACCCCAGTTTGACATCCAGGCCGATGAAGCCACCAACGCACTGGTCATCACAGCCCCGCCACTGATCATGCGATCACTCAAGCAGGTGATCAATCAGCTGGATATCCGTCGCGCCCAGGTCTACATCGAGGCGGTGATTGCCGAACTGACGGATGTGAAGACAAGAGAGCTGGGCATTGAGTGGCAGACCTCCACCCCCGGTATCAAGGGTTTTTTTGCCGGTACCGACCATACGCCGGATGCTGATGCACTTCCCGTCACTGCCTTTAATCTGGGCTATATCAGCGGCGGCAGCCTGCGTGCCCTGGTTCAGGCCTATGCGGGAGACACCGATACCAACATCCTCTCCACCCCGTCACTGCTTACACTGGATAACGAAAAAGCCACCATCCATGTGGGAGAAAATGTCCCCTTTGTAACGGGACAATACACCCCCTCCACCGGCAATACCTCCTCCACCCCATTTCAGACCATCGAACGCCATGATGTGGGCATCAAGCTCATGGTTACCCCGCAGATCAATGAAGGTGACACCATCAAGCTGGAGATTGAGCAAGAGGTTTCAAGCGTTGTCCCCGGTACCAAAGGGAATGAGCTGACAACCAATAAGCGTACGCTTGAAACCACTATACTGGTGGATGATAAGCAGACCATTGTTTTAGGCGGCCTGATCAAAGACAACCTGACCGAATCAGTCTCCAAAGTGCCTCTGCTGGGGGACATTCCCATATTGGGCCTGCTGTTCAGAAACACCAGCGCCATAACCAACAAAACCAACCTGATGGTCTTTCTGCGCCCCGAGATCATCCGCGACCGGCGCACAAGCCTGCGGCTAACCAACTCAAAATATGACTACATCAGAAACCTGCAGATGAACATCGACAAAAACCAGGAGAGGTGGCAGATCAGACTGGCGCCTGACAAAGGCCGCCCGCTGCTGCCCTCAATGAATAGCGGGGCGCCCGTAATCGACATATCTGAACCCGTCCGCAGCGACCAGACAGATTAGATGGCCGAGCCTCAGAGCAATCAATCCGACAGCGCCCCCCCTGCCGCTCCACTGCCCTACAGCTTCGCCAAGCGGCATGGCGTGCTGATTCGGGCGGACGGCGGAAAAGGCACCATAGTGCATCTTGAGGAGAGCGCGGCACTGGCGCTGATCGAAGCCCAGCGCCATCTTGGCTCCCCGGCCCGTTTCGAGCCGGTCTCCGAAGATGAGTTCAACCTCCTGCTGCAAAAGACCTACGAGCAAGGCTCCGCCCAGGCCCAGCAGATGATGGACAACATCGGCGATGACCTGGATCTGAACGATATTGCCGATCAGCTGCCCGAGCCGGAGGATCTGCTCGAAAGCGCCGACGAGGCCCCGATCATCCGCCTCATCAACGCCCTGCTGGCCGAAGCCGTCAAGGAGTGCGCCTCCGATATCCACATCGAGCCCTTTGAAGACAAGATGGTCGTACGCCTGCGGGTCGATGGTGTGCTGCGGCAGATCCTGCAACCGCTGCGCGCTATGGCGCCGATGGTGATCTCCCGCCTCAAGGTGATGGCAAAACTGGATATTGCGGAAAAACGCCTGCCACAGGATGGCCGCATCTCACTGCGCATTGGTGGCCGGGCGGTGGATGTGCGCGTCTCAACCCTGCCCTCCATCCACGGTGAGCGCATCGTGCTGCGGCTGCTGGACAAGCAGGCTGGGCGGCTGGATCTGAAACAGCTGGGCACCCGCACGGATGAGCTTGAGTCGATGGAGTCGCTGATCCGGCGGCCGCATGGCATCATCCTGGTTACCGGCCCCACCGGCTCCGGCAAAACCACCACGCTGTATGCCGTGCTCAGCACGCTCAACGACCGCAAGCGAAATATCCTGACGGTTGAAGACCCCATCGAATACTACCTGGATGGCATCGGCCAGACCCAGGTCAACCCCAAGGTCGATATGTCCTTTGCCCGGGGGCTGCGCGCCATTCTGCGCCAGGATCCTGACATCGTAATGGTTGGCGAGATCCGTGATCTGGAGACGGTAGAGATTGCCGTCCAGGCCAGTCTGACCGGCCATCTGGTGCTGTCGACCCTGCACACCAACACCGCCGTTGGCGCCATCACCCGGCTGCGCGACATGGGGGTCGAACCCTTTCTGCTCTCATCCAGCATCATCGGCGTGATGGCACAGCGGCTGCTGCGCAGGCTCTGCCCCGACTGCAAAGAGGGCTACACCGCCAGCCAGGCAAATCTGGAGACGCTGGGGTTCACCCCTGATGCCGGCAAGACCCTGACGCTCTATCGCGCCAACGGGTGCAAGGCGTGCAACTATCAGGGTTATCGCGGGCGCAGCGGCATCTTTGAGCTGGTCGTGATTGATGATGCGATGAAAAACCTTATCCATGACGGCGCAGGCGAACATGAGCTGAATAACCAGGCTCGCACCCGCTCACGCAGCATGCTGCAAAATGCCAGAGAGAAGGCCATCAGCGGTGAAACCAGTCTGGAAGAGGTCGTTCGGGTGGCACATGAAAACTAACAGGAGGCGGCGCATCTCTCGCTTCCAGAGCTTTGAAACATTGAGAGATCACCTTGGGCGCATTTGAATACCAGCCGCTTGATCCACAGGGTCGGCAAAAAAAGGGGGTTATTGAGAGCGAGACTCCACGTCTGGCTCGCCAGGCGTTGCGTGACCAGGGGCTGACTCCACTCTCTGTTGAGGCTGTTATTTCCAAAGAGTCCCGCAGCCCCACTGCATTGGGAGGCAGCAGTGGGGTTGGTACCCGCGACCTGGCGCTGTTAACCCGCCAGCTCGCCACCCTGAGCCGCTCCGGCATCCCTCTGGAGGAGGCGCTGCTGGCCGTATCACAACAGACGGAGAAGGTGCGCATCCAGCGCATTATCCTGGGCGTTCGCGCGCGCGTGCTGGAGGGGCAGAGCCTCTCCAATGCATTGGCCAACTTCCCAAAAGCCTTCCCGGTGCTCTACCGTGCCACCGTTGATGCGGGCGAATCATCCGGCAAACTCGATTATGTGCTGGAAAAACTGGCCGAATATGAAGAGACCCGGGAGGTGATGCGCAAAAAGATACAGCTGGCCATGATCTACCCGATTATGCTGATTACCGTATCGGTGCTGATCGTTATCGGGCTGCTGGCCTATGTGGTGCCAGAGATTGTCGGGGTATTTGAAAATCTGGGACAAGAGCTGCCATTCCTGACCCGCTGGCTGATTATATCCAGCGATTTCATCCTGGATTATGGCATCCTTGTACTTGGCGGAATCATCGCCATCTGGATCGGCATCTCAGCCATGTTGCGGGTTGAACAGATCCTTTTTGCCTACCAGAGCATGCAGCTCAAGCTGCCATTGATCGGGCGCTTTATACGCGGCTCCAACACGGCGCGCTTCACCCGCACCCTGGCCATCCTTGTCGGCAGTGGCGTGGAGCTGCTGGAGGCGCTGCGGATTGCCAGCCAGGTCATCCCTAATCTGCCCATGCGCAAGGCAGTGGAGCAGACCTCGGTACGGGTCCGGGAGGGCGACAGCCTCAGCCGCGCACTGAGTCAAACCAAACTCTTCCCGCCCATTACGGTGCATCTGATCGCCAGCGGTGAGTCCAGCGGGCAGCTGCCTGAAATGCTGGAGGGGGCCGCAGACAACCAGCAGAGCGAGGTTCAATCCATGGCGGAGATGCTGATTGGCATCTTTGAGCCGGTGATTATCCTGTTTATGGGGCTGGTTGTTCTGTTGATCGTTATCGCCATTCTGCTGCCGATCTTTGAGATGAACCAGCTGGTTCAATAGGCGCATCAATCAGCGCCGTAGCGCTTACCGATCTCAATAAATCCATCCAGATGTGCCAGCAGTGCCTGTATCAGAAAAGGGTCAAAATGGCGACCCTGCTCCTGCTCCATTCCAGCGTTCATAATCCTAGAATCCGCAGTTGAACGGGGTGGAGTGTGCGTTTGCGGGGGCGCAGGACAAGGCGCAACGACGTAGAATAGTTGTTCTATTCCAAGGAGTTGCAACGCAGGCATGCGCCTCCGCAAACGTGCAATCCGCCCCGTAGCGAAGTTCACCTACTGGGTGAACAGGCTGAAAGCACAAAATATC